>CANBUA010000101.1 GCA_947372535.1 Burkholderiales bacterium
GGCAGCCGAGGCCGAAAACATCAACGGGCCCGAGGCGAGCGCTGCGGATGACGATTCAGGCCCGCAGCCAGACCATGGCGGCCTGCCGGCCGGTGATGGGCTCGCGTCGAAACGAGTAGAACCTTGACGGTTCGCTGAAGGTGCACCACGGCCCACCAGACACCTGAACCACCCCCAGCCGATTCAAACGCGCCCGAGCCAACGCCGGCAGATCGGCCAGCCATTTGCCGGGATGCTGCGGCTTGGGCCTGAAATGAACCTGGTCGATGCGGTCGAACGAATCCGGCACATCGGCGCCCACCTCGAAGGCCTGAGGGCCAATGCAGGGACCCAACCAGGCCTGCAGGGCCGACGGCGCGCATCCCAGCGCCTCACACAAGCGCGCCACACCCACCTCGATCACGCCCTCCCCCGCCATATTGGGACCAACACCACACAAGCCGCGCCAGCCCGCATGCAAGGCCGCCACGCCTGCACCATCCGGCCCGACCAGCAGCACGGGCAGGCAATCGGCCACCATCACGGTGCACACCAGCCCGGGCTCGGTGGTCCAACTGCCATCAGCCTCGATGGCCTGGCCTACATCGGCCTGCCCGTCAATCAACACTTGACCAGGCCGATCAAGGTCCCAGGACAGGCGCACGACGCGGTGACCATGCACCTGCTTGAGCCAGACCGGGCGGGCATTCAAGGCTTGAGCCAGACGCTCACGCCTGTCCTGCACCGCAGCGAGGTCATCGCCTACATGGTCGCCCAGGTTGAATCCGGCGTAGGCACCGTCATCAAGGACATGGCCCGAAGCCGACGCGGGACTGGCCTGCCGATCACTCATCAGCGCCCTGACCCGGCGCTCGGCGTGCACCCACGCCGGCTTCAACCACGACGCGGGGACCTGGTCTGCCCATTGAGGTGATGACGGTGATTCAAGGCGGTTCACGGTGATGCGGCGTCCATGTCAGTAAGATGGCGCCCCGATGCTACAGCGCCCCCAAGCCCTCCCGATTGTTCGATGCCATGCACGCCCACGCTGGCCGGTGCAACCCGTCGATCGGGCGATGCTGAGGTGGCTCAAGGGCACCGGCTCGCTCACGGGCCGGCTGCGACAACTGGGCCGGGTCGAGGTCAAGGTGCAATACCAGGGCACGCGCAGGTTGTGGCCCGCTGAGCGCGCTGCCATCGGCCAGGTCAGCGGCCATGTCCGCGAAATCATCCTCCAGGTCGATGGCCAGCCCCTGGTGTGGGCCCGCAGCGTGACCTCGCTGACCGCCATGCGCGGCCCCTGGCGCGCGCTCAGGGGGCTGGGCACGCGGCCGCTGGCTGAACTGCTGTTCAGCCATGCCCGGGTGTCCCGAGGCCAATTGCATTTGCACCGCTGGCGCCCGCACGGCCCAGAACAAGGTCGGGCCGATCGGCAATGGCGCAATGCGCAGCCCAAGCTGGCGGCCCCAAAAACCCAGTCCCCCCGTTGGGCACGGGTGTCCGTCTTCCGCCATCAAGGGCAGGCCCTGAGGGTGATGGAATCGTTTTCACCACAGGTCCGGGCGCATTTCACGCCTTAGGCCAGACCGCTTGTGTCCTACACTGTGAAACATGCATTTTTCACGGCGCATCGAACACTGCCCTATGTGCGGCACCGCGGTCGAACATCGCATCCCCGAGGATGACAACCGCGAACGGGCGGTCTGTCCGTCTTGCCACCACATCCAGTATGTCAACCCGCTCAATGTGGTCGGCACCTTGCCTGTCTGGGGCGACCAGGTGCTGCTGTGCAAGCGCAACATCGAGCCCCGGAAAGGTTTCTGGACCTTGCCCGCCGGTTTCATGGAACTGGGCGAGACCACCGCGGAAGGCGCCAGCAGGGAGACCGACGAGGAAGCTGGCGCCCGCATTGAGTTGCAAGGCCTCTATTGCGTCTTCAATGTAGTGAACGCGGGCCAAGTGCACTTGTTCTACCGGGCGCGTCTGCTGGACACCGACTTCAACCCAGGCCCCGAGAGCATGGAAGTCAAGCTCTTCTCCGAGGCCGACATTCCCTGGAGCGATCTGGCGTTCAGGACCGTCAAACAGGCCCTTCAACGCTTTTACAGCGATCGCACTTCAGGTCAATTTGGCCTGCACTGTGCCGATATCAGCTGATCAACAGAAATGCCCCTGCGTGCAGGGGCCGGGACCCGACTCATGACCGCACCTGATTCAACCGGGGGAGAAGTCGCCAGCGCCCTCGCCTCCGTGAGCAACCAAGCCCCTCCGGAGCCCAAAGCGCCGCCGCTGCACCTCCGCGAAGACCTGATCGCGCCCGATCCGCTGCTCGATTGCCTGCTGGAGGTGTGCCGCCTGCATGGCATCGGCGCCTCCCGGGCCTCGCTGTCGGCCGGCCTGCCGTTGGAAAAAGGCAACCTGACGCTGACACTGGCCGAGCGTGCCGCCTCTCGTGTCGGCCTGGCCGCGCGCGTGCAGCGCATCGCGGTCGACAAGATCGACGCCCTCACCCTGCCCGCCATCCTCATCCTCAGGGACAGCCAGGCCTGCGTGCTGCTGGGCCGTGATGGCAAAAACGGATGGCGCGTGCTGATGCCCGAGACCGGTCAAGGCGCGGTCACCATGAGCCAGGAAGCGATGGACGCGCGCTACACCGGCGTGGTGCTGTTCGCCCGGCCGCATTTCAAGTTCGACGAGCGCACACCAGAAGTCCGCACCACCCAGAGCAAGCATTGGTTCTGGGGCGCCATCCTGGCCCAGCGTTTTGTCTACCGCGACGTGCTGTGGGCGGCCTTGCTGGTCAACCTCTTTGCCCTGGCCTTCCCCATGTTCTCGATGAACGTGTACGACCGGGTCGTGCCCAACCACGCGGTCGAGACCCTCTGGGCCCTGGCCATCGGCGTGGTGCTGGTGCTGGGCAGCGACCTGTTCATGCGCCTGCTGCGCAGCCATTTCGTGGACGAGGCCAGCGCGCGCATCGATGTGAAGATCTCGGCCCGGCTGATGGAAGCCGTGCTGGGCATGCGCCTTGAGAACCGGCCGCAGTCGGTGGGCTCCTTCGCGTCCAACCTGCGCGGCTTCGAGCAGGTGCGCGATTTCATCGCCTCCAGCACGGTCACGGCGCTGATCGACCTGCCGTTCGCCATCCTGTTCCTGGGCGTGATCGCCTGGATCTCGCCCTGGCTGATCCTGCCGGCTGTCACGGTGTTCGCCATCGTGCTGGTGATGGGTTATGTGCTGCAGCACCGCTTGCACGAGCTGTCGCAGACCACCTACCAGGCCTCGGCCCAGCGCAACGCGACCCTGGTCGAAAGCCTGACGGGCATCGAGACCATCAAGGCCCAAGGCGCCGAGGGCATCATCCAGGCCCGCTGGGAGCGCTCCAACCAATTCCTGGCCACCATCAACGTCAAGATGCGCGGGCTGTCCTCCAGCGCCATGTACACCACCTCGACCCTGCAGCAACTGGTCTCGGTGACCATGGTGCTGATTGGTGTCTACCTGATCAGCCAGAAGGAGCTGACCATGGGCGGCCTGATCGCGGCCAACATGCTCTCCAGCCGGGCATTGGCGCCGGCCGGCCAGATCGTCGGCCTGCTGATGCAATACCAAGGTGCCCGCACCGCGCTCGAATCGCTCAATACGATCATGGCCAAACCGGTAGAGCGCCCCGAGGGGAAAAACTTCATCCAGCGCAAGGAATTGACCGGCGCCATCGAGTTCCGCCATGTCAATTTTGCCTACCCGGGCCGCAAGGATTCGGCCCTCACTGATTTGAGCTTCAAGATCAACCCGGGTGAAAAAGTTGCCCTGATCGGCAAGGTCGGCTCGGGCAAAACCACCATCCAGAAGCTGATCCTGGGCCTGTACCAGGCCAGTGAAGGCGCCGTGCTGCTCGATGGCATCGACATGCGACAACTCGATCCGGCCGACGTGCGCCGCAACCTGGGTTATGTCTCGCAAGATGTGACCTTGTTCTTTGGCTCCATGCGCGAGAACATCACCTTCGGCCTGCCCCATGCGATCGACGAAGACATCGTGGCAGCGTCCGAACTCTCGGGGCTGTCGGACTTCATCCACCGACACCCGGCCGGCTTCGACATGCCCGTGGGCGAGCGGGGCGAGTTGCTCTCAGGCGGGCAGCGCCAAGGGGTGGGCATTGCCCGCGCCGTGCTGCACAACGCACCTATCCTGCTGCTGGACGAGCCGACCAGCGCCATGGACTTTTCCACCGAAGCTTTCGTGACCCAGCGCATGGCCGAGTTCACCCGGGACAAAACCGTCGTGCTGGTCACCCACCGCACCTCCATGCTGTCTTTCGTCGATCGCGTCATCGTGGTCGACCAGGGCAAGATCGTGGCGGACGGCCCGCGCGAGCGCATCATGCAAGCCTTGTCGGCCGGGCGCATCGCCCGTGCGGCTTGAGCAGGAGGACCCCACCATGAACCCCCTGTTCAAAGTTGGCCAAGGCACCATCGCCATCTTGGAGGCCATCCGTCGCCTGATTGCCCCAGTGACCGACCGGTTGCTCGACGCCATCACGGGCTCCCGCGTCACGGCGCCTGCCGCCAAGGAGGCGGGCATGCACGGCTTCGAGGTCGAGGCCGATGCCGTGATGTCGCTGGAGCACACCCACCGGGCGCAAACCCTGGTGCGCGTGGCCGGCGTCAGCGTCCTGGGGCTGATCGTCTGGGCCTCGCTGGCGCATGTCGACGAAGTCACCAAAGGGGACGCCAAAGTCGTGCCCTCGCGCCAGCTGCAGGTCGTGCAGTCGCTCGATGGTGGCGTGGTCTCAGAGATTCTGGTCAAGGAAGGCCAGGTCGTCGAAGCCGGTCAGTTGCTGCTCAAGATCGACGAGACCCGAGCCACCTCGGGTGTGCGGGAAAGCGCAGCGCAGGCCTTCTCGCTCACCGTCAAGCTGGCACGCCTGAAGGCCCTGGCCGAAGGCAATGCTTTCGCGCCGCCCAAGCCCAACTCGGACGAACAGCAACACGTGATCGACGAAGAGCGCCAGCTCTACGATTCGCGCCGCTCCGAGCTCAACAACCTGATCTCCATCAACCAGCAGCAACTGGCACAACGCCAGCAGGAGCTGAGCGAAGTGCGCGCCAAACGTGAATCGGTTTCCCGCAGCATTGATCTGTCACAGCAAGAGCTGAGCAAGACCAAGCCGCTGCTGGCCACCGGCGCCGTGTCCGAAGTCGAAATCCTGCGGCTGGAGCGTGACCTCACCCGCGCCCGTGGCGATTACGAGCAGGCTGGCGCGCAAAGCGCCCGCGTCTCCGCATCGATCTCGGAGGCCACCCGCAAGATCCAGGAGACCGAACTGTCCTTCCGCAACGAAGCGCGCAAGGAACTGTCCGAGACCCTGGGCCGATTGAACTCGATCAACGAAGGCGCCGTGGCCCTGACCGACAAGGTGGACAAGTCCTCGGTGAAATCGCCGGTGCGTGGCCGCGTGCAGCGCCTGCTGGCCAACACGGTCGGCGGGGTGGTTCAGGCCGGGCGCGACATCCTGGAGATCGTGCCGCTGGACGACGTGCTGGTGCTTGAGGCCAAGGTACAGCCCAAGGACATCGCCTTCATCCACCCGGGTCAGGCTGCCACCGTCAAGTTCACGGCCTACGATTTCTCGATCTATGGGGGGCTGGATGCGGTGGTGGACAACATCAGCCCGGACACCCAGACGGACGAGCGCGGCGTCAACACCTTCTACGTCGTGCGGGTGCGCACCACGCGCACCAACTTCGACACCAAGATGCCCATCATCCCTGGCATGACGGCCGAGGTGGACATCCTCACGGGCAAGAAGACAGTGATGTCCTACCTGCTCAAGCCCATCCTCAAAGGCAAGTCCTACGCCCTGCGCGAGCGCTGATCATCCTCACGCTTTGACGACAAAGAAGCCGCCTGGTTTTGGCCAAGGCGGCTTCTTTCTTTGAAGATCGAAGGGCTCGTCGCGACGCCCGCACCCTCAGGCCTCACGTCGCCATCAAGCCAGTTTGACCGCCGGCCCCGTCGCACCATCGACGCCGCAGTGCCACAACTGGGCCAGGTCCTGCTCATCACTCACGCCTTCAGCGTAAACCGCCAAGCCCAGGCTGCGCAGCATGCTGGCCGTGCCGGTGACGAAGGCCTGACGGGCCTCATCCTGCGCCACGCCCTGAATCACCGAGCTGTCGAGCTTGACGTAATCCAGCCCGGCTTCGAACAGGAACTCGATGCGCGTGAGGCGCTCGCCCGCATGCTCCAGGCCGATGCGCACGCCCAGCGGCCGCAACTGCTTGCACAACTCGCGGACCATCTCGAAGCGCTCAATGGCGGCACTTTCCGACACCTCCAGCCACAACTGAGACGCGGCCAGCGGTGCAGCCAGCAGCAAGGCACGCAAGCGCGGCACAAAATTGCTGTCGGCCAAGGAAGCTGGTGCCAGGTTCACGCCACGCGGTGTGTGGTCGTTGGCGATGTCTTCCAGCGCCATCATCACAGCGCGCTCGTCAATCTGCGACAGCAGACCGCAACGCAGTGCCATGGGCAGCCAGGTGGCCGCCGCCTCGTAAGGCCCGGCGGCATCGAGTTGCAGGCGCATCGGGCATTCGTGATGGATCAGCTGGCCCGCCTTGTCGATCACGGGGAAGCGCACCAGTTGCGTCCGGCGCTCGGCCAGGGCGCTGCTCAGGCGACGACGCCATTCGTCCTCACCCATGGACAGCACCTTGCCAGATGCCTGGTCGGAGACCTCGACCGAGAAGCCGCCACGGCTCTCGGCCCGGGCCAGCGCCGAGTCAGCCGCCGCCATCACCTGGGCCAGGGGTTGACCACGAAGCCACTTGACCGCGCCGACCACGGCCTGCCCGACCACGGCCTGCTCGGCGAACATGCGCTTGAGCGCATCAGCCACATCCTCAGGCAGCGGCAAAGGCACTGTGCCCTCGTGCAGGCAGAGGGCGAAATCGCCGCCATTGAGCCGGCCGGTCAGTGCGCCGGGGATGCCATTGGTCACTTCCAACAAGACCTTGGCCAGCGTCTGCAACAGCGTGTCCGTCTGGCGATGACCGAGGTGGCGATTGAGGTGCCCCAGCTCCATCACGCGGATCAGGTAGACCATACCCGTGGACGAGCCATCTTCGCTGTTCAAGGAGGAATGCAGTTGCGCCATGAAGTGACGCCGATGCGACAAGCCTGTCAGCGCATCGCAGTGCGCCTGCTGGCGCAATTGATCCACCTGCCCGGCCTGCTCGTCGAACAGGAATTTCAAGCGCGAGACCACCATGTTCATGGCCTGGGTCAATCGGGCGAGTTCAGGCACGCGCGGCTCGGGCACGGTGATGAAGCGGCGCTCCATCAAGGCCTGAGCCTGACCCACCGTGGCATCGAGCGGACGCCGGATGCCACGCACCCCGAAAGACGCCACGAAGCCCGCCAACATGCCCAGCAAAGCCAGCCACATCGCCGTCTTGATGCTGCCACGCCAAAGCTGCTGGTGCGCAAAACCTGAATGGCTGACCACCTCGACCGAGCCCAGCGCACGCCAGCCATCCGTCACCTGGGCCACGCCCGGCTGCGATTCGATGGGCACCAGGTCCACGAACCAGGCGGGGGCCGATTCGGTGCTCACGCCCACATCAGCCTCGTGGTTGAACATGACCTGCCCGGCCGAATCCTTCAGGCGGATCTGCTTGTAAAAACCGGTATCGAACTGCGCCGAGACCGCCAGGTCCATCAGCGCCATGTCACCCTTTTGCTGGGACAGGCTCAGGGCCAGCGATTGCGCGTTGTCGGCATTTTTGAGCCGCAACTGGGTTTCCAGGTAGCTGCGCGAAGAAGCCATCCAGACGCCGAAGCTGCCCAGAAAGGCCATCAGCAAGGTCACCGCCAGCAGCAACCAGATCTGTCGAATCAGCGACATTGGGACTCCTGCATCCGCATGATGATCACCACCATCCTTCGGCTTTGGTTTTGCTCAAGATATCTCGCCAGCGCGACAACCTGGCCACCGGATCACCGGCTGAAGACGTGCCCACACCTTGCCACAATCCTTCGGCATTGAAACTGAAAACAGGGGCCAGATCTGGACGCCTGGACGCTGGCCGCAGTTCGGTGATCAGGTTATCAAGAATCAGAGGCTCTGCCGATGGTTCCGGGTAATAAGCCAACACCATGTGCGCTTGAACTGAGCCGCCCAGTTGCGCCCGGACGTAAACCATGCGCAGCTTGGAGGGCATCACACCCATGGCGATCAGTGAAAAATATTTGCCGATGGCGTAGTCCTCGCAGTCGCCCTGACCGCGGTTGAGCAGCTCCATTGGGCTGGCCCAATAGTCCACCGTGCCCCAGGTGTCCAGGTCGGAACGGAACTGAATCTGACGGTTGAAAAAGGTGTTGATCGCTTTGAGCTTCTCTACCTCGTCCTGTCCTTGGATGGTCTGCATCTCCTGAAGCAGAGCCTGGGTGCGTGTGACCGCCGCCGGCCCCATTTGCTGGGCCGACTGAAGGAGACGCTGGCTGTCCACTGCGTTGCTGGGCAGCAACAAGGCCGCCAACATCAAGGCCAGCCATGGTCCAAGCTTGTGCCACCGCATGGTCAAGGCCTATCCTTCCCCGGACGGGCAAACCGTTTCACACATAAAGCAGGAAGAACCATGACAGCAAAGGCTTCACCAGCCCTCAACGTGGGCCCATGAAAGGTCTTCGGTCTGTGCGCCGCCAACTTGATGCCGATACGCCAGCCGTCTGCGCCCTGGCGTTAACCCTCAGCCCCAGGCAGCCGCCCCCCGACTGGACGTGTCAAGTTGTGAGAAACAATGCCAGAATCCCGTAGTTTCACCAACCCAAGGTCAACGGTGCTCATGACAATCGCGCTTGATGCAGTTTTTCGCGATACGACACCTTGAAGGAGTCCCAAAAAGTGATGAATCAAACAGTACGCAACACCTTGACGTCGATTGCCCTGGCCGTGATGTGCTTGGCTACTCAGGCTCAACAAACTGCTTTGCCTGACAACGGCCTGGGTGCTGCGGCTCAAAAAGCCATCACCAACAACCCGGAAGTCACGGCGCGCTTCAATGCATTGCGTGCAGCGACCAACGAAGTGGACGTGGCCCGCGGTGGCTTCCTGCCCTCCGTGAACCTGTCGGCCGACGGCGGCCGCAGCTACGACAACATCCGTGGCCGCAACCCTCAAGGTTTAGGCGTCAACCGTGCCGGCGTCGCCTTGGGCATCAATCAGGTTCTTTGGGACGGCCTGGCAGTCAAGACCGAAGTCGATCGCCTGGGCCATGCGCGCCTGACGCGTTACTTCGAGTTCGTCGCCGTGTCCGAAGACACCGCGCTGGAAGCCAGCCGCGCCTACATTGATGTGCTGCGCTACCGCAAGCTGGTCGAGCTGGCCGAAGACAATTATGTTCAGCACCGCTATGCCTTCGACCAGCTGCAATCGAAGGTTAAGGCCGGTGTGGGCCGTGGCGTGGACTCCGAACAAGCCAATGCCCGCCTGGCACTGGCCGATTCCAACCTGACCACCGAAGTGGCCAACCTGCATGACGTGGCTGCACGTTACCTGCGCGTGGTGGGCGATGCGCCTGCTGCTCAGCAAGCACCGCTGCGCGCCGTGCTGGAAAAAGGCGCCACTGGCAGCAGTGCCAACGTGACGGCTCAAGCCCTGGCACGCAACCCAAACATCAGTGCTGCGGTCGAGAACCTGCGCTCCGTCGAATCGGCTGCCAAGGGCCGTGAAAGCGCGTTTCAGCCAAAGCTCGAAGCCCGCGCCCGCTCGGCCTTCGGCAAGAACCTTGATGGCACCGTCGGCCAACGCCGCGACGCCACGGGTGAGCTGGTCCTGAACTGGAACCTGTTCAACGGCGGCTCTGACCAGGCCCGTGTGCGCCAGTACGCCGATCTGATCAACCAGGCAGCCGACCAGCGCGACAAGGCATGCCGCGATGTGCGTCAGACCATCTCCATCGCTTACAACGACATCACCAAGCTCCGCGACCAGCTGCAAGCGCTGGATCGCAACGTGCTGGCCATCGAAAAGGCGCGTGACGCCTACCGTCAGCAGTTTGACATCGGTCAACGCAGCCTGCTGGACTTGCTGAACGCCGAGAACGAGCTCTACACGGCCAAGCGTGCCTACGCCAATGCCGACTCCGACTTGCAACTGGCCTATGCCCGCACCCAGGCCGCCGGTGGCGCGCTGGTGGCCACGCTGGGCTTGAGCCGCGCTGAAGACAAGGCATCAGAGGATGCAGCGAGCTGGCAAGCTGGCGAAGAAGCTGCCCAGCGTTGCCCGGTCACCAACATCACCGTGGAGAGCACGCCCCGTCAGGAACTGGACGAGCGCGCCAAGCGCCTGGCCGTGCCTGCCACACCTAGCGTGGTACCAGCACCGGCTGTGACACCCAACGCCGTGACACCCACACAAGCCGCGAACGTGGCCACCGTTGAACAGCGCCTGCGTGACTGGGTCGCCACCTGGATGGCCAAGGATGTGGACAAGTACATGACCTTCTACGCCACGGAATTTGCGCCCGCCCGCATGTCCTCGGCCAAATGGATCACCGAGCGTCGCCGCCTGGTCGGCAAGAAGGGTCCGATCGACATCCATGTCGAAGGCGTCAAGGCTCAGGCCCAGGGCGACTATGTGGTCACCTCCTTCAAGCAGGTCTACAGCTCCAACGACTTCAAGGACAGCACGCTCAAGACGCTGACCTGGAAGAACGTCAACGGCCAGTGGATCATCTTCAAAGAGAGCAACCGCTGAACCGGATACGCCGGTTTTGCCAAAAAGCGCCTTTCGGGGCGCTTTTTTTGTGGCATGAATGCATCGCCAACCCTATGGCCGACGACGCCAACACTCGCTACAGTGGGATGCATGAGGCCATTCCGTGAAGCTGTTGTCGGGGTGTGGTGCCTGAGTTGGCACCCTGCCACCGACGACGTCTGTTTCGAGCCTCTGAGCAGCGTGCTGCGCAACAACTTGGTGGCCTTCGAAGGACAGCACAAGGCGGTCCTCATGATCGTCGGGCACCAGCTCAGTGACATCCTCACGCTCACGGACGCGCAAGGCGATGAACTGCACGGCCAGGATGCCGGCCAGGCTTGCGAGGGTTTCCGTGAGTTGCAGCGCAGGGGCTGGGCACCAACCTACTACCCGGTCAGCATCGAAAGTGCCGAACGCTGGGCTTGGCTTGTGCAGGGCTGAAAAACACTGCGGTCAAGCCAGGATGGAGCGGGTGATGGGAATCGAACCCACGTTATTTGCTTGGGAAGCAAGAGTCCTACCATTGAACGACACCCGCGTTGCTCCGCATTCTATCGTGCCGACTTCATTGTTTTCGTCCTGATTGCACACACGTGACGCCGCCTGTGGCTTGCCGTCCATCAAGCTGACCTCCGACCCGGCGAAAATTCGACGTCATCCCTCTTTGCCCGTCCAGTCAGCATGTTGCCCAACCCCTCGGTCACCGAACCGGACCCCGCCTGTAGCGCGGGTAGCGCCATGCTCGAAATCGATGGCGGGCCGCCGTCACTGGGCAACAGCGAGTTCGACGGGGTGCGTCGGCAAGGATTTGCCATGTTGCGCTTCCCGCTTTCGCTGGAAGCGGCCTACCTTCAGCACAAGGCCGTCGAGCAATTCAAACGCCTGTACCTCAACGCTGCACTGATGGCGGTCTTGGTCAATGGCATGTTGATCAGCGACTGGTTAATGGTGCCGGATCAATTTCAGGCTGCCGTTCAATGGAAGTTGTTCGTTTTCACACCACTGATGATCATCGGACTCGTCAGTGCCAAGCCACTGAGCGGCTTGGTCCGCGAATGGGGGATGGTGCTGGCAACAGTGGCGATGGCCTCCATCACCGTCATGCTGTGCATCCGCAGCCCAGACGCCCTGGCCTCGCCTTACTTGGTCTCGCTGACCCTGGTGGTGATGTTCGGCGGTGCGGTGCTGCGGATGCGTTTCTGGCACGCCTTGCTGACCGACGCCCTGATCCTTGGCATGTTCGCCGGTGCATTGTTCCTCATCCCCACCCTGGTCTGGGAGATCATGATTCCCTCCTCGCTGGTGATCGTCTCGACCACCGTCTTCAGCCTGTATGGCAGCTACTGGCTGGAGCATGAAGAGCGCAGCAACTGGTTGATGCAACAGCATGAACAACGGCTGCTGGAAGCCTCGGCACAAGCCAACCAACGGCTGGACCAGCTCTCGCGTTTCGACATGCTGACCGACGTCGCCAACCGGCGGCATTTCGACGAGTTCATGGGCCTGGCCTGGCGACGCGCCCAGCACAGCGGCCAGGAATTGGCGGTCCTCATGATGGACATCGACTACTTCAAGGCCTACAACGACCACTACGGCCACCAGGCGGGCGATGCCTGTTTGCAGGCCGTGGCCGCGGCCATGAAGAGCAGTTTGCGACGACCCGGCGACTTGCTAGCCCGCTTTGGTGGCGAGGAATTCATCGCCGTGTTGACGCACACCAGCCTGCCGCTGGCCGTGGCAGCTGCCGAGCGAGTTCGCCAGGCGGTGGAGCAACTGCGACAGCCCCATGCCGGATCGCCCGTGACCCAGCATGTCACGCTGAGCATCGGCGTGGCCAGCTGGTCGCCCGTGGCCAGCCACCCGACGCCCCTGCCCCTGATCACAGCCGCAGATGCCGCGCTCTATGAAGCCAAATCCCTGGGCCGCAATCAGGTGTTTGCCGCTGGCACGCAGGCGCTGGAGCGTTTGAAGGCGTCCGATTGATGAGCAGCAAGGCCTCTTCGATGATCACGGGCACCCATGGTCTGGATGCCGTCCCGCCCCCGCGCCCGGCGCTCACCGATGCCGAAGTTGCCGGCCAGTTGATCGCAGAGGGCTTCCGGTGGATGCGCTTTCCGCCCAGGCTGGAGAAGCAATTCCTCGACGATGGCGCGGCCCGGCGCCTGCGCTATTTCGCCATCAGCGGAGCCCTCTCGCTCTTCATGTTCAACGGCTTTCTGATCGCCGATTACCTGATGGTCCCCGACGTCTTCTGGCTGGCCGTCAAGCTGCGCGTGTTTGGCTTCACCCCCGTCGCCTTGTTACTGCTGCTGCTCCCCTGGCTGGCCCGTGACTGGGTGCTCAAATACATCCCACCCGTGGTGGTCGAATGCATCGTGCTGGGGTCCGGCCTGAGCACGGTGGCCAGCCTGGTCTACATCCAGTGGGCCAGTCAGAGCCCCTTGAGTCAGTACTATCAAGTCGGCGTCATGGTGGTGGTGATGTACGGCAACATCGTGCAGCGCCTGCGCTTCTGGTATGCCCTGGGCTACTCGCTGACCATCTTCGCCATGTACGTCGGCGGTGTGCTCCTGATGCCTGCTTTCAATGAACGGCTGATGCTGCCCATCACGTTCATGATGATCGCCACCGTGATTTGCTCGCTGTTGGCCAACTACATGCTGGAGCAGGACCAGCGCATCAGCTACCTGCTGGCCCTGCGCCGCCGGCAACTCAAGCGGGATCTGGATGACAAGCAGAATCTGCTGAACAAACTGGCGCGCACGGATGCCTTGACTGACCTGTTCAACCGCCGCCACTTCCAGGAGTACCTGGATTTCACCTGGCAGCGCGCCAGTCACGACGAAATCCCGGTGTCCATCATCATGCTCGACGTGGATCACTTCAAGGCCTACAACGACCGCTACGGCCATGCTGCCGGGGATCACTGCCTTCAGCAGGTGGCACGGGCCATGGCGGCCAGCCTGAGGCGCCCGGGCGATTTGGTCGCGCGCTTTGGCGGCGAGGAGTTCATCGCTGTTCTGCCGCACACCGAGGGGCCCATGGCCAAGCAGGCGGCCGAGCGTGTGCGCCAAGCCGTGCAGGCCTTGCAGATCCGCCATCACGCCGCCAGCACGGGCGATGTCGTCACCGTCAGCCTGGGCGTGGCCAGTTGCCGCGTCACTGCTGGGCGCACGACCGCCGAGTTGATCGAGGCGGCAGATGCGGCGCTCTACCAGGCCAAGCGCGAAGGCCGCAACCGCGTGAAGCTGAGCGACAAGGCGTGAGCTTTTAGAATCACGCCCATGGCGCCGGTTCATCGCCGCCCTCTTCCTGCCCACCTTGCCGCTTTTGCCCATCTCGCGATGGCTTTTCACCCCATGCCTGACACCCCCGACCACGATGATGTGCCGTTTGATGCGGCCCACCCGCGCACCATCCGGAGCTATGTGATGCGCGCTGGTCGCACGACCGAAGGCCAGGCGCGGGCCTTGTCCGAACTCGGGCCCCGCTTCATCCTGCCCTATGCGCCGCAAACGCTGGATTTCCCGGCGGTGTTTGGCCGGCTGGCGCCTGTGGTACTGGAGATCGGCTTTGGCATGGGCGATGCCACGGCCAAGATTGCCCTGGCCTTGCCCGAGACCGACTTCATCGGCTGCGAGGTGCATGAGCCCGGCGTGGGCGCCCTGCTCAAGCAGATCGGCGACCACGACATCACCAACCTGCGCATCGTGCAGCACGATGCCGTGCAGGTGCTGGACCACATGATCGCGCCATTGTCGTTGGCTGGCGTGCACATCTACTTCCCCGATCCCTGGCACAAGACGCGCCACCACAAGCGCCGGCTGATCCAGTCGCCCTTGGTGGCCAAACTGGTGACACGCCTGGCACCCGGCGGCTACCTGCATTGCGCCACCGACTGGGCGCCCTATGCCCACCAGATCCTGGACGTGCTGACCGCCGAGCCGACGCTGGTCAACACCGCCGAGGGCTATGCCGACAAGCCGCACTACCGGCCGTTGACCAAGTTCGAAAACCGTGGCATCA
>CANBUA010000102.1 GCA_947372535.1 Burkholderiales bacterium
CGCGCGCCATACCCCGTGCTGACCACGCGGATCTGGATCAGGTTGGGCCCTGCGCGCAACATGGCCGGCGGGATGGTCGAGATCAGCGGCACATACCAATTGCTGGTCACGCCATCGCTCATGGAGCCCGTGTAGGCCAGCGGGTGGCCATTGACCCACACCTGGGCGTTGGTCACCACGCGCGGCATGTACACCGCCCAGGGTTTGGCGGGCACGGCATCGAGATCAACCTTGAAGCGGTACCACATGGTGCCTTCAAAGCCCGGGTGCGTCTTGGACCAGATGTGCGGCAAGGCGCGACGGGCCCAGGGCGCCGATTCAGGCGGCGGCGTCAAACTGCCTTGATCGACCACGACGTCGGCCTGCCTCAACGTGAGCGCCGGGCCATCCGCAGCGACCGCCCAGGCATCGCCCACCATGAGGACGCCCCACACCAGCGCCCACGCCATGACCACGCCCAGGCGCATCAAGCGCCCGAACAAGCCGGCAGTCTGAGCAGGGAAACAGGACATCCGGGCATTGTCGCCTCCCCCTTGCTTGAGCGGCCGGAACAAGTCCCTGAATCAGGTGTCATGGCGCTGCCGCACGAGACCTGGGACAATACGCGGTTTCACGCCTCTCGCCGGACCACACACATGGCTGTTTTGACCCTGAGCCAAGCGCAACTCGCGTTTGGCCACGTTGCCCTGCTCGACAACGCCTCCCTCGTTCTGGAGCCGAGCGAGCGCGTCGGCCTGATCGGCCGCAATGGCACGGGCAAATCGTCCCTGCTCAAGATCCTGGCCGGCCTGGAAAAGCCTGACGACGGCATCTTGCAACTGCAATCTGGCCTCACGCTGGCCTATGTGCCGCAGGAGCCCCAGTTCCAGACCGACGCCACCGTGTTCAGCGCCGTGAGCGATGGCCTGGCCGAGGTGCGTCGCCTGCGCGAACGCTTCGAGGCCCATTCGCCCGAAGACGACCTGGACGCGCTGATGACCCAGATCGAAGCCCGTGACGGCTGGAACTGGGAGCAGCGTGTGGACCAGACCCTGCAGCGCCTGAATCTCAACCCAGAGCTGCCGATCTCCGGCCTGTCGGGCGGCACCAAGAAGCGCGTTGCCCTGGCCCAGGCCTTGGTCACCAGCCCGGACGTGCTGCTGCTTGACGAGCCGACCAACCATTTGGACCTGGACGCCATCACCTGGCTGGAAGAGCTGCTCGTGGCCTTCAAGGGCAGCGTCATCATGATCAGCCATGACCGCGCGTTCCTGGACAACACCTGCACCCGCATCATCGAGCTCGACCGCGGCATCCTGCGCGGCTACCCTGGCAACTTCACGGCCTACGAGATGCTCAAGGCCCAGCAACTGGCTGACGAGGCCGTGACCAACGCCAAGTTCGACAAGCTGCTGGCCCAGGAAGAAGTCTGGATCCGCAAGGGCGTGGAAGCCCGCCGCACCCGCAGCGTGGCCCGCATCGGACGGCTCGAAGACTTGCGCGCGTCCCGTGCAGCCCGCCGCGATGTGGTCGGCAAGGCCAAGCTGGAGGTCTCGCAAGGCGACCGCAGCGGCAAGATCGTGGCCGAGCTCGAAGGCGTCAGCAAGAGCTATGGCGGCCGCACCGTGGTGCGCAACTTCACGGGCACCATCCTGCGCGGCGACAAGGTCGGCCTGATCGGGCCCAATGGCGCGGGCAAGACCACCCTGCTCAAGATGATCCTGGGCGAGCTGGCGCCAGACAGCGGCACCGTCAAGCAGGGCACCAACCTGGGCGTGGCTTACTTCGACCAGATGCGCGACAACCTGGACCTCGATGCCACCTTGGCGGACTTCATCAGCCCCGGCAGCGAGTGGATCGAGATCAATGGCAGCCGCAAGCACGTGATGGGCTATCTGCAGGACTTTTTGTTCTCGCCCGCCCGTGCCAACTCGCCCGTGCGCACCCTGAGCGGTGGCGAGCGCAACCGGTTGCTGCTGGCTCGTTTGTTCGCCCGCCCCACCAACGTGCTGGTGCTGGACGAACCCACCAACGACCTGGACATCGACACCCTGGAGATGCTGGAAGAGTTGCTGGAGAACTTCCCCGGCACCGTTTTCCTGGTCAGCCATGACCGACGCTTCCTGGACAACGTGGTCACCAGCACCCTGGTGGCCGAAGGTGACGGCAACTGGCGCGAATACGAAGGCAGCGTGCAGGACTGGTTGGTGCAATCCAAGCGTGCCAAGACCTTGAACAACCGCAACGAGAACGCGGGTGGCAACACCAACACCAAGGCCGCGCCAGCGCCGTCACCTGCACCGGCCACCGCCACGGCACCTGCCACCAAGCCCCGCAAGCTCAGCTTTAAGGAGCAGCGCGAGTTCGACGAACTGCCCGCCCGCCTGCAGGCGCTGGAGACCGAGCAGAAGCAGTTGGGCGAACAACTGGCCGACCCGGCGCTGTACAAGTCGGATCCAGCCAAAGTGCGCCTGGCACAAACCCGTTACGACGAGATCGACGAGCTGATGCTGGGCCTGATGGAGCGCGGGGAAGAACTCGGCAAGCGCTGAGCACGCCGCCTGAGGCCGAAGTCGCCCCTCAGGCGGCTGATGCCAGGCGGGCCGCCGCTCCGCCCGACATCCCGCTGCTGGCGAAGGCCTCAGCGCAAGCCTGTTCAGGGTCTTCGCTGGCCAATATCTCGGTCAACGAGGGCGTGAGCCGGCGCGTGTCGGCCCGCAGCACACGCTGCTTGACCGAGGCCACTTGGGTGGGGTGCATGGAGAAGCTGCGCAGTCCCATGGACAGCAGCAGCTCGGTGAAGACGGGATCGCCCGCCATCTCGCCGCAGACACTCACGCCCTTGCCCGCCGCGCGCGCCAGGTTGATGGTGTTGGCCAGCAGGTTCAGCACCGCTGGATGCCAAGGGTCGTAGAGGTGGGCAACGGCCTCATCGGCCCGGTCGATGGCCAGGGTGTACTGGATCAAATCGTTGGTGCCAATGGACAGGAAATCGAAGTGCTTGAGGAACATGGGCACCGTGAGCGCCGCCGCCGGCACCTCGATCATGGCGCCCAGTTCGGCCCGCCCGAAAGGCTTGCCCGATTCAACCAGTTGGCGCTGCACGAATTTGATCTGATCCACCGTCTGGCGGATTTCGTGCAGGCTGCCCAGCATGGGGATGAGGATCTTGACTGGGCCATGGTGGGCCGCCCGGTACAGCGCCCGCAACTGGCGGCGGAACATGCTCGGCTCGGACAGGCTCCAGCGAATGGCGCGCAGGCCCAGCGCCGGGTTGAGCACCGATTCATGGCGCAACTCGCTGGGCGTGAGGCCTTCGAGCGGCTTGTCCGCGCCGATGTCCACGGTGCGGATCGTCACCGGCATGCCGTTCATGCCCTCCACCGCACGCCGGTAGGCGTCGTACTGCTCCTCCTCGTCGGGCAGGTTATCGACACCGCGCCCCATGAAGAGGAATTCGCTGCGGAAGAGACCCACGCCAGCCGAACCAGCCTCCAACGCGGCGGGCGCATCCTCGGGCATCTCGATGTTGGCCAGCAGCTCGATGCGCTCGCCGTCCAGCGTGACGGCGGGCGTGTGCCGCAGCCGCGCCAGGCGAGAGCGCTCCAGCTCGCTCTGGCGTTGGCGGAAGCGGTACTCCTCAAGCACGATGGGCGAGGGATCGACGATCAGCAGGCCCGCATCGCCATCGATGATGATGCAATCGTCCTGACGGATCAGGCTGCTGGCATGCCGCGCCCCGACCACCGCCGGGATGTCCATGCTGCGCGCCACGATGGCCGTGTGCGAGGTCTTGCCGCCCACGTCGGTCACGAAACCGGTGAACACGCTGCGCTTGAAGCTGAGCATGTCGGCGGGTGAAATGTCCGAGGCCACCAGCACCAGCGGCTCGTCACCGCCGAAATCACGCGCGCCGGGCTGGGTGGCGGGCAGGCCGGTGTCGCGCCCCAGGCTGCGCAGCAATCGCTCGACCACCTGCTCCAGGTCGGCCTTGCGTTCACGCAAGTAGGCGTCTTCCATCTCGTCGAATTGGCGGGCCAGCACCTCAAGTTGCGCCGACAGCGCCCACTCCGCGTTGTAATGGCGTTGAACGATCCAGTCGGACGCGGCGCCGATCAGCGCCTCGTCTTGCAAAAGCATGTGGTGCACGTCCAGCAGCGCGGCCAGTTCGGTCGGCACATCGCTGGGCAGGTCGCGTTTGAGTTCGTCGAACTCCAGGGCCACCACGTCACGTGCTGCAATCAGGCGCGCCACTTCCTCGTCGACCCGTGCAGGGTCCACGAAATGGTGAGGCACGTCGACGCGCCCGGACGCCACCAGCACCGCCCGGCCAATCGCTACCCCCCGGGATACCGGCAAACCATATATCTGGATGCTCATGCACTGATGCTAGCAGTTCAATACCGTCCATGCCTCCAAAAAGCATCGGATCGACATGGCCGCTACAAGATTTCCTGCACAAGCGTTCATTGTTCTGTCATCCACGGGTCACGGCAGCGTCATCCCCGCCTCCCACACTGCCTTCACCCAGACCTCAAGCCGGAGCCACACCATGCGGGAACTGCCCTTGCCGACCATGCCCCTGTCCGACATGATCACGTCGATGTCACGCAGCCCCGCGCTGACCCGGAGGTCACTTCACGGTAGATCCGATCGGCTCGACGAACCTCAGTCCGCCCCCAAAGTGGAGGTCGTTTGGGCGCGCCATCAGGAAGATGTTCGTGCGGCCCAGCGCCTGAGGTACCAGATCTTTGCCGAGGAAATGGGCGCACGCCTGAGCGTGCCCGTGGGCAGCCCTGCTCGCCATGACATCGACTTGTTTGATGCCCATTGCGAGCACCTGCTGGTGCGCCTGCAAAGCGACACGGACGAGCCGGGCGAGGTCATCGGCACCTACCGCGTGCTCACCCCGGAGGCGGCGCGCCGCGTCGGCGGCCTCTACAGCGAGACCGAGTTTGACCTGACCCGGCTGCGCCCCTTGCGCGGCAAGATGGTCGAGCTGGGCCGCTCCTGCGTGCACCCCGATCACCGCCAGGGCGGCGTCATCCTGGCCCTGTGGGGTGCCCTCGCCGGTTTCATGTCGCGCAATGGCCTGGACACCATGATCGGCTGCGCCAGCATCAGCATGCGCGATGGGGGCCACCTGGCCGCCAGCCTGTGGGAGCAGTTGCGCCACACGCACCTGGCGCCCATCGAGCACCACGTGCGTGCCCGCCTGCCCCTGCCAGTGGAAGAGCTTGACCGCCACCTCAAGGTCGAAGCCCCCGCCCTGATCAAAGGTTACCTGCGCTGCGGCGCCAAAATACTGGGCGCCCCCGCCTGGGACCCCGACTTCAACACCGCCGATCTGCCCATGCTCATGCGCCTGGACGACCTGCCTGCTCGATACCGTCGGCACTTCCTGGGGGCTTGAGCGCTCAAACCCGGCGCGCAGCGACTAGACTGCGCGCCATGTCTGCTGCCCCGCCTCGCCCCGCCCGCCCCGTCCAACATCAAACCAAGCGCCAGGAGCCCACAGGCCAGCAGGCCTTGTGGCAATTGCTCACGCACTGCGCCGAGGCGGTTGCCGCCGTGCTCGCCGGGCGCTCCTTGACAGAGGCCCTGGCCGCCACGCCCAGCCCCGCCCGGCCGGGCACCCAGGCCTTGTCCTTCACCGTGATGCGCCGTTTGGGCCTGGCCCAGCAACTGCGCCAGCACCTGGTTTCGCGCAAGCCCGATCCCTGGGTCGATGGCCTGCTGCTCAGCGCCCTGGCCCTGGCCTGCGGCAGCGAATACCCCGCCCACACCTTGGTCGATCAGGCCGTCGATGCCGCCAAACGCCGCGCTCGCCCGGCCAGCGGCATGGTCAACGCCGTGCTGCGGCGCTTCGAGCGCGAACGCGAGACCCTCATCGCCCAAGCCAGCGCCAGCCCCGTCGCCCAATGGAACCACCCGGCCTGGTGGATCGAACAGCTTCAGCAAGATTGGCCCGAGCAATGGCAAGCGCTGCTGCAAGCCAACCAGATGGCAGCGCCCATGATGCTGCGCGTCAATCTGCGGCACGGCAGCCAGGCGCAATACCAGGCGCGTCTGAACGAGGCTGGCTTGCAGGCCAGCGCTTTCGGCCCGGCGGGCCTGGTGCTGACCGATGCCGTCGGCGTCAACCGCCTGCCCGGTTTCGCAGAAGGCGATGTGTCCGTGCAGGATGCCTCGGCCCAGTTGGCCGGTGACCTGCTCAAACAGGCCGGCCTTCAGCCAGGCGCCCGTGTGCTGGATGCGTGCAGCGCGCCTGGTGGCAAAACCGCTCATCTGCTGGAGCAGAACGAGCTGAATCTGTTGTCTCTGGATGTGGATGCGGCGCGCCTCACGCGGGTCCAAGAGACTTTGCAACGATTGCAACTGAACGCAAGCACCGTGGCCGCCAACGCCAGCCAGCCCGACACCTGGTGGGATGGCCAACTGTTCGACGCCATTTTGCTGGATGCGCCTTGCAGCGCCTCAGGCATCGTGCGCCGCCATCCCGACGTGCGCTGGCTTCGTCGTCGATCGGACATCGACGCGCTGGCCCGCACCCAGGACCAGTTGCTCGACGCGCTCTGGCCCCTGCTCGCGCCCGGCGGCCTCCTGCTGTATTGCACCTGCTCGCTGTTCAAGCAGGAAGGCCAAGCCCGCATCGACGCGTTTTTGCAACGACAGCCCCTGGCCGCCTCGCTGCCGGCCCCTGGGCATCTGCTGCCTGTGGTCGAATACCCTGAAGCGTCCGCCATCACGCCCGCCGTGGGCGATGGCTTCTTCTACGCTCTCCTGCGCAAGACCGCCGCTTGCTGATCCATGCACCTGTTTCGCCGTCGCGCCTTGCTGATGCGCGCCGCCCTGGCCCTGGCCATGAGCGGCGGCCTCACTCATGCACTGGCGCAAATCGGATCGCCAAAACCGCAGGTTGATCTGGCCCACCTGCACGCGTTTCGGTCCGAAGAAGGTGTCATCGTCGGTTACGACGTGCGCTTTGAACTGCCGCGTGAGGTTGAAGATGCCTTGCTCAAAGGCGTGGCGGTGGTCTTCGTAGCCCGGGCCGATGTGTTCCGCGAACGCTGGTACTGGCGCGACAAACCATTGGCCATCACCGAGCGCCGGTGGCGCCTGGCCTACCAGCCCCTGACCCGCCGCTGGCGCGTGAGCTTCGATGGCCTGAGCCAGCACTACAACACCCTCAACGAGGCCCTCGGCGTGATGCTGCGCAGCAGCCGCTGGCGCGTGATGGACTGGGCACCGCCCGCCGATGACCGCGATTGCTATGTTGAATTCCGCTTCGAGCTGGACCGCGACGAGTTGCCCCGGCCCATGCAGATCGGCCTGAGTGACCAGAACGAGTGGAGCTTGTCGGTCATGCGCCGCGTCCCGCTGGCGCCCGCGCCCGCCAAATGAGCGCCATCAGGAGCAACCGCTGGGCCTGGATCGTCTCCGGCGTGGCCATGAGCGGCGCTGGGCTGGTGCTGGCCTTCATGCTGGTCTTTGCCACCCAGAACCGCGAACGCTTCGAGCCCCATTTCGTCTGGCTGTTCTGGACCAATGTGGTGATCGCCTCCGTGCTGGGCCTGGTGATCGTGCTGGCCCTGGCTCGCCTGGCCATCCGCGTGCGCCGCCGCAAGTTCGGCAGCCGGTTGCTGCTCAAGCTGGCCCGCATTTTCGCGCTGGTGGCGTTGGCGCCCGGCCTGCTGATCTACGGCGTGTCCTACCAATTCGTCTCGCGCAGCATCGAGACCTGGTTCGACATCCGGGTCGAAAGCGCGCTGGATGCCGGCCTCAACCTGGCCCGCTCCACCATGGACAGCCTGAGCCAGGACCTCTCCAGCAAAACCCAACTCGCGGCCGAGCGCATGTCCGGCCTGCCCGGCACACCCTCATCGGACGGCGTGCCGCCCCTGCTCACCTTGGAGCGCCTGCGCGAGCAAATGGGCGCCGACTCGGTCGCCCTGATCAGCGAAAGTGGTGTGGTCGAGACCCAGGTCGGCGGCGACAACGGCCCCGAACTCAACACCGCCCGCATCCCATCGACCTTGCGTCAGGAGGCCAAGGCCCAAGGCGTGGCCACCCTGATCGAAGGCCTGGACGACGGCAACGCGCCCAAGGTGATGGCCCTGGCGTGGATGCCCGACCGGGGCTTCAGCCTGCAAAGTCGCGGCCGCTACCTGCTGGTGCAGCGCGCCTTGCAGAAAGACCTGGTGCGCAACGCCCTGGACGTGCAGAACGCCTACCGCGAGTACCAACAGCGCTCGCTGGGCCGCGAAGGCCTGCGCCGCATGTACATCGGCACCTTGACGCTGTCGTTGGTCCTGGCCGTCTTCGGCGCCATGGTGCTGGCCGCCACCTTGGGCCAGCAACTGGCTCATCCACTGCTGTTGCTGGCCGAAGGCGTCGGCGAAGTGGCACGCGGTGACCTCAGCCCCAAGGCCATCTTCGCCTCCCAGGACGAACTGGGCGGTCTGACCCGCGATTTCGCCAACATGACCCAGCAACTGGCCGATGCCAGGTCGGAGGCCGAACAAAGCGCCGGCCAGTTGGAAAGCGCCCGCGCCCATGTCCAAACCATCCTGGACAACCTGACCTCCGGCGTGATCGTGTTCGACGAACATGGCCACATCGACACCGTCAACCCCGGCGCCACCCGAATCTTGCGCGCGCCCGTCTCGGCCTACCGTGGTCAGCCCATGGAGAGCATCCCCAGCCTGCGGGAACTGGCCACCTCGGTCAACGAACGCTTTGCCACCTACGCCCGCGACCCCGAGCCCGGTGAGCGCCAGCAATGGCAGGAGTCCTTCGAGATCACGGCCAACCAGAGCCACTTGCAAGATCTGAATGAATCGCAGACCCTGCTGGTGCGTGGCGCCGACCTGCCTGACCGCGCTCGACTGATCGTCTTCGATGACATCACCGAGCTCGTGTCGGCCCAACGCTCCAAGGCCTGGGGCGAAGTGGCCAGGCGTGTGGCCCATGAGATCAAGAACCCGCTGACACCCATCCAGCTGTCGGCTGAGCGCCTGCAGATGAAGCTGCATGACAAACTGGACGAGCCTGGTCAGCAGCTCCTGCACCGCTCAGTCAACACCATCGTCACGCAGGTGCAGGCGCTCAAGAACCTGATCAACGAGTTCCGCGATTTCGCGCGACTGCCCACGGCGCGCCTGGCCAACCTGGACCTCAACGCCCTGATCAACGAGGTCTTGGTGCTGTACGGCCATGCCATCGAGACCGGCGAGATGGACGTCCACCTCAGTGCGGACATTCCCTTGATCGAAGGCGATGCTGCATTGCTGCGCCAAGTGGTCCACAATCTGGTCCAAAATGCCTTCGATGCCACTCAGGAGATGCCAGTGGGCAGTGGCACACGGGTCCAGCTTTGCACCGAACTGCGCCAGGACGAACAAGGACAGGTCCAAGCAGTGCGGCTCGTGATCCGCGACAATGGCGCTGGATTCTCCGAGAAAGTGCTCAAGCGGGCCTTCGAGCCGTATGTCACCACAAAGTCGCATGGCACGGGCCTTGGACTTGCAGTGGTCAAGAAGATCGCCGACGAACACGAGGCCATCATCCGGCTCAGAAATCTCGCCGCCCCAGGCAATCCCTCAGAATATAGAGGTATGACAGGGGCTCAAGTTTCGCTATCATTTTCAAAGCTGTCATTCAACTCACCTCAGGCGGCCTCGTTCGACAGCACGCAGGCATCCTGAGGACACAAAATTCATGGCCACTATCCTTGTAGTTGACGACGAACTCGGCATCCGTGCCCTGTTGTCAGACATCCTGACCGACGAAGGTCATTCCGTTGAAGTCGCCGAAAACGCGGCACAAGCGCGCACCATGCGCGAACAGTGCAAGCCCGATCTGGTGCTTCTGGACATCTGGATGCCCGATGTGGACGGCGTGACCTTGCTCAAGGAGTGGGGCGCCAACGGCCAGTTGACGATGCCGGTGATCATGATGTCCGGCCACGGCACCATCGACACGGCGGTGGAAGCCACCAAGGTGGGCGCCCAGTCTTTCCTGGAAAAGCCCATCACCATGCAGAAGCTGCTGCGTGCTGTCGATCAAGGCTTGACCAAGGCCTCACCCGCCCCAACCGCCGCCGCCAAGCCCGCACTGGGCTCGGCCATGCCTCACCTGGCCAGCGTCACACCCATCACGGCCGCCCCGTCTTACAGCCATGGCGTGCCACAACTGGTGTCCGTGCGCAGCGACATGATGATCGGCGGAGGCGCTTCCGCCAGTCACCCCAGTCATCACCAGCACCCCGTCATGAACCATCAGAGCGTCCATGGGGGCATGCACCACAACCCCGGCCTGAACGGCGGGGCACCAACGGCGCCTGTCGGCCTGGCCCATGAGCAGCTGTTCGAACTGGACCGCCCGCTGCGTGAGGCACGCGACGACTTCGAGCGTGCCTACTTCGAGTTCCACCTGGCGCGCGAAGGCGGCAGCATGACCCGCGTGGCCGAGAAGACCGGCTTGGAGCGCACCCACCTCTACCGCAAGCTCAAACAATTGGGCGTGGATCTGACGCGCAACCGAAAAGCGGTCGCAAACTGATGTATAGTTGCGGTCTCTGCTGATCGCTGCAAGCAATTGCACAAAAAGCAGTGATGGCCAAGTAGCTCAGTTGGTAGAGCAGCGGATTGAAAATCCGCGTGTCGGTGGTTCGATTCCGCCCTTGGCCACCAACAAATTTCATAGACAAAGCCCCGCATGGTTCGCCATCCGGGGCTTTTCTACAATTCGGGGCTTCGTTCTACAAAAAGCCAGTTTTGCTGATGCGGGGGCCTTGCCGCTCATCCACGTCACACAATTGCTTTCATTCATAAAACTGGGATGCCTTCATGAGCTGGAACTCATACATCGTGGCCTGCCTCATGGCCACCATTGCCTTCTCTTCGTACGCCCAATGCACGAAGGACACCGACTGCAAAGGTAAGCGCATTTGCGAAACCGGTGTATGTGTTGCACCGCCCTCTGAGCCCCAGGCCACACCAATCAAGCCACAGGCGCCCAGGCCCGCTGGTCCATACCCAAAATTTCAGGACTACCCTGTTGTTCGACATCCAGGCCCCTGGTTCATCCCCAAGGGAGTTCGCCGGGTCAGCGAGAACGAATGGCGAAACGATCAAGGTAAGCTGATAGATCGCCCAACACTTAACTTTGGTGCGAAATACGCTGCGTCCCTGCACAGCTGCGGGACAGGGTGCAGGTACTACACGCTTACCGACCTATCCACAGGACGCGACTTCGACACGCTGGCCCCCTTCTCTTCGGGTGAGCCATCCCCGATGACCAAGGACGGATATTTGTACGTCACGGACCTTGTCACTAGGGCAGGAAGCAACATGCTCGTTGCCCAATACCAAGTTGAAAACGGCACCGTGGGTGGTGAGTGCAGAGAGCGGATCTTTGTTCTGGAAAACGAACGACTGAGGCCGATCACAGAGACGAAGTACGGTTGCTCGGCCTTCCCCCCTTGAGGCTCCGCTCTACAAACAGCCGGTCTTGATGGCGCGGGGCACCTCCCCAGCCCGTCGACGTCATTCGCTCGCGACCACCATCATCACGCGGCGATGACCTAGGTTTGAACGGCCCGGGCCACGGCCACCGACATCCGGGCGCGGCCTGGCCGCACCCACCACGCCAGCGGTCTGGCTCGCGTTGACTGAACCGGTTGACCTGGGTCATCTGCTCGGAATCACCAGGAAAACTCAGGTGAACCGACGGAAAACCGGTTGTCCCTTCGGTTGATCTCCCGCCTAGGGGTAGGCGCCCCTAGGCCTAGGGCTACAGGGGGACCGCTTCCAGCCTTGCCCTGTTGAGGTTGGCCAGAGCTTTGCGGCCGGCCTCGCCATCTTCAATGGTGGTGGACCGGGCCGCCCCAGGCCCAGCCCGGCCAGCAGCACACCGCTCTGCATCTCCCACCCTCCCGCCTTACCCTACCCATCAGGCAGGCAAAAAAATGCGCCCAACGCGGGCGCAAACGCGGCGGATGGGGCAAGGCATCAACGGAGTGGCTTCACCTTTTCCCCAACCCGACGCTTGACGTAGTGCTCGGTCATCTCCCGCCGCTTGTGCCCCAGCAGGAGTTGCGAGTGCGCCAGGTCGCCCGTGTCGGTCGCCGCCTTGGCCCGGATATCCCGAAACTGGAAGGACACGCCGGCCGCCTGGCGGGCCTTGTCAAACCGGGAGCGCAGCGCGTAGGTCCCGAGGGCCTTGCCGTCATCGTCTTGGATCAACATCGGGCCGGTCCTGAGCCTGGGGCGCTGGCTGATCCGATCGATCACTGCCTTCAGCTCCCCGGTGATCTCGATGGAGCGCTTCACGCCCGTCTTGTTCTGCACCACGCGCAACACGCCCTCGCTGATGTCATCGCGGCGGATCTTGAGCACGTCGGCGGGCCGCTGGCCGGTGAGCAAGGCGATGTCCATCGCGTCTTGCACCGTGGGGTGGGCCTTGGCCCAGACCGCTTGAAACTCGGGGTCGGTCACATACCGGTCGCGGCCCAGCTCTCGGAAGCCCTTGACGCCCTGGCATGGGTTGGGCGCATCGGTGTAGCCCCACTCGCGGGCCTTGTTGAAGACGTGACTCAGCAATGCCTTCTCACGGTTGGCCCGGGCCTTGGCGGTCTCGCCGCGGCGATCAAGGTATTCACGCACGTGGTGCGGCTTGATGCTCTCGATGAGCACCCGCCCGAACACCGCCCGCAACCTGGCCAACTCTTTCAGGTTGTCGGCCTGGGTTCGCCTGGCCTTGGTTGGCATCACCTGGCGCTCGTATCGCTGGGCGATGGCCTCGAAGGTCTTCACGCTTGGGTCAGGCTCGGCGCCCTCCATGCGCGCCCAGGTGAGCAGCGCAATGGCCCGCTCCCGGCCCAGCGGTGTCCACTTGCGCGGCCCCGAGGTGGTGACGTGATAGAAGAACTTGCCCTTCTTCGTCATCCCCTTGGGTAGGTCTTTGTTGGTGGTTCTTTTGCGGCCCATGATCAGATGCGGTTCAACGAAGAAAAGTCAGGTTCTACTAAGGCTGCAGCCTGGGTTGCCAGGTCAGATGCACCGGTTTTCACACGGGTTGAACCCATGCGCTCAAGGAAGTAATCACGGCTCACCCGGGGTTGTTTGCTACGGGTCAGCACGAACCGCCAGCGGTTCTTTTCAAGCCACCGTGCGTGGCCGCCAGAGGTCTTGAAGCCGGTCAAATCGACCAGCTCATCAGGTGTCAGAAATAGGCCTTGCATGCCCTCGCCCTTTGTCTTGTTGGTTCGCCTGTGCGGACCTGGGCCCAAGTTCTTGCAACTTTTCGCCAGGTCGCTATGCTCTCGCTGTGGTTGATTCCCGTCAGCCCGCCCCGTACCGGGTTGCTGTGCTTGGTACGGGGCATTTTTCTTTGGCCTTCTGGGTTCGCTCTCTGAGGCGCCTCTTGCGCCTGATGTTGGCCAGCTCGCCGTCCCTCGTGAACTTGGCCACCATCTTGTTGACGTGCCGTTGAAGACGAGTCACGTTCACATCCATGGAAAAGCAATGGCGAAAGCGCAAGCCCGGCAAGGGCTCGTTTTTGGGTTTGCGTGGTGTCCGCTGAATGCCGCGCCGGTTCATGCTTGCGCCCCCAGCTCTTGCAATCTGAAGTCGGCGCCGAGATCGACCTGTTCACAGGTGCCTTCATTGGCCGCCTCCAGCCAGGCTTGTCGAAGCCGCGCAAGCGTGCCCAGACGCCTTGGCGCCCGGACCCTGACCGCATTGCGAGCGGCTTCCCTCTTGACGACTTGGTCGTAAGTGCCCGCCGCCTTTTGAGTGGCAATCTTGCTCAGCACATCGTAATTTTTGATGTACTCCGGCCATCGCTCTTTCGGCACTCTGGCCGCCACCGCCTGCATCCATCGCCGCACGTCAGCACTCGTGATGACCTGGCCATTCACTTCCCACCGGGTTTTTCTCGCCATGGTGATGCCCTCAGTTGATCGCGGACATTGCCGCAGGCATCGACAGATGAATCACCGTCGTGCCAGGTTGCCCGACGAGACTGGATGCAGACGGCGCCCGATCTCCCGACTGGTGCGGGGTGCTTGCCACGCTGATGACGATGCCAGCAGCTAGGCTTGCCTCCGCCACAACGCGCTCAAACAGCCCCCGGCTTTTGGCATGGGCAATCTTGGCCGGCACCCCGTACCACTTCACGTAGTACCAATATCGGCCATCTGGCACCTTGTGCCCTACCGAGGCCATCCACAAATGCACCTCCGCCTGACTGACCGTGATGCCATCGAATTCCCAGCTTGCTTGAGCCGCAAGGGCGTCCAAGTCCTGCTGGCCCCGCGTATCGGCCGCACTGGGCACAAAGCGTTGTCCGTTCATGTTGCTTCCTTGTCGAGGTGGTGATCACGCGGCGTGGCGGCGGCGCCTGGCCCACGTGGCCGCAGGCTTCGCGGTGCTCATCGGTGGGGGCGTGTCGGCGCCTCTTGGGGCCTGCCATCCCTGCTCGAATCCGCCGAAGGTCAGGGCCATGGGCTCGGCAGGGCCTGCACCCGTGACGCCGGGCGCCGGGTCATTGGCAGAGCCGAAATCGCCCAGGCGGCCCAGGTGAACGATCTGCTCGCGCAGCGCCTGTATTTCGGCCCCGGCTTTGGCCAGTTCGCACTTGAGGGTGTCGCTCGCCGAGATGTGCAACTGAGCCAAGTTGAAGACTTCAACATCAGCCCATTGCAGAC
>CANBUA010000103.1 GCA_947372535.1 Burkholderiales bacterium
TCGACAGCGCCAATGTAGAGCCCTCACCGAGCTTTGGCACCCGCATCAGGGCCGACTTCATTGAAGGCATGGCCAAGGTCAACGGGGGCTTTGTGATCTTGCTGGACCTGGGCAGGGTCTTGTCCATGGATGAGATTGCCATGCTCGACGGCATGTCATCTGGCTCTGCCCCACCTTCTCATTGAGCTAATCGATGGCGACCCAGTCCGCCTCGTATACCCAACTACTTCGTATTCCTATCGTTTTTCAAGCATATGCCTTGACAGCAAGTGCAAAAGGATAATCATGTTCAAGAACTTCACAGTTGCAACCAAACTGTATATGGGATTCGGCGCTGTGCTGATGATCCTTTTGACGTTGACCAGCGTTGCCTACGTCAACTTCGGCGCCCTGGCTGAGGCCAACCGATGGAACATCCATACCTATGAGGTCATGTCCGAAGTTGATGCCAGCCTTACCAGCTTGATCAATATGGAAACAGGCGAACGTGGCTTCGCACTCTCCGGCGATGACGAATTCCTGGCGCCCTATCGTTCGGGCGCTGTCGATTTCAAGAAGCACATCGCGAAGATCAAGAGCCTCACAGCTGACAATGCGAGGCAGCAAGAGCGGCTGGATGCCATCGTTGCGAAACAGGAGGAATTAACAGCCAAGGTCATGGAGCCTGAAATTTCATTGCGGCGTGCCGTGACAGCAGGACGGGCCAATATGGACGCTGTTGTTGCCAGCGTGAGTGCAGCCAAAGGCAAGCAGCACATGGATCAAATTCGCGAACTCGTGGCCCAGATGCGCAGCGCGGAAAGTGACCTGCTGGCAGTACGCTCCCGTGACGCTGAAGCACGGCAAGCGATGACGAATGCGGTTCTCATCTTCGGCAGCATGCTGGCAGTGGCGCTCGCCAGCGTCATTGGCTTCATCCTTGTGCGCTGGCTGCAGTCGACACTGGGCGGGGAGCCTGCCTATGTGTCAGAAATCATGAAGCAGTTGGCCGTCGGCAACTTCAACACCAACATACAGTTGCGTGCCAATGACAACAGCAGCTTGTTGCACACGGTCAAGCAGACATTAGAAACGGCTAGCAGCAGCATCAATGACGTGGTGCTGGTCATGGGCTCCATCGCTCAAGGTGACTTGACCAAGAAAATCGACAAGCCATACGAGGGCGCATTCGGCGACATGAAAAACTATGTCAACGATACGATTGACAAGCTGTCGCAAATCATTGGCGAAGTGCGCGGCGCCTCTTCGGCCCTGTCTGCTGCTGCAGAGCAGGTGTCGGCCACGGCGCAGAGCATCAGCCAAGGCGCCAGCGAACAGGCCGCCAGCGTGGAAGAGACATCGGCCTCGATCGAGCAGATGTCGGCATCGGTTCAGCAAAATGCCGACAATGCCAAGGTCACCGAGGGCATGTCTGGCAAGGCTGCCAAGGAGGCCTCAGAGGGAGGCCAGGCTGTGCGCGACACCGTGATCGCCATGAAGACCATTGCCGACAAGATCGGCATCGTCGATGACATCGCTTATCAAACCAATCTGCTGGCATTGAACGCCGCCATCGAAGCGGCCCGTGCGGGCGAGCATGGCAAGGGCTTCGCCGTGGTAGCTGACGAAGTCCGCAAGCTGGCCGAACGCAGCCAGGAGGCCGCCCAGGAGATCGGCGAGGTGGCCAAGAACAGCGTGGCGCTGGCCGAACGCGCGGGCGCCCTGCTTGACACCATCGTGCCGTCGATCTCCAAGGCCTCTGACTTGGTGCAGGAGATCGCCTCGGCCTCCAACGAGCAGTCCTCTGGCATTGGCCAGATCAACACCGCCATCACCCAGTTGTCGCAACTGACGCAGGAGAACTCCAGCGCCTCTGAAGAGCTGGCTGCCACAGCAGAAGAGATGAGCGGCCAGGCCGAGCAGTTGCAAGAGCTGATGACCTTCTTCACCACCGATGGCGCCTCAGCCTCGGTGGCTAAAGCATCGCGCTCGAGTGAACGCTCGTCACGCACCGCCAAAGCCTCACCTGCCTCGGGCAAACTCAAAGTCGGCCACAACCGCAGGCATGACCAAGACGTGGCCGTATCGCACAAGGACTTCGTCAACTTCGAGGTCTGAGACATGAGCACACTTGCCTTGACGAAAGCCCTCGCGGCGAAGGCCTCTGTCGACAGACAGGTGTCGTCCCGCGGCGGTGCCACCAGCCAGTACCTGATTTTCAGTCTGGGCGGTGAGTTGTTTGGCGTAGGCTCGCTGTGTGTGCGCGAAATCATCGGATACGGCAACGTCACGTCGGTGCCGATGATGCCTGGTTTCATCCGGGGGGTGATCGATCTCCGTGGTGCCGTGGTACCCGTCATCGATCTGAACACCCGTTTCGGACGCGGCAAAACCGAGGTCTCGCAACGCACCTGCATTGTCATCCTGGAAATTGAGAACGATGAGGGTACGCAAGTATTGAGCATCGTCGTGGACGCTGTGATCGCAGTGCGCCAAATTGACGGTGCCAGCATAGAGCCCGCTCCCAATTTCGGCACCCGCACCAAGGCGGATTTCATCGATGGTATGGCTAAGGTCAACGGGGGCTTTGTGATGTTGTTGGGCCTGGGCAAGGTCATGTCCACGGATGAAATCGCCACGCTTAACGGCATGGCTGCGAACGACAGTACTCCAATGGAAGGTTCATTGACATGCAGCCCATTTTGAGTGACAAAGAATTTAGCGGATTCAGTCGCCTGATATTCGACATGGCGGGCATACACATGAATCCGTCCAAAAAGCCCTTGGTTGGTGGGCGATTGGCCAAGCGCCTGAGCCACCATGGGTTGGACAGTTACGGCGACTATTTGGCCTTGGTTAAAAAGGATCAAGGAGAGTGCCAGATCGCAGTGGACCTGCTCACCACCAACGAAACCTATTTTTTTCGTGAGCCTCAGCACTTCGAGTTCTTGGCCAAGGTCATCGCACCTGAGTTGGCCAAACGCGCGAACATCCGCATCTGGTGCGGTGCCAGCTCAACAGGGGAGGAGCCCTACACCATTGCCATGACTTTGGCGCAAGCCTTAGGGCATACACGCTTTGATATCCTGGCCTCCGACATCAGCACCCGCGTGCTAGATACCGCACGCAAGGGACTCTATCCCCTGGAGGATGCCAAAGACATCCCTGCACCGTTGCGCATCAAGCATTGCCTCAAAGGCGTTGGTCCGCAAGATGGCTGGTTCCTGGTCGACAAGCCGCTGCGCGATCGCATTCGCTTCGATCAGATCAACCTCAACGCACCCTTGCCCGACATCGGTGTATTCGATGTGATCTTTCTGCGCAACGTGATGATCTATTTCAATCCGGAGACCAAGCGCGACCTGGTGAGCCGGCTCATCCCATTGCTGCGCCCCGGGGGGTATTTCTTGATCAGCCACTCCGAGAGCCTGCATGGCGTCACCGACCAGTTGAAGATGATCAAGCCCTCCATTTACTGCAAACCTGAAGGTCTCACATGAGCAACCCCATCCGTGTCTTGATCGTTGACGACTCGGCCGTGGTGCGCCAGGTCATGACGGAGATTTTGTCTGCGGACAAAGCCATCCAGGTCATTGGTGCGGCGGCGGATCCCATTTTTGCCCTGGCCCGCATGGAAAAGGAATGGCCCGATGTGATCGTGTTGGACGTCGAGATGCCCCGCATGGACGGTCTCACCTTTTTGCGCAAGATCATGGCCGAACGGCCTACGCCCGTGGTGATCTGTTCGACCCTGACCACGCAAGGCGCGGAGACGACCATGCAAGCCATGGCTGCTGGTGCGGTGAGCATCGTGGCCAAGCCGAAGATGGACCTCAAAAATTCGCTCCGTGACAGCTCCGATGACCTGATATCGATGGTCAAGGCCGCGGCGCAGGCCAGGGTGCGTCGGTCGGCTCCGGTGAGCAAGGTTGCGCTGGCGCCTGCCAAGCTCACGGCAGACGCCGTGCTGCCGGGCGCGCCCGCTGGGCAGCACCGCGCCATGGCCGAGACGACAGACCGCGTGGTAGCACTGGGTACATCGACAGGTGGCACGCAAGCATTGGAGGCTGTGCTGTGTGCCTTGCCTGTCGACTGCCCAGGCATCGTGATCGTGCAGCACATGCCCGAGCAATTCACCGCTGCTTTTGCGCAGAGGCTCAACAAGGTCTGCGAGATTGAAGTACGCGAGGCCGCCAATGGCGACCGCGTGCATGCAGGCCTGGCCTTGATCGCCCCAGGTGGGCGTCACCTCGTTTTGGAGCGCAATGGCGCTCAATACCGCGTGGCGGTGATCGATGGGCCGCCGGTGAGTCGTCACCGCCCTTCGGTGGATGTGTTGTTCAGGTCTGTTGCACGCGCTGCCGGTCGAAACGCCCTGGGCGTGATCATGACGGGCATGGGCGATGACGGTGCAAGAGGCCTCAAGGAGATGCGTGAAGCGGGTGCTCGCACGCTGGGCCAGGATGAAGACAGCTGCGTGGTCTACGGCATGCCCAAGGAGGCTTTCAAGCTTGGTGCAGTGGAGCACGAGCTCCCGCTGGACGCCATCCCATCGGCCATCGTGTCGGGTAGATGGCATGCCAAATGAGCACATGCGAACCATGGCCGATGTGGCCACGGCCGAGAAAGAGTTTGACCGGGTGCAAAGCATTTGGCGTGCTGCATTCATCGGCTTTCGACAGCTCATTCACCGGGCTCAACCCTATCCGCAAGACGAGATCTTGGCTGGGAGGTTGCGAGCGCTGCAGTTAAAGATGGTGGCGAAGCTAGGTGTAGTGACCCTGCCAACTCAAATGCTCTGTGCTTTGGGGCTGGCATGGGCAAACAGAGCGCTCGCTCCGGGCTATTGTCTATATTGGAGTTGCGCCCTGGTCGTGACAGGCTCACTTGCCTTGTGGCGCGTGAGGCGCAACTTACTGCTTGAAACGGCCAGTGAGATCAATCTCCGGATTGGTGTCGCCGTCATCTTGGTGACAGCTTGCCTGTGGGGCTCTTTGCCGCTTGTCATGCTAAACCTCACTGACGTAGACGGGGACATCGACATTTTGCTGACTTTGGCCTGCCTCATTGCTGGAGGCAGCATTGTGTTCCAAAGCATCCGCGTGGCCGCTGCAGGTTGGGTCATTGTGCTCACGACATGCACTTTGGCTGCTGTGTGGCGTGATGGCTACCACCATGCTTTGGCCATCAGCGGTGGCGCAGCCTTGTACGCATCCGTGCTGCTGCGCAACATCTGGATGACCTCCGCACAACAATTTTCAAGTCTGATGTTGGCAGACAAGGCGCAACGCCTCGCGCAGTCACTTTCCCAGTATGCGCACATCGTCCATAACACCTCAAATGGCGTGCTGATGCTCGACAGGGCGGGGCGGGTCACGTGGATCAATGAGGGCTTCTCGTACAACTCTGGCTACAGCTTACAAGAAGCTGTTGGATGCTCCCCTTTGGATTGGATATCAACCGAGGATCAAGCGCCAGTCATTCGTTCACTGCGACGAGCCCTGGGCCGAGCCAATCAAGCTCAAGCCGAGTTGCGGTATCAGCGCAAGGATGGCAGGTGGCAATGGGTGCAACTTGACATCAAACGCGTGAGTGACGCAGCCGATGAAGCCGATGAAGCCGATGAAGCCGAGTGTTACGTGCTCATCGCCATCGATATCAATGAGCTGAAGCAATCTGCCCAAGCCTTGCTGTCAGAGCAACAGCGCCAAAAACACATCATTGATGGTACCCATTGCGGAACATGGGAGATGGACATAGACGGCGGCGTCTGCAAAATTGGTGGCCATTGGCTTGACATCATCGGGGTGAACACGACAACGCCGCTGGTGGCAGAAGGCTCGTACCTGTTGGACCGCATTCACCCAGACGATCGCAACGGACATCAACAAGCCGTCCGGCGCTATCTCCGAGGTGAGGTCCCCCAGTGCGTGCATGAACACAGGCTTCGACACGATGACGGCACTTGGCACTGGGTCAGTGCAAGAGGCAAAGCTTCAGCTTTCGGCCCTGACGGCAAAATCACGCAACTGTCTGGCATCTCGATGGACATCGGCAAGAGCAAAGCCACAGAACTGGCGCTGACGGAGGCGACCCGCCTGGCCAAGCAGGCCAACCATGCCAAGTCACTGTTTCTGGCCACCATGAGCCACGAGATCCGCACGCCCATGAACGGCGTCATTGGGACGGCAGAGTGGCTCAAAGTTACCGCGCTCGATGCAGAACAGCGAGACGGCATCCAAACCATTGTGGATTCCGGCCGGTCGCTGTTGACCATCATTGACGATATTCTCGACTTCACGAAGGTAGATGCTGGCCGCATGAAGTTGGAGGCGGAGCCTGTTTGTCTGATGGACTTGGCCGAAGGCGTTGCTGACGCGATTGGCCCCGTGGCGAGTGCCAAGCATGTCGATCTACATGTGTTCATTGACCCGCGGTTGCCAACGCATGTGGTCGGCGACCCAAACAGGTTAAGACAGGTGCTGTTCAACCTTGCAGGCAATGCGGTCAAGTTTGGCGGTGGCACCGAACACAGGCGGGGCCAGGTTGACATGCAGATTCTGGCCTCTGATGACAGTTCGCCAAGCTGGCAAATGGTCGTCTCCGATGATGGCATCGGCATGAGCAAAGAAACTTTGGGCCGACTGTTCACACCGTTTACACAAGCTGAAGCCGCAACCACTCGACGCTTTGGTGGCACAGGTCTTGGCTTGGCCATCTGCCATCGGCTGGTCGAACTGATGGGGGGCGGAATCGATGCCCACAGTGTGCCAGGCCATGGCGCAACTTTCGTGGCGACGCTGCCATTGTTCAGCCCAGAACAGCCGGTGACAGCGGGGGCGGCCATTGACCTAGAGGACGTTGATTGCCTGCTGCTGGTTGGGCGCAACTACCGTAACGACACCTTTGCGGCGTATCTTGGGCATGCCGGAGCGCGTGTCCACAGTTGCAGTCGTGTGGAAGAGGCCCAAGCCCTGGCCGACGGGATGCGCTCTGCCGTGCTGGTTCGCGACACACCTGACGGAGCCGACGCGGGCACGCACGGAGATGCCCAAGCCTGGGCCAAATTTCCCGACCATGTCAGGCACCTTTTGGTGGGGCGGGATCTGCACGGGCCCCTGCGAATTGTGTCGCCGCTTGTTGGCCAGCTTGGCAGAGCGCATGTTCAGGATGTTCTGCGCGCTGTCGCTGTGTTGGCCGGGCGAAGCTCGCCGGAGGTTGTCCGCCAAGAAGTGAATGAATTCGAAGCGCTCTGTGCCGCGATCGGCAACAAAGATCACCAGAGACCTGACGGACAAATCGACCGTCGACTGATCTTGATTGCCGAAGACGATGCCACGAATCAGAAGGTGATCAAGCGCCAGATGCAAATGCTGGGATTTGATTGCGAGGTGGTGGGAGATGGTCGCGAGGCATTGATGAAGTGGCGCAGTGGCCGTTTTGATCTTGTGTTGTCGGATCTACATATGCCAGAGATGGACGGCTATGAACTGGCGCAGAAAATTCGTGCAGAGGAGGCTGCATGTGGACTTGCCCGAACCCCGATCACGGCTTTGACAGCGAATGCGCTGAAGGGCGAAGAGGTTCGAGCACTGGCCTGCGGGATGGACGCCTACTTGACCAAGCCAATCGCACTCAAGGACCTGTACCAGTGTTTGACGCAATGGCTGCCGACGCTACGGGATGCTTCGGAACCGCTGGTCCCCGCGCATCGACAAGACCTTGTCAAACCCGCTGATCAGTCGAGCCTTGACCTGAACGTATTGCGTTCGTTGGTTGGCGATGATGAGGACGTCATTCATGAGTTGCTTCAGGACTTCAATGCGTCGTCACGCCGCATGGGGGAGCGCCTTGAGCAATTACTTTCCATATTTGATGGCCCACGGATTCAAGAAGTGGCGCATCAACTCAAGTCGGCGGCACGGTCGGTTGGCGCCTATCGCCTGGGCCAACTCTGTGAGGAAGCCGAAACTTCAGTCAGTTCACAAGAGGTCGTCACAGAGTCGGTAAGCGCGTTGCTACGCGAGCTCCGTCATGTGCATTCAAAGTTAGACATTTTGATCAGGGAGCGTGCGAAATGAGTAACACCGAGAACTACCTAAGTGCCGTTGTCATTGATGACGAAGAATTCATGCGCAAGCTGATTGCATTTCAGCTGCGTGCGCTTGGCTGCAAATCAGTCATTTGTCATGAGTCGGGCAAGGAGGCTTTGAGCACTTTGTCTCAGCCCAATCACAACATCCAACTTGTGATCTGCGATCTGCAAATGCCCATCATGGATGGCGTCGAAGTGGTGCGACTTTTGGGCGCCATGGGCTATAAGGGCTCGTTGATCCTGGTGAGTGGCGAAGACCAACGAACCTTGAGCATGGCAGAAAGACTGGCAAAGGAACATGGTCTGCATGTTCTAGGTGTGCTCACTAAGCCCATACAGCCGGCTCAACTGACATGGCTGTTGAACAGGCTGGATTCAGAAGTAGACGCCATGACGCCGCCCAAGAAGGAACCGGAGGGCAAGATGAGCGCTTCTGAACTGGCTCGTGGCATTGCCCAAGGGCAACTGCTCAACCACTACCAGCCAAAAGTCTGTATGCGCACTGGCGCGGTCATGGGGATGGAAGCGCTGGTGCGCTGGCAGCACCCAGAGCATGGCCTCATCTATCCTGATGCATTCATTTCGGTCGCTGAAGAGAACGACCTGATCGATTTGCTTAGCCGGGCGGTGATAGGCGGGCCCCAAGGTGCGCTGCGACATCTCAAGCAATGGCTGGATGCAGGCCAGGACATGCATGTCGCAGTAAACGTGTCCATGGACAACTTGACTGATTTGAAGTTTCCCGATTTCATCACGCAAGCCGCTCAGGAGGCTGATGTGAACTTGCGGCATTTGATCCTTGAAGTCACTGAGAGCCGCTTGACGGCAGATTTCAGATCGGTGAGGGATGTGCTGACCCGTATGCGACTCAAGAGGTTGAGACTGTCCATAGATGACTTCGGAACAGGTTATTCGTCGTTAGCGCAATTGCATGATTTGCCATTTGACGAACTTAAGATCGACCAACGCTTTGTCCACTTGGCACATCAAGACCATGCCCTCAACAGTCTTTTAGAAGCCAGCGTGAACATGGCACGTGATCTTCAGATGAAGACGACTGGCGAGGGGGTTGAAACCGTCGAGGATTGGCTGCACCTTAAAAGCAAAGGTTGCGACCTTGCACAAGGTTATTGGATTGCAAGGCCCATGGCCCCTGATCAAGTCTTGCCCTGGGTTGCCACTTGGCGTGAAAAGGTTGGGACTCGCCCAGAACTGTTCGGGCAAGAGTTGCATGTCTTGACCGACGACATGTGATGAGCATGCCGGCTGTCGCCGGTCTTGTCCAAAGCAACCCCAGTGTGTTGATTCACCTGGGGTTTTTTTGTCAGGAAAACCTGAGTTGACCGACTAACCTATTGCCCCATTGAATCGGCGCTGGTCTACCAGGCATCTGGCCTGTTGCTCATCGATTGCAGCGCATGCGTGCGCAGGAGATTGTCATGTCACGAAACTTCTTCTTTGCCACCAACAAACCTCACCATGCCTTGAGTTTGCCCATCCTCGCCGGAGCCATGGTGGCGGCGCTGTGGTTCGCCACGCCGTCCGTCGCTGAGCAGGCGGTGGCGATACCGGCACCCGCCAGTGACGAGGCCGTGGCGGCCCATGCCTCCACCGAGACCGCCGTCCTGGCGGGCGGTTGCTTCTGGGGCGTGCAAGGTGTGTTCCAGCACGTCCAAGGCGTGAGCAGCGCGGTGTCGGGGTATGCAGGCGGTGCCGCAGACAGCGCGCAGTATGAGCAGGTGGGCTCTGGCGCCACGGGTCATGCAGAGTCGGTGCGCATCACCTTCGATCCCAAAAAGATCAGCTACGGGAAGCTCTTGCAGATCTATTTCTCCGTGGCCCACAACCCCACGGAGCTGAACCGTCAGGGGCCGGACACCGGGACGCAGTACCGGTCCACGATTTTTCCGGCCAGCCCTGAGCAGATGCGCGTGGCGCAGGCCTACATCGAGCAACTCAACCGCAGCAAGACCTTTGGCCGAAACCTGGCCACCACGGTCGAGCCATTGAAGGCTTTTTATCCCGCCGAGGCCTATCACCAGGACTTCCTGACACTGCACCCCAGCCATCCCTACATCGCGATCAACGACATGCCCAAGGTGGAGAACCTCAAGCGCATGTTTCCGGCTACTTACCAAGACAAGCCGGTGTTGGTCGGATCGCTCAAAGCCAAACTGTGAGGCACCCCATGACACAAGCTGTACGCCGTTTGCTGTTGACCGCTGGTGCATCACTCTGCGCTGGCGCCCTTTGGTGGCGCTCAAGTTCGACCAGCCGGGCAGAGGCGGCCACGCCCGAGAAATTCGAGGTTAGCCACACCGACGAGGAATGGCGCAAGTTGCTGACCCCGAACCAGTACGCCGTGCTTCGGCATGAAGGCACCGAACGGCCATTCAGCAGCACGCTCAATGAGGAGCATCGCCCAGGTCGATTCACATGCGCGGCTTGCGCGCTGGCGCTGTTCTCCTCCAAGACCAAATTCAACAGCGGCACGGGCTGGCCCAGTTTCTGGCAACCCCTGCCCAAGGCCGTGGTGGAACGCCAGGATGGCGCACTAGGCATGACGCGCACGGAGGTGCACTGCCGGCGCTGCGGTGGCCACTTGGGTCATGTCTTTGACGATGGCCCCAGGCCGACCGGCTTGCGCTATTGCATGAATGGGGTGTCGCTGGCGTTCCAGCCTGGCAGCGAGTGATCACGACCTTGAGCTAAAGCACCGGTGGCGAATTTCCGTCATCGGGCCACCGCTTGGTCCTCGTCATGGGGCTGTCATGCAGCAGCGCCAGTGGCAGGTTCAGACAGACCGATCAAGGGTAAGCGGGAACTGCGTGCGAGTGCCAATTCAGTCTTGATGATTTCATCGGCGATCTGATCGATCTGCTGGCTGTCCCAATGCTTGCAGGCATAGGCCATCTCCAGTTTGTTGCGCAAACTGTCGTATTGACCGATGAGGTTCTGGTAAGTCATGGTGTTCATCCTTGTTTTCAGGGTGCTCAACTGCTGGTGGCAAATGGAGTGCCTGCCCAGGTTTCTCATCCTCAGCTCGCCTGCTCGCCGCATGTGCTGCCGAAAACATTGCTGCGGTGAAGCTGGCGGCATTGGTGACCAGGATGTCGAGCCCGCCAAGTCCCTTGACGGAGTCAGTCACGAATTTTTTGCAGAAATTTCGTCCCCGATGTCACCTGGCAAGGGCAGGGCGATCCTGCAGGCGCCTTGCATGAACTGCACCACTTCTCGGGCGTAGGCGATGGGCTGACACCAGTTAGTGACGGCCGAGCAGCATTCCGGCCAGCAGCAAGGCCATCAAAGCGAGCAGCACACACAGGCTTTGCCAGAACACCACCGGGTTGCGCTCGATCAGCGGCGAGGGCCGGTGCTGCTGGTACTGAGGCCCAGGCGCTTGCAGATCATGGATGAACTCCGAGAGCGCCTCTTGCCGTTTGTTGACGTGCGGGTGCAGCGCCCGGCGCAGGACCGCATCCAGCCATGGCGGCAGCTCCGGCCTGCGTTCACGGGCGGGGATGTAGCGCAGCCGGCGCAGGTCGGCAGGTGCGCGCAATTGTGTCACTTGCAGGCCGTAAGGCAGGTGTCCGGTCAGCATCTGATAAGCCAGCAGGGCCAGCGAAAACAGCTCGGACTGTGGGCTGCCGATGCCACCTACGAAGTACTCCGGCGCTGTGTACTGCATGGAGCCGGCGATGAGTTGAGGCAGGGCCTGTGCCGTGCCTTCGGTCAGACCGGCCACGTGTGCCGAACCCACATCCAGGATGCGGACGGTGCCTGTGCGGTCGATCATCAGGTTCTCGGGGCGCAGGTCCTGGTGCAGCATCTCCTTGCGGTGGAAGGCTTGCAAGCCCTTGGCCACTTGTTCGATCAGTCCACGCACGGTGTCCAAGTCGGGGCGCGGGTGGTCGGTCATCCATTGCGCCAGCGTCTGGCCATCGATGTACTCCATGGCGACGTACAGGTGCTCGCGCGGTCGATCGGCGGCAAAGGCCTTGACCACGTGGGCGCTGTCGATGCGGCGGGCGATCCATTCCTCCAGCAGGAAGCGATCGAGGTAAGTCCGGTCATCCCGAAGGTCGGTCGATGGAGTCTTGAGTGCCACGTGTTGCCCGCTGGCCTGGTCCACGGCCAGGTGCACATGGCTTCGCGCGCTGGCGTGCAGTTCGCGCACGATGGTGTAACCTTCGAAGTCCATTCGAGGCCGCAAGGCGGGCGGCAGCTTCAAGCCTTCACGCTGCGATTGAAGGTGCTGTGGCTCGGCCTCGGGCAGGGCATCGATGCGCAGCAGTTGAAGCGTCAGATTGTCCTGGCTGCCGCGGTTCAAGGCGATTTTGACGAGTGCTTCTGCGGCCGCATCCAGGTCGTCATGGTGTTGGGCCAGGGCCGCATGGATGATCGGGGCGTCAATGTACTCATAAGCACCGTCGGTGGCCAGCACGTAGACCTCGCCCACTTCGGTGAGCCAATGTCGATAATCGATCTCCACGGTGGGGCCCGCACCCAAGGCGCGTCCCAGATAGGTCTCGACGGACGAGATGCGGACGCGGTGATCCTCGGTGAGTTGCTCCAGGGCTTGAGCGTGTAGCCGGTAGACACGCGTGTCGCCCACATGCAGCAGGTGAGCCTGCCGGCCTTTGAGGACGAGGGCGCTGAAGGTGCAGACGTAGCCGCGGTCTTTGTCGAAGCGCGCATCGCTGCGTTGCGTCTGCGCATGCAGCCACGAGTTGGTGGCTTCGATCACCCGTTGCGCCGCGCGCCGCACAGACCAGGCCTCGGACGTGCAGTAGTAATCGTCCAGGAAGCCGCGCACGGCCGCGGCGCTGGCCATCTGGCTGACGGCGCTGCTGCTGATGCCGTCGGCCAGGGCGATGGCGATGCCCTTGGTGCTCAGGTGGGGCTCGGCAGGCACGGCCGCGCCATGGAAGTCCTGGTTGGCGGGTTTGCGCCCAGTCTGCGAATGCTGACCGAGCGTGACCCGCAAGCCCGCCCCCGAGCGGCCGTTTGATCGACTGCTCATGAGGCATCAAACACCGTCATGGCCTGTATGCGCCTTGGCTCACACCACCACGCGCTTGGCGCTGGTCTTGTAGTGCGTGGAGTAGAGCGTGGCGCCAACGAAGGTCAGGCCGCCCACCAGGTTGCCGATCACGGTGGGGATCTCATTCCAGATCAGGTAGTCCATCAGCGTGAACTGGCCGCCAAGCATCAGGCCCGACGGGAACAGGAACATGTTGACGATGCTGTGCTCAAAGCCCATGTAGAAAAACAAGGCAATCGGCATCCACATGCCAATGGCCTTGCCCGACACCGTGGTGGACATCATGGCGGCGACCACACCAGTGGACACCATCCAGTTGCACATCACGCCACGGATGAACAAGGTCAGCATGCCGGCGGCGCCATGGGCGGCATAGCCGATGGTGCGGCCTTCGCCGATGTGGCCGATCTTCTGGCCGACGGCATTGGGCGCCTCGCTGAAGCCAAAAGTGACGATGATGGCCATGAACACTGCCACCATGAAAGCGCCGCCGAAGTTGCCGACGAAGACCAGGCTCCAGTTGCGGAACACGCCGCCCCAGGTGGCGCCGGGGCGCTTGTCGAACACAGCCAGAGGGGCCAGGGTGAACACGCCGGTCAGCAGGTCAAAGCCCAGCAGGTACAGCATGATGAAGCCGACCGGAAAGAGCAGCGCACCCAACAGCGGGTTGCCCGTGTTGACGGTGATGGTGACCGCAAAAGCAGCCCCCAATGCCAGGATGGCGCCGGCCATGAATGAGCGGATTAGCGTGTCGCGGGTGGACATCAGGAGCTTGGATTCACCAGCATCGACCATCTTGGTCACGAATTCGGCAGGGGCGAGGTAAGCCATGGGGACTTTCCATTTCAAGGAGGGGGAGCGGAAAACAAAAACGGCGTGCCCATCTGCATCAGTTCAATGATGCAGAGCGGGGACGCCGTTATCCACGAGAGAGTGATGCAGCCGACGATGCAGTTCATCGTGGTGCAGGACCGAGCCGCCTTTAGCTCGATGCTGCAGGGGTATGCATGTTTTGTGCCCGAAGTTCAGGCCCATGCAAAGCCATCACTGGGCTGATCTGGTGCGCCGTCGTTCAGGTTTGGTGCGTTTTGGCCTGGGCCGCGAATGCGATGTCGGGTAGTGACAGGGTGGCCTCGGCCACGTCCAGCAACCGGCGGTTGTGGTCCATGGACGTTTTTTGCAGCGTCCTGAATGCGGCCTCTTCGGTCATGCCCAGGCGAGACATCAAGGCGCCTTTGGCCCGCTCGATGACTTTGCGTTCGTGCAAGGCGCGGC
>CANBUA010000104.1 GCA_947372535.1 Burkholderiales bacterium
GCAGATGCCGATGGCACGACCAACACCGTCACGTACGCACTCAGTGACGATGCCGGTGGTCGCTTCACCATCAACGCCAGCACGGGCGTGGTCACCGTCGCCAATGGCAGCTTGCTGGACTTTGAGTCGGCCCCCTCGCACGCGATCACCGTCCTGGCCACCAGCCTCGACGGATCAAGCAGCAGTCAGGTCATGATCGTCACGCTGAGCGATGTCGATGAATTCGATGTGAACGCGATCAGCGATGTCAACGCGGCGGCCAACAGCGTGGCAGAGAACGCAGCCAACGGCACGGCCGTCGGCATCACGGCCAGCGCAGCAGACGCGGACGGCACCACCAACATCATCACCTACTCGCTCACCGACAGCGCCGGCGGCCGCTTCGCGATCAATGCCAGCACGGGGGTGGTCACGGTTGCCAATGGCACGCTGCTGGACTTCGAAACCCGCACCACCCACACCATCACCGTGGTGGCCTCCAGCCAGGATGGCTCCACCAGCAGCCAAAGTCTTGTCATTTCGCTGTTGCCGCTCAATGACAACGCACCAGTCATCACGAGCCATGGTGGTGGCAGTTCGGCCGTTGTCAGTGTGCTGGAAAACACCACCGTCGTGGGCACGATCACGGCGGTGGACGCGGACCTTGGCAGCTCGTTGAGTTACCGCATCGTGGGTGGCAACGATGCTGCTTTTTTCACCGTGGATCAGGTCACCGGTGCCCTCTCGTTCATCACCGCGCCCGATCGGGAAAATCCGTCGGATGCGGGTGGCGACAACGTCTATGACATCGTGGTTCAGGTCAGCGATGGCACCTTGGTGGACACCCAGATGATGGCCATCACAGTGGCCAACGCCAATGATGCGCCGGTCCTTGTGGCCGGCAATTTGCAGGTGAGCGCACAGCCCGACATCAGTTGGCACTCGATGGACCTGACCAGCGCCTTCACCGATCAGGATGGTGACGCCTTGAGCGTCGTGTTGCACGACCCAGCCAGCCATGGCACGGTGACGATCGCATCTGATGGCCAGGTTCGGTACCAAGCGGCGGCAGGATTTTCAGGCATGGATCGCTTCAGCTACACGGTATCCGATGGACAGGCCGAGAGCACCCTCCGTTTCGTGGACATCAACGCGCAAGGAGTGAAACCATCACCCTTGCCCGGTCCTGAGATCGTGACGGTGCCCACGCATGTCGATGGAACAAAGCCAACTGAGGTGACATCTGAACCACCTGAAACCGCGCCCACCAAAAGCCAACCCGCAGAAGCGGTTCCTGCCGGTCCCTCATCTGCAGGCACTGCGCCCGCAGCTACCCAATTGGATGACGACACCTCGACGGTGCGCCCTGCTGCGGGCATTGATCCAGCGGCGCGCGCACCCCGTTCCGCCACGGCCATCTTTGGCAGGAGCCCGGGGCCTGTTTTCAGTTGGCGTGCGGGTGGTCTGGACATGTCGATGTCGCCAAGCCAAGCCCTGCTCCAGCTTCTGGACGGCTGGAAGGTGGGCATGGTGCCCTCGCAAGAGATCAATGCAGCCCTCAGCATCGTCAATTTCCGTGGCGATACCCATGCTGCATCGCTCAAATTTTCAGACACCTCCGAGGATCGCCTCGTCAAGGTGCAGCAGACCGTCGCTCAATCGTCAGGCCTGGCGCTGTCGATCGGTGCCGTCTGGTGGGCCGCGCGCATCTCGGGCCTGCTGGCCAGCCTGGTCGTCAGCACCCCGGCCTGGCGCTCCATCGATCCATTGCCCGTGATGGGCTTTGACAATGACCGAGATCCCGAGCAAGCACTCGATGACGACGATCACAAATCGAGAACGGATGGACAGCGGCACATGGACGAAAAGGCGGCCGCCTTGTTCACGCCTCAAGCAACTGTTGGCCAGGGCGCCGACCGGATAGGCTGAAGAGAAGCCGATCAGGTCAGGACCGAATCCCGAAAACCCAGCGTGGATGCGTCGTCGCGCTCGCTTTCGCCATCCACCCAGGCGCGCAGCAAGTCCGCTGGCATGGGTTTGGCGTATCGGAAGCCTTGGAACTCGTCGCAGCCGATCTCCAGCAGGATGCTCTCCTGCTCGATGGTTTCGACCCCCTCGGCCACGACGTGCAGGCCCAAGGCATGGGCCAGGCTGACCACGGCGGCCACCACGGCCCGCGCGTCACCTTCGGGTTGCAGGTCCTTCACGAAACTGCGGTCGATCTTGACCTGGCGCGCGGGTAACTTGCGCAGGTAGCTGAGGCTGGAGTAGCCCGTTCCAAAATCGTCGATGGACAGCTGGACCCCCAGCCCCGCCAACAGGTCGAACATCTGCAGCGAGCCTTGCGTGTCTTCCATGGCGGCCGATTCGGTGATTTCGAAGGTGATGAGCGAGGGATCGAGTTGTTGCTTGATCAAGGCCTCTCTCACACGCTCGGCCAGGTCGGCCTGCCTCAGTTGGTGCACCGACAGGTTGACCGCCACGCGCATCCGCAGGCCTTCATCGAGCCACCGGCGCGTCTGACGGCAAGCTTCGTCGATCACCCATTGCCCCAATTGGTTGATGAGGCCAAAGCGCTCGGCCACCGGGATGAACACCACGGGGCTGATCATGCCGCGGGTCGGATGCTGCCAGCGCAGCAAGGCTTCCACCCCGCTGACCTGCCGGCTCAAAGCGTGGACCTTGGGCTGGTAGTACAGCATCAAGCCCGGTGCGCCGTTGTGCAGGAGATCGCGCAGGTCGTGCTGCAGGGCGATTTGCAACTCTGCATCGCTGGCCATGTCCTTTTCGTAGAAACGATGTGCACTGCCGCCAGCCCGCTTGGCCGCGTACATCGCCGCGTCTGCATTGGGCAAGAGACGGACGCTGGGCCCATGATCGGGATAGAGCACGATGCCGATCGAGCACGAAAGGCGCACCTCGCGCCCCTCAGCCTCAAAAGGTGCGCAGACGGCATCCCTGATCCGCAGGGCCATGCTCGCGGCGACGTCCCGATCCGGGTTGTCGGCCAGCAGCATGAGGAACTCGTCGCCCCCCACCCGCGCGATGACGTCATTGGATCGGGCCAGCGATGCCAGACGTGCCCCCACCTGTCTGAGCACCTCGTCGCCCGTGGCATGCCCGAAGCTGTCATTGACGGGCTTGAAGCCATCCAGATCGATGAACATCACGGCCAGTCTTTGAGACTGGCTTTCCGCGTGTTGCACGCTGCTGGCCAGCTCTTTCTCAAACACCAGCCGGTTGGGCAACTGCGTGAGCGGGTCACGGAAGGCCAGGTGCTGCAGGCGCTCGTTGGCATCCTGCAAAGAGATGGCCAGGCGGTTGGTCTTGGACTGCATGCGCGCGTCCAGCACCGAGGTGAGCAGCGTCATGGACAACAGCACCAACGACGCCATGCCGACCAGCAAGCCCAAGGTGGTGCCACCCAAGCCGCTGGACGACAGGCAGACCACGCCGACATCGAAGGAAGCCGCCGCCATGCCGGTGTAGTGCATGCCAGCGATCGCCACGCCCATGGCCACCGAGGCACCGACCTGCCAGACAAACACGGCCGACTCAACGCGCGTACGAAGCCAGAAAAAAATGAGCAAAGCCACGGCCGACGCCGTGATCGCAATGGCCGCGGAGGCGGCCACCAACGCCCAGTTCCAGACGACGGCGGGGCTGAGTGCCATGGCATGCATGCCGATGTAGTGCATGGCGCAGATGCCGACACCCATGCTGATCGCGCCCTGCGACAGGTGCCGCAAAGTGAGTTCCTCGCGGCTGGCCACCCGCAAGGCCACGGAAGACACCGCGATGGCCGCCAGCAAGGACAGCGCCGTGAAGACGTAGTCGTAGCCCACCATGATCGGCAGCTTGAAAGCCAGCATGCCCACGAAATGCATGGACCAGATGCCCACGCCCATGGTGACCGAGCCACCGATCAGCCAACCACGCGCGACGGCCCGATCGGAGGTCCGGACGCGTTTGGCCAAGTCCAGCGCCACATAGGAGGCGAACATGGCCAAGAGCACCGAGGCGGCAACCGTCCAAGGCTCGTAGACAGGCGTGATGAAGGATGATGAAGTTGTCACCCCGGGCTTATCGACAAATTTTTGCCATTTTTGAATCACTTCTATGTGCTGCAATGTGCTGCCAGCACATCAGATGGCCCGACGATGCGCGTGATGTCGCCCGAGCAGGCCGGTGAAAAAGCACTGAATCCCTCAAGGGATCTGGGATGGCTCGTCCGGCTTGGTCAGCTTTTCCTTGTAGTCAGCCAGGATGTCGTCCAGCCGCGCGTTGTTGCGCGTGAAGGCGCGGCAACGCCGGCACACCAGGCGGTGATGGGAGGCACGCAGGGAATCCAGGCGGCCAGCTTCATCCAGCTGCCCTGAGCTGAGTTTGAAGATGTAATCCTGGCAGGTCATCAACAGCGTCATGGCGCGGCTCCTTCAAACCAGTTCTGGCTCAAACACAGTTGAATCTGCTTGCGCGCCCGGCTCATGCATTGCCAGTAATCGGACTTGCTCAGGCCCAGGGTGGCGCAGATCTCGTCGGTCTCGCAATCGAGGAACTCTTTCATGCTGAACACCCTGGCTGGCTTGGCCGGCAGCTTGTGCATGCAGATGTCCACCACCGCAAAGAACTGGTCGGTGTGCAGCTGATCTTCGGGCGAGGTCCAGGGCGCAGGCGCCACGCCGTCGATCCAATGGCCGCGGTCATCGAAGAGCACGTTGTCCAGGTCATCGGCAAAGGCTTCGCTGTAGCCCACCTCCGAGCGGTACTTGCGGCGCAGGCGGTCGGTGATTTTGTGCTTGAGGATGCCAAAGAGATACCGCTTTGGATCGGCCTGCGTCAAGGTGCTCTGGTCGGTGCACAGCATGGCTGCCAGCGCGTCTTGCACCGCATCTTCGGCTTCTTCATGGGGCTGGATGTGCAAGCGGGCAAAACGCAGCATGGGTGCACGCCAGTCGCGTGCCCACTGTTCGGCTTGCTCGGTGATGTTCATGCGTCTCCAGCCCCCAGACTCAGCGTCAGCGGCGCCTGATCCGGTTGAGCCAGGCATCCAGGGCGTATTGTCCGCCGCCTTGCGTCAGGATGGTCAGCAGCATGAAGGCCAGCATCAATGGCACCTTGAAGCCTTGGCCAGCCTCGGTCTCGATCTGATTCCAGCCTGCCCAGCCCAGGTCGAAGTGCACCGTGTACACCGCCACATAGGTGATGTAGAGCAGGCCGATCGCCGCCAGGCGGCTGCCCAGGCCCAGCACGATGGCCAGGCCCAGCGAGACCTCGCCCACGCCGGCAGCCACCCAGTTCACATCGACCGACAGCAGATTGTTCGGAAAGGGAAAGACCAAGCTGGCGAACCAGCTCGGGGCGCTCAGGCCGCCCGAGAGCTTGGTGTAGCCCGCCAACAGGAACTCTTGCCCGGCCCACAGCCGCAAGGCCAGCAAGCCGATGTCGTTGAGCCACTCATGCGCTTTCTCGCGCCAGATAAGCCAGGAATTCATCTTTGAGGTCTCCATACAGGTTGGAGCTCCAGCGGGATTGCCGCACGAAGCCTTCGATCAATGTTCGCCAGGCGTCTTCGCCCAGCTCTTGCCGCACGTCGGGAAAGTGCGCCTCCACCATCTGGGCAGCCCCCAGGTAGACCAGGTGGCGATAGGCCCGCATGCCCGCTTCCGATTGGCCAGCGGGGATGTCGTCAGAGCAGCCTCTCACGTAGTCGTAGAAGGCCGCAGACATGTCAGCTCCTGGTTGATGACCGCCATGGCGGGCAGGTCGTTGTCCCACTCCAGCAAGATCGGTAGGCCGTGCGACTGCTGCAACTGGCGCGCCATCTCGGCGGTGGTGGACGCCACGGGCTGACTGTGGGTGTCCATGTAGAGGCCAAAACGGGCATCGAACTCATGCCCTGCCACGTGCATGTAGCTCACGCGGCCGAGGTCAATTTTTTGGATGAACTCGGCCACATCATCGCCGCCATGGTTCTTGTGGTTGACCGCGATGTTGTTGAGGTCGAGCAAGATGCTGCAATCGGCCAGGGCCACCACGCGGGCCAGAAAGTCCGCTTCAGACAGGTCGCCCACATTGGTGTACCAAGTGGTGTTCTCCACCGCAATGCGCCGTCCCAACACATCCTGCGCCCGCTTGATGCGGTCACTGACACGCAGCACTTCGGCCTGCGTGAACGGGATGGGGAACAGGTCGTAGAGCTGGTGCGAATCGCCGCTGGCGGCCAGGTGGTCGGAGTAGAAACTGGTGCCCAGGTCGTCCATCAACTCGCGCACGGCGCGCAGAAAAGACGGGTCGAACGCCGATGAGCCGCCCAGATTGAGCGAGACTCCGTGAAGATGGATCGGACGCCCGGCCTGGATCAACCGATGCAGCGGATCTCGGTCGCGGTGAACCCAGTTCTCGGGGGCCACCTCGAAGAAATCCGCCAACACGGCCGACATGTCCCAGTCGGCCATTTCCCGGCGGTAACCCAGGCCAGTCATCACGGCATCAGCTCCGGGTCACTTCTTGCTGCAGGTGGCTTCTTTCTTGGAGCAGGACGCTTCCTTCTTAGAACAAGAGGCATCCTTCTTGGAGCAGCTGGCCTCCTTGCCTTCAGCGCCACTGGCCGCCGACGCAGCATGGGCGGCCTTGTTGGCCAATTCCTTTTTGCTGCAAGAGCCGGCGCCACACTTCTTCTCTGCGGGGGCAGCGGCCCAGGCAGAAGATGCGATGACAGCGGCGGCGATGGTGGCGATGGATTTCAGGTTCATGGTGGGCCTCAAGAGTGGAGCGTGCACACAGCGTGCACGATGACTATGTCGGCCCGGCCATCAACTCCTGACAAACTTTTTTTCAGTCTTCTTGAAATCAGCGATGACGTAGGGAATGGCAGGACTGCTGGTGCTGCACCAGGCTGGCACTGGTGGCCAGCATTTCTCACGGTGCCCAGGATCAAGGCCCCAAGGCAGCGCGCCTGTCTGCCTGGTGCTGTTCAATCAAAGCGAGTACTGAGTCAGGATCAATCGGCTTGGTGACATGGGCGTCAAAGCCCGCTTGAGCGGCCCGCCTCTTGTCTTCGTCCTGCCCCCAGCCAGTGGTGGCGATCAGGACCATGCCGGTGGCCCATGCCTGTGACCTGAGCCGGGCCGCCACTTCATAGCCAGTGAGCCCGGGCATGCCGATGTCCAGCACCGCCACGTCGGGCTTGATGCGGCCGGCCAAATCAAGCGCATGCAGCCCGTCATGGGCCACATGGACCTCATAGCCCATCATGTCGAGGTACATGGCGAGGGATTCCGCACCATCCTTGTTGTCGTCGGCAACGAGGATTCGCCGTCCGCTGCCTGAGCCCGACGCCGGGCCTTGCTCGATGGTCGGCACCGACGAGGCCGCCGCGCCCGTCGGCAACACGATGCGGAAGGTCGCGCCTTGGCCGAGGCCCGCACTGAACGCTTCGATCTGGCCGCCATGCAGCTCGATCAGGCCCCTGGACAGCGCCAGGCCAATGCCCAACCCGCCCTCGGCGCTGTCCAGCGTGCCCTTGACCTGCTGGAACATCTCAAAAATGGAGGACAGCATCTCTGGCGCAAAGCCCAAGCCCGTGTCCACCACCTCAAACCGAATGGAGGTGGCCGATGCGTCGATGTTGAGTTGGATGCGCCCACCGGGCGCGGTGTACTTGGCCGCGTTGGTCAAGAGGTTGGTCAAGACCTGGGCGATCCGCAGCGGGTCGGCCTCGAAGACCACCGAACCGTCCGCCATGTACACGTCCAGCGCGTGGCGTTTGGCATCGATGAGGGGGCGGGCCGTCTCCAGGGCCGCGTCGACCACGGCGCCGATGCTGACCAGCGCTTTTTTCAACTGCAGTTTGCCGCTCGTGATTCTCGCCACATCCAGCAGGTCATCGAGCAACAGCGCCATGGTCCGGGCCTGACGCTGGATCACCTCACCACACCAGACGATGCGGTCATGCGCCAAATCGGCCTTGGACAGCAGATGGGCCGCCGTGCGGATGGGCGCCAGCGGGTTGCGTAACTCGTGGGCCAGCACGGCCAGGAACTCATCTTTGCGCCGATCAGCCGATTGAAGGGCCTCCAACAACTGCTGTTGCTCGGTGATGTCCCACATGACACCGACCAGCCGCTCGACGCCGCCAGCCTCAAGCGGTGCGTCCCATTTCAAACTACCGGACACACTGAGCCAGCGAACCTGACCACCCGGGCTGATCACGCGATGCCGCATGCGATATCGCCCATCCGTGAGCCGCGCCTGCTCGATGGCCCGGTGCAGGGCATCAATGTCATCAGGGTGGACGCGGTCAAATCCCTCCTGCAACGTCAAGGCGGTGCCGTGAAGTCCCATCAGATCTTGGGCTCGCTCGGACAGAACCAACTGATTCAGACTCAGATTGGCATCGAAAGTGCCCAAAGAGGATGACTCCACGGCCATGCGGAACCGTTCTTCGCTGAGGCTGAGCGCTTGCTCGGTGACCCGCAGATCGGTGACATCCACACCTTCAACGAAGATGCCGGTCACTTGGCCATTCGTGTTGGTGATCGGCTGGTAGACGAAGTCAAGGTACCGATTTTCCACCGGCCCGCCCTCCTCGAGTTGAGCGGCGTACTTGGCCCCTTTGACCGAGACCGCCTTGCCATCCCGAAAGACCTGATCCAGCAGGGCCAGGTAGCCTTGCGCCACGGCTTCGGGCAGGGCCTCCGCCACTGTGAAGCCCAGCACAGGCCGATGCCCCACCAAGCGTTTGTAACTGGGGTTGGCCAACTCGAACACATGATCTGGCCCGCGCAGCACGGCCATGAAGGTAGGTGCCTGCTCGAACAGCTCGGAAAACCGCTCTCGCTCCAGAGTGACCTGATGCTGCGACAGGACTTGCTGGGTGGTCTCGGTGCACAGCACCAGCACACCGCCGACGCCAGTGGGGGCCTGTTCGTCGTCAATGGGACCGTATGAATAGGTCCAGTAGACATCCTGCAACGCCCCATGCCGAAAGATGGGGACCAGTTGGTTCTCATTCCAGGTCGAGCCCTTGCCGCGAAGCACCATGTCGATCTGCGGACCGATGATGGACCAGATCTCCGGCCAGGCATCGCGCCCCCGCGAGCCCAGGATGGTGGGGTGCTTTTCCGGGCCCAGCGAAGCGCTGTAGGCATCGTTGTAGAGGCAGATGTGCTCGGCCCCCCAGAAAATGAACACCGGATGCTGCGTCGTCAGCAGCATCCGGACCATCGCTTTGAGGGAGGGACGCCACGTGTCAAAGCCACCCAGCGGCGTTGATGTCCAGTCGAAGGCGCGGATCAGGCCCGCCATCTCTCCGGTGCCGGCCAGGAAAGAAGGTACTTCCGTCTGAGGTGCGGGGCTGAGGGACACGAATACAACTCCTGCGATCACTTGAATCTGATGTCCAAGGGTAGCCTCAAATTCACCTCGATCCCACCGCCGCCGTTCACATGGCGTCGGCACCCTTCAAAAGCAGCGTCACCACGAACTCACTGCCCAGGCCCGGGCCGTCGCTGGTGGCGGTGACAGTGCCCCCATGCGCCTCCACCAGGTCGCGGACCACCGCCAAGCCAATGCCCAGCCCATGGCTGTTCAGCGCGAATGCCGAGGCAGCAGGGTCCTGCACGAAGAGATCGAAGATGTGGGGCAACACCTCGGGCTTGATGCCAATGCCATTGTCCTTGACCGTGACAGTCGCCGCTTGTCCGTTCGCCGCCAGGACCAGGCGGATCTCGCCCTCGTCGGGCGTGTATTTGGAGGCATTGTCCAGCAGGTTGCTGACCACTTGCGTGAGCCGCACCACATCCCCATTGACCAGCACAGGCACAGTAGGCTGGTGCATTGTGAAGCGCTGCATCCGCTTGTCCATGAGGGGCCGGGTCATCTGGACGGCCGCATCCACCACCTGGAGCAGATCCACGACGTGCCAGTCCAGCCTGAACTTGCCGGCACTGGCCCTCGACCCATCCAGCAGATCGCCAATGAGCCGCGACATGTGCGCGACCTGGCGCTCGATGATCCCTTGAAGGCGCGCCAATTGCGGCGCCTCAATGCGCGCATGGCCCAGGAGCGATGCCACGGTTCGCATCGGCGCAAGCGGGTTACGCAACTCATGCGCCACCATCGCCAGGAACCTCAGTTGCTGCTGGTGCGCTTGCTCAGCGCGAGAAACCACTTCTTGTGCGGCCAGTCCGGCAATCACCAACTGTGCGTTGGCCTCCTGCAGGTCTTGCATGCGGCGCGTGGTTTCCGCATCTCGCCGATCAGGCTGACCCACCATCACCTCCGCCAGCAAGTCCACCAGCTTGGCGGTGACCGGGTTGAGCGGCTCCTTCCCGACAGCAGACCCGACTGCTGCGGCAACCGCTTTCTGTTGGCCGGTCAGGTCGGTCACAGCAGCAGGCTTTCGCTGGCATGGCCCTTGGCGGGCCGATGACGGGCGGGCTTGCCACTGAGCAAGCCCTCGTGGTCGACCAGCATCTCCCCGATCTGGATGCCCTCATCGGTGATCTTGAACAAACGCAGCTCATTGGAGTGCTGGCTGGCACGCACCTTGACCACGGCCATGATGCGCTGCAAGCGACTGTCCACCTCGATGTAGCGTTGCAGAACGATGGCGTCCGTCAGGAAGGCCGTGCCATAGGGGCTGAAGCGCAAGTCGGTGTAGCGGTCCTCGAGCTCCGACGTCATCAGGACGGTGACGCCGGTGCTGGCCAGGGCCGAGATCATGCGTGAGAGCGACTCGCGGAAATCATCGCGGAAGGTCGGTGCCAGAGCCAGTTCGAACCCCGACAGCGAATCGATGACCACGCGGGTGGCCTTGAGGCGACTGACCTCGGCCATGATGAGCATCGCGATTTCATCGACCGAGAAGGACGCGGCCCGTGTATCGACCACGCCGATGCGGTCTTGCTCGATGAGCTCGGCCAGATCCGCTCCGCGTGACTTGTTGGTGCGTTGCTCGAAGGCCGCGATCACGCCGGTCTCGCCCTGGCGGGCACCTTCGACCAGGAAGGCCCCCGCCAGGATGCTCTTGCCGGAGCCGGAGGGGCCCGCCACGAGCAGGGAGTAGCCCTTGGGCAGGCCACCGCCCATCATGTCGTCCAGTTCAGGCACGCCGGTCCGCAGGCGGATGGATGGGTCCAGGTCGTAGGCCGCACCGTTGACGGTCGCCAACCGTGCCGGCGAGAAGACATGGATGCCCGAGTCACTGATGCGGAAGGTGTGCAGGCCCGGCTCGGTCGGCTGGCCGCGCATTTTCATGATCTCCAGCTTCCTGACCACCGAGTTGCGCTGCACGCTCTGGCGCAGCCAGATCAGGCCGTCGGCCACCGTGAAGATGGGGTTGGGATCATTCTCCGTGAAGTACTCGCCGATCAGGAAGGTCGTGGCTTGCCAACTGGTCATGAGCACGCCCAGGCTCTGGATGAACTCCTGAAGGGTGATGAAGGATTGGCCCTTGCTCTGACTGGCCAGCACCACCGACCGGAATGAATCGATGAAGACCAGGCCGGGCTGCGCCGCGTGCACTTCTTCGACGATGCGGGCCAGCACCTTGTTCAAGTCACCGCCGGCTGTGTCTTCGGCCAGGTTGATGAAACGCACGGAGCAGTTGAGTTTGTCGGGCTCGAAGAAATCGAATTGCTGCTGATAGCGCAGCATCTTCAAGGGCGGCTCGCCCAGCACCGTGAAGTAGAGCGCCGGGCGCTCCGGCGTGGCCAGCGCGAACATGATCTGGTGCGCCAGGGTCGTCTTGCCGCACCCGGGGGTGCCGGCGATGACGTTGAACGAGTACTCCGGCAAACCACCGCCGAGCACCTCGTCCAGACCTTGCACGCCAGTCTTGAGGCGGTTGATGGTGGCTTTGCCGGGGGTGGTCATGTCGAGGTGTCCTGCGCGGCATGGCCGCTTGAAAGGTTGTCCCAGGCGGATCTGAGCAGTCGATCAGTGAGGGATCGGCCAATGAGACTGGTCAGGAGGTCGTAAAAACTGCCGAGCAGTGCCAGATTGGCGGCTGCGGCGACCGCGCTGTCCTGCTGGGCCAGTGTGGCACGCAGCAAAGCGAAGTCGGTGACCTGACTGGCGTCATCTTGAACTTGCGCCAGACATGGAAAGGCCGGACGCGTGATTTGCAAGCTGCGTTTGTAAAGCGCAGTCACGCCGTGTTGCCCGATGACGGAAGACAGTGCGCCGTTGGTGGCCGTCCAGATCACCACGGCGATGCGGGCGATCTGTTCAGCGCTGCCTCCCTCCGGGCCCAACTGCACCAGGATGGCGTTGGCCAGCATGGCTTTGGTGTCTTGCGCCTCGCTTGGCATTTGGAGTCCGTTGGTGCTCCGCTCGCGCGGGGATCTCCAATGGTACGGCTTTATGTGTCGAATGCGTTGATTTCGCTCAACTGCTTTCAGCACCCGCATTGACGCGATTGAGCAATGCGTGGAAAACACTGCCTTGACCAATGGCGCTGCGAACCCCCACGCTGCCCCCTTGCGCCTCGACCAGCAGCCGCGTCAGCGCCAGACCCAGGCCCGTGCCTTGGTAAAGCTTGCTCTTGCCGGCGTTGAGTTGTTGGAACTCCACAAACAAGCGCGGCTGGTCCTCGATGGCAATGCCGATCCCGTTGTCCTCCACTTCCAGCCTGAACTGATCGGGCCCTTCGGCGCAGGCCCTCACGGTCACGCTGCCCTTGGCGGGCGTGAACTTGATGGCGTTGGACAGGAAGTTGTAGAGCACTTGCTTGAGCCTGTCAGGGTCGATGACCACATCGGTCAGTGTGGGATCCACCTGAACCGTGAGCTTGATCGCCTTGCGCATGACGGATTCCTGCAGGACATCGCTCAATTCCATGATGAGCTGCCGCAGGTCAATGGCCACGGGGAAAAACTGCAGCGTGTTTGATCCGACCTTTGAGGCATCGAGCACATTGTCGATCAGGTGCAGAAGATGGCGGGCACTTTGCCCCACCAGGCCAAGGAACTCGCGGTGTTTGGGTGAATCAGGGTGCACCACACCCAGGTGCAGCAGATCGTTGAAACCGATGATGGCGTTCAGCGGGGTGCGCAATTCATGGGACATGTTGGCAATGAACTGGCTTTTGAGCTCGATGGTCTCCTGCATCTGGCGATTTTCAAGCGCCAGGTGGTCCAGCTTGATCTGCGTCTGGGTCGCCGCATGCATGCGGGCCTCTTGCTCACTGGTGCGGGTCAACTCATCCAGGTCGCACACGGCCGAGATGGCCATGCCTTCGGCGCGCAAGACAGCCATGACAAGGTGCTCGTTGGCTTCCAGGATATCGGCACCAGCATCTTGCACCGGGACGGCACCATCAAGCGGCATGCTGAACTGCAGCATGCCCTGGCGCAAGCGATCTATCTTTGCGCGCATGACTTCGGTCTGCGCTTGCAGCGCATTGAGGACGCCTGTGGCCGCCTCGACTTCTAGTTTCTTCAGGGAGTCGGGCATGAAAGCAATCCAGGAATGCGTGCTCGAAAATGACCAGACCTGCTAATGAGCTTTGCGTGACCACCATACCGCATTAAAAAGACATTGTTGGTGCATGTCCTCAGGAATCAAAATGTGTCTGAGGGTCAAGGCGCCAGAGCCAACAGGGCTGAATCAGCGAAGTCATCGCTCCGGCTTGCCACATGGGCTCATCCAGCCCCAATCAGGGCATGGCGGCCTTGCCGGTGTCAGTCGCCTCTGCGGCCGGCTCCTTGGCGACCTTGTCCTCGCCATGTTTGGAGAAGATGTTCTCCACCTCATCCTCGGCGTGATCGCCACCCCGGTTCAGCGGGTTGCGGCCATCGCTGAGCACGGGCAAGGGGTCGAACCAGCGCCAGGCAGGCAATGTCGACAGCATGGAGCCCAGCAAAAAGCCGCCTCTGAGCAACCAGATCACATAGCCTGCAGACAGCCCAGTCAACGAGACGGCCGATGCACCCAGCAGCCGCTTGTGCGCCTCATTCAATTCTTCAATCTGGCGTGAGGCTAGGCCCAGACGCTGGCCGGTCTGATCAACATCGGCCACCTTGGACAGGAAGGTGCTCAGGCGGGCATATTGCGCGGACAAGGCCTGGTCGGCCAGTGCCGCCGGCTGTGGCCGGGATTCGGTGATGCGCCTGATCGCTGGGCTGTCCACGCCGCCAGCCCCACCAGCGCCCGACGCCAAAGGTCCCAGAACGCCAGGGCTTGAGTTGGCCGTGGCCTGCCCGAAATCAGGCAATGCAGCGCTGGTCAAGCCCGCCACTTTGATTTGAACCGAGGCGCCCGCTTCGGCGACGTAAGAGGTGGCCTCCTGTGCAGCGAGCGCCGTGCTTGCGGACTGGTCACCACT
>CANBUA010000105.1 GCA_947372535.1 Burkholderiales bacterium
GACCGCCGTCTTGACTTACCACGTGAAGCAGGAAGTCGCTGCCCGCGGGCAAGGCGAGCCCACCAAGCAGGAGATGAACGACTCGTCCACGTGGATCCACAACGGTGACCGCTGGCAGTGTGTCATGCACACGGAGACGCCGGCGGACACCTCGCGGGCCAAGCACTGAAGCCGCATTGGGCCTTGGTACGGCACCCATCTCATGACGAGGTGCCGCTGCCAGAGCGCCATCAGCGGGTCAAGCCTGTTGCCGCTGTCGCCACAGGCACCGCAGGCGCCACGGGCGCATCCCAGCCACCGCCCAAAGCGCGGATCAGCCCGACCGTGGAGGTCGCCCAGATGCCGCGCGATTGCAAGGCCTGGCGCTCCACCGCCAGCAAGCTGCGCTGCGCATCGAGCAAGGTCAGGAAGCTGTCTTCCCCGGCGCGGTAGCGCTTGTCGGCCAGGTCCGCTGAACGACGCGCGGCGACCGCTGCGTCATTCAGGGAGCTGGCCTGCTCGCGCACGGCGCCCAGGGTGGACAACTTGTCTTCGACATCGCCAAAAGCACTCAGCACGGACAGCTTGTAGCTGGCGGCGGACTCTTCGAGCAAGGCCTCGGTCCGGGCGATGTTGGCCTTGTTGCGGCCGCCATCGAACAGGGGCAGCGACAGCACGGCACTGGCCACCCACGAGCGGGTGCTCCAGGCGAACAAGTCCTTGAGCTCATAAGAGGCTGAGCCTCCGTTGGCCGTCAGGCTGAGCGCCGGGAACACGGCCGATCGCGCCTCGCCCACACGAGCGGTGGCGGCCATCATCTGCGCTTGCGCGGCGGCCACGTCGGGGCGACGCTCCAGCAAGGCGGAAGGGAGGCCGGCCGGCACGTCCGGCACCCAGGTTACGTCCGTCAAAGGCTGGGGCGCCAGGCCAAAGCCCGAGGGCACCTGGCCCAGCAGCAAGGCCAGGGCATGCTCGGTGCGCGCACGCGTGCCCTTGGCGCCTTGCCACTCGGCGCGCGTGGTGGCCAGCTCGGTCTGGGCGCGGCTCACGTCCAGCTCGGAGACATCGCCAATGTCACGGCGCTGCTGGATGAGCTTGAGCGTTTGCTCGCGCAGTTGGAGGCCGCGCGCCAGCAAGGCCACGTCGGCATCCAGGCTGCGCAGCTGATAGTAGGTCTGCGCCACATCGGCTTGCAAAGCCAGCAGCACCGACTGGTAGCTGGCCTGGGTGGCGGCGGCGTCATAGGTGGCGGCGTTGACGCTGTTGGCCACGCGCTGGAACAGGTCGATCTCGTAGCTGGCGGTCACGCCGGCTTGCCAGATGGTGGCGGGGCCGACCTGGGTACCGGCCGGCAAGCCCGACGCGGCGGCGCTGGGCTTCTGGCGGGTCGCGCCTGCATCCAGGCCGATCTGGGGCAGCTTGAGCGATTCGCTCACGCCCAATGCGGCACGGGCAGCCTTGACCCGTGCAGCGGCCGCGGCCAGGTTGGGACTGGCCGCCTGGGCCTGCTGCTCCAGCTCGTTGAGCTTGGCGTCCTGGAAGGCCAGCCACCAGGCACCACGGGATTGGCCCTCGGCGGGCTGGGCCGTTTTCCAGCGGCTGGCGTCCACGCTGGGCGCCTCTTTGTAGGCCGCCGGCACGGCGATCTGCACCTCGGGTGGCCTGGGCGCCGTGGCGCATCCAGCCAGCACCAGGGCGGCCAACAGCGGCGTCATCAAGGTCATGAACCCGGGGCGTGTGGGCTTGATGTGATGTGTCGTGGTCATGGTTCAGACCTCCGAATTGAGGGCAGGTGTCAAGGCCGCAGGCTCATCGGCACGGCGGCCTTCGAGCTTGATGGCCAGCAGGCGCAGCAGCACGTAGAACACGGGGGTGAGGAACAGGCCGAACAAGGTCACGCCCAGCATGCCGGAGAACACAGCCACGCCCATGGCATGGCGCATCTCCGAGCCAGCACCGGTCGAGAAGACCAGCGGCACCACGCCCATGATGAACGCGATGGACGTCATCAGGATGGGGCGCAGGCGCAGGCGGCTGGCCTCCAGCGCGGCTTGCACGACCGTGCGGCCATGGTGTTCCAGCTCACGGGCGAACTCGACGATCAGGATGGCGTTTTTGGAGGCCAGCCCCACCAGCACGAACAGCGCGATTTGCGTGAACACATTGTTGTCGCCATGCGTGAGGTAAACGCCAGCCAGCGCGCACAGGATGGACATGGGCACGATCAGGATCACGGCCAGCGGCAGCGTCCAGCTTTCATACTGCGCGGCCAGCACCAGGAAGACCAGCAGCACGCACAGCGGGAAGACGTAGACCAGGGTGTTGCCCGCCAGGATGTCCTGGTAGGTCAGGTCGGTCCACTCGAAGGTCACGCCCTTGGGCAGCGTCTCGGCGGCGATCTTCTCCATGATGGCCTGGGCCTGGCCCGAGGACACCCCCGGTGCCGCGCCGCCATTGATGTCGGCCGCCACGTAGGCGTTGTAGCGCTGCACGCGGTCGGGGCCGTAGGAGTCAGACACCTTCATCAGGCTGCCCAGCGGCACCATTTCACCGGTGTTGCTGCGCACCTTGAGCTGCGAGATGGCATCGGCATTGGCGCGGAAGGGCGCATCGGCCTGCACCACCACCTGGAAGGTGCGCCCGAACTTGTTGAAGTCGTTGGCGTAGAGCGAGCCCAGGTTGATCTGCAAGGTGTCGAAGATGCTGCCCAGCGGCACGCCCAGCTGCTTGGCCTTGGTGCGGTCCACATCGGCGAAGAGTTGCGGCACGTTGATCTGGTAGCTGCTGAAGACGCCGGCCAGTTGCGGTGTCTGCCAGGCCTTCATTTGCAGGGCCTGCACGGCCTTGTAGAGCTCGTCGTAGCCCACGTTGCCGCGGTCCTCGACGAAGAGCTTGAAGCCGCCGATGGCGCCCAGGCCGTTCACCGCCGGTGGCGGGAAGACCATGATGAAGGCGTCCTGGATGGCGCCCAGGCGCTTGTTGACCTCGGCCGCGATTTCGTTGCCCGACAGGCCAGGCCCCTTGCGCTTGGCGAAGTCGTCCAGCGTGTAGAACACGATGCCGGCGTTGGGCGCGTTGGTGAAGCCGTTGATCGACAGGCCGGGGAAGGCCACCGATTCGGCCACGCCGGGCACCGATTTGGCGATGTCCGACATGCGGCGGATCACGGCGTCCGTGCGGTCCAGCGAGGCAGCATCGGGCAACTGCGCAAAGCCCACCAGGTACTGCTTGTCCTGCGCGGGCACGAAGCCGGCAGGCACGGCCTTGAACATGAAGAAGGCGCCCACGCACAGCAGCAGGTACACGCCCATGGTGATGGCCTTGTGGTTCAGGGTGCCGCCCACGCCGCTTTGATAGCCGTGCGAACCGCGGTCGAAGACGCGGTTGAAGCGCTTGAAGAAACCACCGAAGGCCCAGTCGATGCCGCGCTGGAGCGCATCCTTGGGGGCGTCATGCGGCTTGAGCAGCACGGCGGCCAAAGCGGGCGACAGCGTCAGCGAGTTGAAGGCCGAGATCACCGTGGAGATGGCAATGGTGAGTGCGAACTGGCGGTAGAACTGACCCGTCAGGCCGGACACATAGGCGATCGGCACGAACACCGCGCACAGCACCAACGCAATCGCGATGATGGGTCCGGAGACCTCCTTCATGGCCTGGATGGTGGCCACGCGCGGGCTCAGACCCAGGGCGATGTTGCGCTCGACGTTCTCGACCACCACGATGGAGTCATCGACCACGATGCCGATGGCCAGCACCAGGCCGAACAGCGACAGCGTGTTGATCGAAAAGCCAAAGCCCAGCAGCACCGCGAAGGTGCCCACGATGGACACGGGCACGGCCAGCAGCGGGATCAGGGACGCGCGCCAGGTTTGCAGGAAGACGATCACCACCAGCACCACCAGGGCCACGGCTTCGATCAAGGTCTTGATCACGGCCTCGATGGACGAGCTCACGAACTGCGTGGGGTCATACACGATGGCGTAATCGACGTCGGCGGGGAAGTCTTTCTTGAGCTCGGCCATGACCTTGCGGACATCGGCGGAGAGCTGCAGGGCGTTGGCGTTCGGCGCCTCGAAGATGCCGATGCCCACGGCGGGCTTGTTGTTGAGCAGGGAACGCAAGGAGTAGCCGGCGGCGCCCAGTTCGATGCGCGCCACATCACGCAGGTGCGTGAGGCCGCCATCGCTGCTGGTCTTGACGATGATGTTGCCGAACTCTTCTTCGTTGTTCAGCCGGCCCGAAGCGTTGACCGAGACCTGGAAGGGCGCCTTGGTGTCGGGCGGGGCGCCCACCACACCGGCAGCCACCTGCACGTTCTGCTCACGGATGGCCGCGACCACCTCGCCCGCGGTCAGGCCGCGCTGGGCCACCTTCTGCGGGTCCAGCCAGATGCGCATGGCGTAATCGCCCGCGCCGAAAATCTGCGCATCGCCCATGCCGGGCAGGCGTGCCAGTCGGTCCTTGACGTTGAGCGTCGCGTAGTTGCGCAGGTAGACGTCGTCATAGCTGCCTTTGGGCGAGAGCAAGTGCACCACCAGCGTCAGGTTGGGCGAGCTCTTGACCGCCGTCACGCCGATCTGGCGAACCTCCTCGGGCAGGCGGGGCAAGGCGCGCTGCACGCGGCTTTGCACCTGGGTCTCGGCCTGCTCGACGTTGGTGCCGATCTTGAAGGTCACCGTCAGCGTCAGCGCGCCGTCGGTGGTCGCTTGCGAGGACATGTAGAGCATGTTCTCGACGCCGTTGATCTGCTCCTCCAGCGGCGCAGCCACGGTCTCGGCGATCACCTTGGGGTTGGCGCCAGGGAACTGCGCACGCACCACCACCGAAGGCGGCACGACCTCAGGGTATTCAGAGATCGGCAGGTTGAAGATCGAGATGCCACCTGCGATGAAGACCAGGATGGAGAGCACCGCCGCGAAGATCGGGCGGTCAACGAAAAATCTTGAAATGTTCATGGCGATGTCCTCACTTGGCGGCGGCGTTGGACGCGCCACCTTCCGGCGTTTCCATGGGCACGATCTGCGGGCTCAAAGGCGCGCCGGGACGCACGCGCTGCAGGCCATCGACCACGACTTGTTCACCAGCCTTCAAACCGGAGGTGACCACGCGCAGGCTGCCCACGCTGGTGCCCAGGACGATGGGCCGGTACTCGGCCGTCTTGCCAGCATTGACCACGTAGACGAACTTGCGGTTCTGGTCCGTGCCGATGGCGCGCTCGGCCACCAAAGCCGATTCCTTGCCGCCAGCGCTGGCCGTGCCCAGTTGCACCTTGGCGAACAGGCCGGGCGTCAAGAGCCCATCCTTGTTGTCGATGACGGCGCGCATGCGCACGCTCCCGGCCTGCGGATCGATCTGGTTGTCCACAAAGTCCAGGCGGCCTTCATGCGGGAAGCCTGGCTCGTTGGCCAGCCCGATATGCACCTTCAGGGCGCCCGGGTTGCTGCGCGCCAGCTTGCCCACTTGCAGGTAGGTTGCTTCGTCGCCATTGAAACTGACGTACATGGGGTTGGCCGAGACGATGGAGGTCAGCACCGTGCTGCCATCGACCAGGTTGCCCTCGGTCACTTCAGCCTTGCCCACGCGGCCATCGAATGGTGCTCGGATGTTGGTCCACTCCAGGTTGAGGCGGGCGGTCTGCAAGGCGGCCTGGTCGGCGCGCGCCGAGGCATCGAACTGGCGGGCCGAGGCCTGGCGCTCGTCGTACTCACGCTGGGCGATGGCGTTCTCGCCCAGCAGGCGCTTGGCCCGGCCCTGATCCGAGATGGCCAGGTCGGCCTTGACGCGGGTGCTGGCGGCCGAGGCCTCCAGCCGCGCGACCTCGGCCTGGTAAGGACGCGGGTCGATCACGAAGAGCACGTCGCCCTTGCGCACCAGCGACCCCGGCTTGAGCTGAACGCGCTGGACGTAACCCGAGACGCGCGGCCTCAGCTGCGCGCGGTCCACCGCCTCGACCATGCCAGAGAACTCACGCTGGTCGGACACCGCACGGCTGATGACCAGCGCGGCCGTGATCGGCGTACCTTGTTGTGGCGGCGGGGCGCTGGCGTGCGCGGTTTGCGCATCGTCCTTCCCGCAGCCGACGAGGCCGCCAATCAGGATCAGGGACGCCAGCGCGACGAACAACAAGCGGGGTTGAAAGGTTTTCATGAAAGTGTTCCCAAAGACAAAAAAAGACGAATGACAAGATGAAAAAAATGGGGTTGGCGCGCTAGCGGCGCGAAGAGAGGAACTGCTTCATCGCCGTCACGCAAGGGTCGTCGGCGGTGATCGAACATCGCTGTTCGTCGTCATGCACATCCGCCGGCGGCAGGCCGACCAGCTCGACCTCGTTGCCCGCCAGCCGCAACTTGCCGGCATAGGCCTTGGCCTCATCGGCCAGGGGATCGCCATCGGTGAAGAAGACGAGCGCCGGCGCCAGTTGCGACAGCCGCGAGGCCTGCAGAGGGCTGGCATAAGGGTGCAGCCGGTCGGCCGGGTGCGGCAGGTAACTGCGGTAGCTGCGCTCCAGCCGGTCCACCACGCCGCGTGTGGCGGGCTGATCAGCCGCGCAGCGCATGGACGAGCAGTGCAGGCCAGCATCCAGCATGGGCATGACCAGGATCTGGCCGGCCAGCTCGGGGCCTTGGCGATCGCGGCACATCATGGCCGAGACGGCCGCCAGGTTGCCACCGGCCTCCACACCGCCCACGAACAGGCGCTTGCCCTTCCAACCCAGCTTGACGCGGTGACGCACGGCCTCGGCCAACACCGCATGGGCATCTTCCACCGCAGCCGGGAAGGGGTGCTCGGGTGCCAGGGCATAACAGGGCGCCAGGATGTTCACCTCGCACGCATCGGCCAGCACGCGCAAGCAGTGGTCGCCGGCCGAACTGTCCTCCACCACAAAGCCACCTGGGTGAAAAAACACCAGCAGGGCATCGCGCGCTGCATCCACCGACGCGCTGCGGTAGACGCGCACATCCACCAAGCCGCCGTGGCCGGGCCATTGCCACTGCTCGTCAGGGCCGCGAGATGGATCAACATCGGAATTGGAGGACATGGAGGTGGTGGCGCTTGGCTGGAAAGCAAAAAATGGAAAAGATACGCACAACCCGCCAAGGGTCTGCCATGTCGCCACTCTATTGAATGCCAACCAATCGATAAACTCCCTCAAATCGAATTGACTGTTCACCAATCTGAACAATGGACAAAATCAAAGCCATGGAAGCCTTCGTGCGGGTGGTGGACACCGGCGGCTTCACGCGGGCAGCAGAGATGCTCGATACCCCCAAAGCCACCATTTCCACCCTGATCCAGGAACTGGAGACCCAACTGGGCGTGCGCTTGCTGCACCGAACCACGCGCAAGGTGACCGTCACCGCCGACGGCGCGGCCTATTACGAGCGCTGCATCCGCCTGCTCGATGACCTGCGCGAGGCCGATGAGTCCGTGTCATCGCGGCACGGCCAGCCCAGTGGCCGCATGCGCGTGGACGTGCCCACCAGCATGGCCAGCCTGCTTATGTTCAGGGGCATGCGCGATTTCCTGGCACGTTACCCGCTGATCAAGCTGGAGATGGGCTGCAGCGACCGCGTGGTCAACATGGTCAGCGAGGGCGTGGACTGCGTGATCCGCGTGGGCGAGGTCACCGACCCGGCCGTGGTGGCCCGGCGGATTGGCTCCATGCGGTTTGTGACCTGCGCCTCGCCCAGCTACATCGCTGCGCACGGCATGCCTGAGCACCCTCAGGATTTGCAAGATCACCATTGGGTGGGCTATTTCATGTCCGGCCCCTCGGGGCGCAACCTGATCACGGCGGATTTCACCAAGGACGGACAGCGCATCGAGCTGGCCATTGAAAGCGCCTTGGCCGTCAATGACTCCAATGTGTATGACGATGCCATCCGCGCCGGGTTGGGGCTGGGGCAATTGCCCAGTTATGCGCTGGCTTGCACGGCTTTGTCAGGCGAGTTGGTCGAGGTGTTGAGCGATTGGACCTCGGACGCGATCCCGGTGCATGTGCTTTATCCCTCGAACCGGCACTTGTCGACCAAGGTGCATGCCTTTGTGGAATGGGCGGCGGAGTTTTTCGAGGGGACGCCAGGGTTGCGGCGGGGGTGAGCCGGCAAATGTCTCTTAGGGATGGAAGTCTTGCCCAGTCGCGCCTAGGCTTTGACCACTTCAACAATGATCGGGAGTGATCGACATGCCAATGACTGTCTGCACATTCACATTGAATGGCAAATCACTGAGCACTTTCGAAATCGCCTATTACATCGTGGATCGGCCAACAGGAGGTTTGCTTGGCGCGGCAAGAGGTTGGTTGGGCAACAAGGGCGACTGGTTTGCACTGTTCGCAGATGATGGTTCCGTTGATGACACCACCTTATGCGACAAGACGATTCGTGGAAATTTCAGGCTGCACCCGAAAGGCCCGCTGGGGCGCAGCGAAGGCTGCATCACTGGATGACTTCAATGCCATTCGGAAGGAACTCAAAGCCTTGCCCCTGGAGGCCATCCCTGACAGTCAATTGCAGGCCTATGCCAAGGTCGTCGTCAAATGAAAATCGTTGCTCGCAAAGTTCTGGCAATGATCCTGATGCTGCTGGGCGCACTGGCCATGACGAAGGCTTTCTATGAATGGCCCGATTTGCTGCCCAATGGCATCAAGACCTGGGGCAATGCGATCGTGGAGGCCATTGGATCCCCCTCCATTGAAGCAAGCTCAGACATCGAGATGGCCTATCTGTTCTTTGTCTCTCTGCTGATGCTTTCTGTCATCTTCGCAACGCTGAACGCGGCATGGATCTGGTTCAATCGCCAGACATGATGGAGCCGCCCAATGCCTGACACCAAACCACCCCTGCCCCCCTTCACCCGCGAGACCGCCATCCAGAAAGTCCGCCTCGCCGAAGACGCCTGGAACGCCCGCGACCCCGACCGCGTGGCGCTGGTCTACACGGAGGACACCCAGTGGCGCAACCGCGCCGAGTTCCCCCGTGGGCGGGAGCAAGTGCGCCAGTTCCTCCAGCGCAAATGGGCCAAGGAGCTGGATTACCGCCTGATCAAGGAATTGTGGGCCTTCACCGGCCACCAGATCGCGGTGCGCTTTGCCTATGAATGGCATGACAACAGCGGCCAGTGGTTCCGCTCATACGGCAATGAAAACTGGGCTTTTGACGAGCACGGCTTCATGGCGTACCGCCATGCCAGCATCAACGATCTGCCGATCAGGGAAGCAGACCGCCTGTTCCACTGGCCGCTGGGCCGCCGGCCGGACGACCACGCCAGCCTGAGCGATCTCGGGCTCTGAACAACGGCGCGTCTACGTGTTTTCCAGGCACCCAGGCAGGGGGCCTCCGTGTCAAACTGATTTGACAATGCTCATTGCCGAATATAAACTGACCACATTCGTTATCACATGAATGCAAGTTAGCCAGGCGATGTTGCACCGGCTGAACCTGCATCACGGAGACCCGCATGGCTGAACACTTTGACGTCCTGATCGTGGGAGCTGGCCTGTCCGGCATCGGTGCCGCACGCCACCTGCAGAAACAATGCCCCGACAAGACCTATGCCATCCTGGAAGGCCGTGAGACCACTGGCGGCACTTGGGACCTGTTCCGCTACCCCGGCATCCGCTCCGATTCGGACATGTACACCCTGGGCTACAACTTCAAGCCCTGGACCGAGCCACAGGTCATCGCCGATGGCGACCGCATCCGGCATTACATCCGCCAAGCGGCCCACGACAACCACATCGAAGACAAGATCCGCTGTGGCCACAAAGTGGTCTCGTCCGCCTGGTCCAGCGAAACCGCCACCTGGACGTTGACGGTGCAAAAGACCTCCGGCGAGACAGTGCAGCTGAGCTGCAACTGGCTGATGATGTGCTCCGGCTACTACAACTACGAAGAAGCGTTCACGCCCGAGTTCAAAGGCCGTGACGACTTCAAAGGCCAGATCATCCACCCACAGTTCTGGCCCGAGCAGCTGGACTACAGCGGCAAGCGCGTGGTCGTGATTGGCTCAGGTGCGACCGCCATCACGCTGATCCCCTCGATGACGGACAAGGCCCAGCACGTGACCATGCTGCAGCGCACGCCCAGCTACGTGATCTCGGTGCCGCAGTTCGATCCGATGGTGCGCACGCTGCTGAAGTTCCTGCCGGAGATGACCGTCTACAACATCAGCCGGGCGCGCAACAACTTCATCACGCAGTGGATCTACAAGCTGTCAAAGAAGTACCCCAACTTCATGCGCAAGCTGCTGCTCAAGCAGGTGAAGATGCAGGTGGGCAAAGACTTCGACATGAAGCACTTCACGCCGCCCTACAACCCCTGGGACCAGCGCCTGTGCGCCGTGCCCAATGGCGACTTGTTCAGGGTGCTGAAAAAGGGCAAGGCCTCGGTGGTGACAGACCACATCGACCGCTTCGTGGACAAGGGCATCCTGCTCAAATCCGGCCAGGTGCTGGAGGCCGACATCATCGTCACGGCCACGGGCCTGAACATGCGCCTGTTCGGCGGCATGCAGATGAGCGTGGACGGACAGGCCATCGAGATGAACAAGCACATCTCGTACAAGGGCCTGATGTTCAGCGACATCCCCAATTTCTCCAACACCTTTGGCTACACCAACGCCTCGTGGACGCTCAAGGCCGACCTGATCGCCGAGTATGTCTGCCGCTTGCTCACGCACATGGACAAGACGGGCACCCGCATTGCCGTGCCCGAGCGCAACGACCCCAGCGTCAAGCCCATCCCTTTGCTGGACATGAGCTCGAACTACGTGGCCAGGGCCGAACACTATTTGCCCAAGGGCGCCGACCGCGCGCCATGGAAGCTGTACCAAGACTATGCGATGGACACCGACCAGTTGCGCAACGGCCAGCTGGAAGATGGCGTGATGGCGTTTCGCCAGCCGCACGCGGCCGGGGTGAAGGTGCCCACCTCACCGAGCCAACGCCAGGCGGCCTGAGGAAAAGCCCTGGCGCAGGCCATTCATGCGCCAGCCGGCTTGGTTTCCACCAATGGCCACCTGATGATGCTTCGTCAAACATCGGGCGGTATGTCCAAGCACGGACCCACCGCCCAGGAAGCTCATGGCCTCACTTTTCAAAAAGCCCATCCGCGTGACCGCGGCGGACCTGATTCCCTTGATGGCGGCCTGTCTGCTGGCAGGTCATGGCGCCACGGTCCACGCCGCCACCTGCACGGATGCCTTCGACCCCGCCTCACCGGTGCGGTCCAGCGGATTTGCCCATGACCTGAGCAACACCCGCCACTCGCCATCCAACATCGACTCAGGCAACGTGAGCCAGCTCACCCTGGCACTGAGCCACAACGACAGCAGCGTCAAGGAGCGGCGCACCGCGCCCCTGGTCACCGAGCAGGCCATCGTGTTCACCTCGGGCCGCAACCTCACGGCCATGAACCGCCTGTCTGGCTGCACCTACTGGACCTACCAAGTCGACAAGAAGAGCACCTTCCTGATCGGCACCAACGCCGCACGCTCGTCCTCGCTGGCCTATGTCAACGAGCCGGGCAGGACACCGCTGATCGCGGTCGGCGATTTCTACGGCAAGGTCCACGCGGTGGATGCGCGCACGGGCAAGCTGGTGTGGTCGCGCTTTCTGGGTGACGACGCCCGGCTCAACACCATCACAGGCGGCTTGCAAACGGTGGAGGGCAAGCTGATCGTGCCCGTCTCCACCAAAGAGGTCTTCACGGTGGTGCTCGACCTCTTCAACGCCTGCTGCACCAGCCATGGCCTGCTGCATGCGGTCGATGCCTACACGGGCAAGACGGTCTGGAAGTACGCCACCACCAACGGGACGACCAGCTACAACTACACGACCAAAAGCCGCGGCCCCAGCGGCATGAGCATGTTCAGTGTGCCGACGATCGATCTGGCGCGTCGGCAGGTCTACATCGGCACAGGCCAGAACCTGTCCCTGCCCTCGACCAGCAACGCCGATTCGATCATCGCCCTGGACCTGGACACGGGCCTGCCCAAATGGATCTTCCAGGGCACGGCGGGCGATGCCTGGAACGCTGCCTGCGCCTTGCCCGATGGGCTCAACGGCAAGTGCCCCAAGAAAGGCGTGGACACCGATTTCGACTTTGCCGCGCCGCCCATCCTGACCAGGACACCCTCAGGCAGAGACCTGCTCGTGGCCGGCCAAAAAAGCGGCGTGGTTCACGCGCTGGACCCGGTCACGGGCGAGCGCCTGTGGATGCGCAAGCTCGGCCAAGGTGGCGCGCTGGGCGGCATCCACTGGGGCATGGCGGTCGATGCCGACAAGGCCTACGTGGCCGTGACCGACCTCTACGTCAACAAGTTGTCTCGCATCAACTCAGATGACCTGGGGCTGGAGGGCAGCAGCAACTCGCTGGAGCACTTGGTGCCCGGCGGCACGCCCGGCCTGTATGCGCTGGACCTGGAGACCGGGCAAGTCGTGTGGGCGCGCCACATCACGCGCGCCACCTTGAGCGGCCAGACCATGCCGGTGATTTTCTCGGCCGCCTTGAGCGTGACCAACGACGTGCTGCTGGCCAGCGGCCTGGATGGCATCGTGCGGGCCTTGAACACCGTGGACGGCCGCGACCTGTGGTCCTACAACACGGCCATCTCGTTCACGGACAGCAATGGCCATGTCGGCCAGGGCGGCACCATCGACCAGGTGGGCGCCATCGTGGCGGGCAACGACGTGCTGATCAACTCGGGCTACAACATCTTCGGTGGCGCCAATGAGTTTCAGGCCGGGCCGGGCAGCGCGCTGTTCGTGCTGCGACTGGGGCATTGACGCCTGCTCAAGCGTGATCGGCTGAATCGCTCTTGAGCGAGACCGCATTCATGCAATAACGCAAGCCGCTGGGTGGCGGGCCGTCCGGGAAGACATGGCCCAGGTGAGCATCGCAGGTGTGGCACACGGCCTCGATGCGCACCATGCCGTGGCTCTCGTCGGCGTGATAAGCCACCGCATCGACAGTCACCGGCTGCGTGAACGATGGCCAGCCCGTGCCCGAGTCGAACTTCTCGGAGGCATCAAACAGCAGGGTGTCGCAGCACACGCAGCGGTACAGGCCCGGCTTGAACAAGCCGCACATCTCCGAGCTGAAGGGACGCTCCGTGCCGGCTTGGCGCGTCACGTGGAACTGCTCGGGCGTGAGTTGGGTGCGCCACTCGGCCTCGGTCTTGTCGACGTGGTTGGCGGGCTTGGGGCTGCCGTCGCGGGCGAGTTGGAGAACGTCGGGCCAGGTCAGCATGGTGGGCTCCAGGGTCAAAGGCATGAACCTGCAGTCTAGCCTTTTGGCCATGTCCACAAAGAAAAACAGGACCCTCGTGGGGTCCTGTTCATCATCCTCATGCCATCAGCTGCCGCTGGCGATGCGTGAGCCCGAGCCGGGTGGCGTGCAGGTGTAGGTCACTTCCTGGCCCGGCGTGGCGGCCAGGGCGCGCAAGGCCGCATCGGCGCGCCGGGTGCCATCGGCGGCCACAAAGGTGCTGCTGGCCACATCGAACAAATAGCCGCGGCGCGTGCCGCCTTCGACCACCTGGGCCACCAGGTCACACTCGGTGACGGTGCCGCCCAACTCCTTGGACACGAATGGCGCCTTGGCGCGCTGGATCAGCAAGTCCAGTCGCTGGTTCACTTCGGTGATGCTGGTGGCCGTCAGCGTGACTTGCTGACCCACGATGGGCGCCAGGTCGCTGTCATAGGCGTACATGAAGTCGATCACGTCGCGCCGTGTGGCATCGGGGTTGCCCATCGGGAAGCCTTCATTCAAGGTCGGGCGGAACACCTTGGCCGAGAAGAAGTGCAGCAACGTGTCGATCGCACCGTCATGCGTGAAGCCGAAGCCGCGCACCTGGTCACCCATCTGGCCGGTGTCGGCCGAGCTCAGGAAGGGAATCGCGGGCATGCCGAACATGCCGACCTTCTGGTACATGTTGCGCAGCTGCGGAATCTTCACCACTTGCGACAGGCCTTCGAAGCTCTGATCACCACTGGTGCCGAAGAAGCCTTGCGCCGGGTCAAGCGTGTGGCAGCCATTGCAGTTCTGCGAGGTCTGAAGCTTGACGGTGGCCGGCAAGGTCAACTTGATGCCGTCTGATGGGCGCGTGCCCTTGTAGAAGTTCAGGCCGCGTTGCTGCGAAGTCGTCAGCGTGTTGTCCAGATTGCGGATCGGGTTGGGCGGCAACTGCACATTGAGCTGGAAGTCCGCGAACTTCTGCATGTCCGCGTCGCTCATGGGTGCCGTGTTGCCCAGCAAGCCTTCAAAAGCCACCGCGAA
>CANBUA010000106.1 GCA_947372535.1 Burkholderiales bacterium
GACTTCTCGCTGACGGCTGGCGTGTCGCGTGTTCGCAATGCCCTGGGTTCCAGCGCTGATGATGATGCAACCATCGTCGCCATCAAGGGTGTCTACAACCTGTCCAAGCGCACTGCTGTGTACGGCCTGCTGACCACGGTCAGCAACTCAGGTCTTTCCAACCTCACAGTGGCCGGCGCAACCCCTGCGACTGCTGATGCCAACAGCCACGGTATCGCTTTCGGCGTGCGTCACGCTTTCTGATCGGTGTGAGCTAACCCTGCGTAAGCAGGGTTCTTCGCATTCAAAAATACCGGGCATTGCCCGGTATTTTTTTGTCTTCATCACCATGGTGGCAAGAACAAAAAAGCCCCGCCGAAGCGGGGCTTGTCGATGTTCGAATGAGCTGGTCAGAACGCGTGTCGGATGCCAAAGTCGACGCCAGTCACGCTGTCGGTCCCTTTGGTTTTGCCATGTGTCAAATCGGTGTATAACGCCGTGCGTTTGCTCAGCACATGCTCGTAGCCAAGCGAGAGCTTGTTTTGCTTGAAGGTTGCACCGTTGGCCACCGCTGCGCCTTGCGCGGCATAGGTAGCCGCGTTGGCTGGATCAGTCAAGACTTTCCCGGCAAGAAATCCCAGCGTATACGGATTGCCGGTGTCCCAATCAATGTGGGCATAGCCCAGCTTGATCAGATTGGTGCCTACAGGGATGGTGGCCGCCAGAATTACCGAGGTGGGATTGACTTCGCCACCAAAAGGAATCTGCACAGATGAACGCGCATAGCTAAGGCGAGGCTTGATGACGCCGAAGTCATAGGCAATGCCCAGGATGGCGAGGTTATCCGTCTCTTGAGGTCTTACGGCCGATGGGGCCTGATCATAGGCACCTACGACGAACAGCGGCCCACCGTTGTACATGGCGCCGATGCCGTAGCGATTTTTGGCGCCGCTGACCTCAGACAGTCCTGCTGATGCCAGCGCTGTGAAGCCATTCAGTTGAGCCTTGTAGAAGATGGCGTTGTTGTAGCGGACATCATGACCGCCGATGTTGTAGCCAGCGAATGCATAGGTCGTGCCGCCCACTTCCGCGATACCTTGGTTGATCCAGGGATCTTGAAGGTATTGGGCATAGAACGTCGGACCATAGTCGCGGCCCAATGTAACTTCACCAAAGGTTTGACTGGTCAATCCCACGATCGACTTGTCCCAGAACAGGTTATTGCCTGAGGTATTGGTGGCGCCAGTGTCGGGCAAGAAACGATGCTCCAACTCGAATTTGGCAGAGAGTCCGCCACCGAGGTCCTCAACCCCTTTGAAGCCAATCCGCGATTTGGTAGCCGGTGCCACATTCAGTTCTTTGTTATTCAAACCTGTGCCGCCCAGCGAACGCACGCCGTCGAGGTCAGCTCTGTTTTGCTTGACCAGCCCCAAGTCAATGATCCCGTAAATGGTCAAAGAAGATTCGGCCATGGCCGCGCCAGAGAAGGCGCCCACTGCAGCCAGAGCGATCAACGATTTTTTCATGGAGGTCTCCAGAGTTGAACAGGTGGGGAGGGCGCATCCTGCTCAGGGGCCCTCTCCCGAACTCTTTCGTAAAGAGTTGCAGTGATTCCACCAGAATCGGGGGGGTGTGGGGGCGCCGATTACCCGGAATTCGGCTTGAATGTTGCCTATGAACAACGAAGCCCCGGTGATTCGTCATCAGCCGAGGCTTCAAAAGGGTGGGCGGACGCTCAAACTTTCGTTTGAATCAGGTGTTCTCCGGCCAACAAATCCTGGACCTGCTCACGCGTTTTGATGAGCGTCACCTCACCGTTGTCCACCATCAGTTCAGCAGCCCGTCCCCGTGTGTTGTAGTTGCTGGCCATGGTCATGCCGTAAGCCCCGGCGGACAGGACTGCCAACACGTCGGATGCTTCCACGGCCAGCGTCCGATCACGCCCCAGCCAGTCACCTGACTCGCACACCGGCCCGACCACATCCCAGATCTGTGTGGGTGAATCCGACCTCTGTTGGGTGTTGACAATGCCCATGTAAGCCTCATACAAAGCCGGGCGCATCAGGTCGTTCATGCCGGCATCGACCACGCAGAAGTTCTTCTGTTCGCCAGGCTTGAGGTACAGCACCTCGGTCAACAGCACACCGCTGTTGCCGACCAGCGAGCGACCTGGCTCGAACATCACTTCGCGATGCCCATGGCCACGCGCATCGATCTTGGCCAGCAGTTGGGCAATCAAGGCATCCGCCGAGGGCGGTGTTTCGTCGGTGTAGGTGATGCCCAGGCCGCCACCCAGATCCAGGTGATGGATGGCGATGCCCTTGGCCTCGATGGCCTCGACCAGGTCCAGCACGCGGTCCAGCGCATCCAGGTAGGGCGCCATGTCTGTGATCTGCGAACCGATGTGGCAGTCGATGCCCACGACTTCGATGCCAGGCAGGCTGGCGGCGCGTTCGTAGGTGCTGACCGCGACCTCGTGCGCAATGCCGAACTTGTTGCCCTTCAGGCCCGTTGAGATGTAGGGGTGTGTGCCCGCATCCACATCTGGATTGACACGCAGGCTGACGCGGGCAGTCTTGTGAAGGCTCGCCGCCACTTGCGACAGCACTTCCAGTTCGGCCGTGCTTTCGACGTTGAAGCATTTCACGCCGATTTCGATGGCGTGCTTCATCTCGGCCCGGGTCTTGCCCACGCCAGAGAACACCACCTTGGATGGGTCGCCGCCGGCGGCCAGCACGCGGGCTAGTTCACCGTTTGAAACAATGTCAAAGCCACAACCTGCCTGGGCGAAGGTCTGCAGCACGGCCAAGTTGGAGTTGGCCTTGACGGCATAACACACGAGGTGCTGGCGCCCTTGCAAGGCACGCTGGTAGGGCGCCAGTGCCGCGAGCATGCTCTGGCGGGCATAGACATACAGTGGCGTGCCGTATTCCTGCGCCAGTTGGCTCAGGCATGCCCCATCCAGAGTCAGTTCGTTGTCGCTGTAGGCCAGAAATGGCGCGCCTGGAAGGGTCATGGTTGGGTCCGTGGGATGGAGAGAGGAGCAGATGCCGTCATGGCGGTGGGCGTGGCGGTCTGGGCCGCATTGGTGCTTCCCGGCAGAACCAGTGGTCCCTTTTGTCCACAAGCACTCAGGCCAAGGGCCAGGATGACTACAATTTTTGGATGGCTGATCATGCCGAGATTTTAAGGATGCACTGATGTCTGACGTTCAAACACCTTCCGGCTGGCCCGATGCGATGTATCGCGAGGCGGCCCATGCGGCATTGTCGCGTGTTGAAGAGCAGGTGGACCAATGGCTGGATGCGGACCTCATCGACATCGACAGCGCGCGTTCTGGCGGCATGCTGACCCTGGTGCTGCCTGATCGCAGTCAGTTGATCATCAACATGCAGCCACCTTTGCACGAGCTGTGGCTGGCCGCGCGCAGCGGGGGCTTTCATTTCAAGTTCGCTGGTGATGCTGGTTGGCGTGACACCAAAGATGGCCGTGACTTCTTCGACGCCTTGTCGCAATGCGCGACCGAACAGGCCGGCCAGCCCCTGGCTTTTTAAGCCTGGCCTATCCGACCGAACCGCGTTTAACTCAAGGTGCCGTTGACTTGCCGCCGAACAGGTCAAGGATGCTGCGTTTTTCCGCCTCGTCCGAGGCATCAGGGGCAACCGCTTCCGCGGGATCCGGTGTCAGTTCTCTCACGCCGGTGCCTGGTGTGAATTCCTCGTAATACCACTCGCCACCGACATTGACGACGCCTTCAGGCACGGCAGGCTCTTCGATCGGCGTACCCTTGATGGCGGTGCGCATGAAATCGATCCACACCGGCAAAGCCAATCCGCCGCCGGTTTCCTTGTCGCCCAGCTTGCGCGGCTGGTCATGGCCGATCCACACCACAGCCACCACTCGTTGCGTGTAGCCGGCGAACCAGGCATCCATGGAGTCATTGGTCGTGCCCGTCTTGCCATAAAGGTCGGGGCGCCCCAACTGAGCTTGCGCCTTGGCGGCCGTGCCCGAGCGGGTCACCTCCTGCAGCAAGCTGGACATCATGAAGGCATTGCGCGCATCGATGACCCGCATGGATTCATTGAGAGCCGGCGGGCGGTTCTTGGCCAGGATGGCGCCACGGGCATCCGTCACCCGTGTCACGAGCATGGGGTTGAGGCGGTAGCCCCCGTTGGCGAACACGCCGTAGGCATCGGCCATCTGCATGGGTGTGACCGAGCCCGCGCCCAAGGCCATGGTCAAGTAGGCCGGGTGTTTGTCGGCCTCAAAACCGAAATGGGTGATCCAGCCTTGGGCGTATTTGGCCCCGATGGACTTGAGCACCCGGATGGAGATCATGTTCTTGGACTTGGCCAGCCCCCGGCGCAGGGTCATGGGGCCTTCGAACTTGCCATCGTAGTTCTTGGGCTCCCAAGGTTGCCCCCCCGTGGTGCCAGCATCGAAAAACAGTGGCGCATCGTTCACCATCGTGGAGGGGGTGAACCCCTTCTCCAGCGCCGCTGAATAGATGAAAGGCTTGAAGCTCGAGCCCGGCTGGCGCCAGGCTTGGGTCACGTGGTTGAACTTGTTGCGATCAAAGTCGAAACCTCCCGCCATGGCCTTGACCGAGCCCGTCCTGGGGTCCAGCGCCACCAAAGCGCCCTCGACTTCAGGCAACTGCGTGACCTGCCATTGGCCTTGCGTGTTTTGCACCACGCGCACCACCGCGCCGCGCCGGATTTGCTGCTTGGGCAGCGCTTTTTCCGACAAAGCGGTGGACAGGCCTTTGAGGCCATCCGGGCCAATCTCGATGGTCTCGCCCGATTGAATCAGCACGGTCACGCGCTTGGGGTCGGCGGACAGCACCACCGAGGCGTGGATGTTGTCGCTGTCCGGGTGCTCTTCGAGCGCTTCCGCCACACGCACATCCAGCTGCTTCGGGTCGCCAGGCAGGTCAACGTAGGCTTCAGGGCCGCGCCAGGACTGGCGGCGGTCGAAATCCAGCAGGCCCTTGCGGAGCGACCGGGTGGCGGCAATCTGATCGCTCATTTTCACCGTGGTGTAGACGTTGAGGCCGCGTGTGTAGGCCTCTACGCCGTATTGTTCATACATCAGCCCACGGGCCGCCTCCGCCACGTATTCGCCTTCGCGCGAGACAGGTGTCTTGCCGCGGTAGATCAATTTGGCAGCTTTGGCCTCATCGTGTTGGGCGACCGTGATGAAGCCGTTTTCCAGCATGCGATCCAGGATGTACTGCTGCCGAATGGTGGCCCGCTTGAGGTTGCGCAGCGGGTTGTAGGCCGACGGTGCTTTGGGCAAGCCGGCCAGCATGGCGGCCTCGGCCAGGTTGATGTCTTGCAGGGGCTTGCCGAAGTATGTCTCGCAGGCGGCCGCAAAACCGTAAGCGCGCTGTCCCAGGTAGATCTGATTCATGTACAGCTCGAGGATCTGGTTCTTGCTGAGCAAGCCTTCGATCTTCAACGCAAGGAGGATTTCGTAGATCTTGCGGGAAAAAGTCTTCTCGGTTGACAGGTAGAAGTTGCGTGCTACCTGCATCGTGATGGTCGAAGCGCCCTGACTGCGGGCTTCACCGAAATTGGCCAATCCGGCGCGCAGCACACCGATGTAGTCGACCCCGCCGTGACGATAAAAACGTGAGTCCTCAATGGCCAGAACGGCTTCCTTCATCACCTTGGGGATGTGGCCAATCGGCTGGAAATTGCGTTTTTCTTCGCCAAACTCGCCAATCAGCACGTCGTCGGCGGAGTACACGCGCAAAGGCATCTTGGGCCGGTAGTCCATGATCCCCGTCAGGGATGGCAGGTTGGGATAAATGACCGCCAGGCCGATGGCCCCCAGCATGGCCAGAGACAAGGCCCCAGCGACGGCCAATCCGCCCAGCCAGAGGGCGGGTTTGATCACCCATTGGACCCACCATGTTTGTGGCAGGCGGGCGCCCGAGCCGGAAGATGGGCGATTGGCAGGGGCAGGATTAGGGGCGCTCATCAACAAGGTCCAGACGGGAAGTGGGAGATTATAGGAAGGCCTGGGCACCTCCGATCGAACGAGCAACGCCCGCAACGCCTGAAAAACAAGTCCTTGCAGGCCCAGTTACAACGGCTTGCAACTGCCTTGAAATCGTCACTGGCGTACAACGACTAGGTGAAAAGCCGGGCTACATTCCGTTTCATCGACAAAAGCTTTGCTGATAGCATTGAAGTGATTTATTAACTTTCCAGCGCTCCATGTGGGTGCGTGGAGGACTTTGTGAGCTTTTTAGATACGCTGCTGGGCAGAAAGCACCCGCCCATGGTCGGGCTCGATGTCAGCTCGTCTAGCGTCAAGCTCGTGGAGTTGAGCCAGGGTGCCAGTGGTGAGCTGACCCTTGAACGCTTTGCTTCCGAGCCGTTAGGCAAGGGCTGGATCACGGACGGCCAGATCGAGAAATTTGACGAGGTGGCCGAGGCGGTTCGCAAGGTGGTCTCCAAAAGCGGCACCCGGACCAAGTTCGTGGCCATGGCCATGCCGCAATCGGCCGTGATCACCAAGAAAATCATGCTGCCCGCAGGCCTGCGCGAAGAAGAAATGGAAATGCAGGTCGAGGCTGAAGCCAACCAGTACATCCCGTTCTCGCTCGACGAGGTCAGCCTCGATTTCTGTGTGGTCGGCCCGAGCACGTCCTCAGCTGGTGATGTGGAGGTGCTCATTGCTGCATCTCGCAAGGACCGGGTCCAGGATCGCCAAGGGCTGGCCGAGTCCGCCGGCCTCAAGCCTGCTGTGCTGGACATCGAATCGTATGCATCGCGTCTGGCCATGCAGCGCCTGGTTGCGGCCTTGCCCGGTGGCGGCAAGGATGCGCTGGTGGCGCTGTTCGAGATCGGTGCTGAAACCACCAGCCTTAAAGTCTTGCGCGACGATGAACTGCTGTACGACCGTGATCAGGCCTTTGGTGGTGCGCAATTGACGCAGCTCATTTCTCGCCAGTACGGCTTTTCGTTTGAAGAGGCCGAGAGCAAGAAGTTGACGGGTGACTTGCCTGAAGATTTCCAGGCCACCTTGCTGGTGCCCTTTGTCGATAGCCTCTCCCAGGAAATCGGGCGCGCCTTGCAATATTTCTTCACGAGCACACCACACCACAAGGTCCATTACGTGATGCTTGCCGGTGGCACCGCGTCCTTGCCTGGCCTCAAGGAGCGTGTCACGGAGTTGACGAGCTTTGCATCGATGGTGGTCAATCCCTTCGATGGCATGAAGCTTGGCAGCGCCGTGCGTGAAAGCAAATTGCGCCGTGAGGCCCCGTCCTATCTGACGGCGTGTGGTCTGGCCATGCGGAGGTTCGTGGCATGATTTTGATCAACCTCCTGCCTCACCGGGAAGAAAAACGAAAGCTGCGCAAGCAGGCTTTTTTCATCGGTTTGGGCGTTTCGGCGGTTGCCGGTCTTGTGCTTGTGGCTGCGTGGTACGCCGCTCAGCAGCAGATGATCGCGTCTCAACAGGCCCGCAACGAGTTCCTCAAGTCAGAGATCGCCAAGCTTGATGAGCAGATCAAGAGCGTGGCGTCGCTCAAGTCCGAAATCGAATCGCTCAAGGCTCGACAAAAGGCGGTCGAGGATTTGCAGACGGATCGAAACATGCCCGTGCATCTGCTTAACGAACTGGTCAAACAGACGCCTGAGGGCATCTACCTCAAGCAGATCAAGCAGGATGGGCAATCCGTGATGGTCACGGGCATTGCTCAAACGAACGAGCGTGTTTCCGAGTTCCTGCGTAACACGGCCTACAACTCGCCGTGGCTTGAGCGCCCGGAACTGCAGGAGATCAAGGCTGCCTCTGTGGTCATTGCCGATGTGAAGGACCCCAAGCGCCTGTTCGAGTTCTCGGTCAAAGTGAGCCTCAAACGTCCTCAGGATGCCGCAGCGGCGGCAAGTGGTGCTTCGGCGCCTGCATTGGCTGCATCTGCAGCTTCCAAAGTTTGAGGACGGGTACAGATGGCTAATCCGAATCTCAACATCGACGTCAACGCCTGGTTTGCCAACGCGCAAGATCAGTTCAGAGGGTTGAATCCCAACGAGCCGGGCCAATGGCCTGTCTTGCCGAAAGCTGCGGCGTTCGCGGTCACTGCCGCCGCGGTCGTACTGGTTGGTTGGTTCTTGTTGCTTTCCAGCCAAGCGGACGAGCTTCAGGGCGAGCGTGATAAAGAGCCGACGCTCAAGCTGGACTACCAAGCCAAGCTGGCGCAGGCCGTGAACTTGTCCGAACTCGAAAAGCAGCGCATTCAGGTCAAGGAATACGTGACCCAGCTTGAAAAGCAATTGCCAGGCAAGGCCGAAATGGACGCTTTGTTGTCCGACATCAACCAAGCTGGCCTTGGGCGTGGTCTGGAGTTTGATCTGTTCAAGCCAGGCCAAGTGGTGGTCAAGGATTACTACGCAGAGTTGCCCATTTCCATCAAGGTCTCTGGTCGGTATCACGACGTAGGCGCTTTTGCTGGTGACATCGCCAATCTGTCGCGCATCGTCACCTTGCACAACCTGCAAATCAGTACAGTCACCACGTCCAAAGACGTTTCAGGACCTTTGGTGATGGAGGCCACGGCACGAACTTATCGCTACCTCGACCCCAGCGAGGTCGATGCGCAAAAGGCCGAGAAAGCCAAGCAGAAGAGTGGCCAAAAGAACGGTGCTGGAGGTCAATCATGATTCAGCGTCATCGCCTTTCTCTGTTGAGTGTCTGTGCATTGATGACATGCCTGACGGCCTGCTCGACCCAGCAAGAGGAGTTGCAGGACTGGATGAACCAGGAGCGCAACCAGGCCAAGCCAATGGTTCAGCCGATCGCTCCGCCGCAGAAATTCAATCCGCAGCGGTATGAGGTCACTGAAGCGGTTGATCCCTTCAGCACTCAGAAGCTCACGGTGGCGATCAAACAAGAGGCCAGCCAACCCAATTCAGCGGTGTCGGCGGAGTTCAATCGCCGCAAGGAGCCGCTTGAGGCTTTCCCTCTGGACAGCATGAAGATGGTTGGCAGCGTCCGCAAGGGCGGGCAATACGCCATCCTCAAAGTTGACAATCTTCTCTATCAGGTCAAGGTGGGTGACCACCTCGGACAGAATTACGGAAAGATCATGAAGATCACCGAGACAGAAATCTCGCTGCGCGAGATCGTGCAAGACGCCGCAGGCGAATGGATTGAGCGGCCTACCGCCTTGCAGCTTCAGGAGGGCGCGCAATGACCACGAATTTCAGAACTTATGGCTTGGCTTTGATGAGCCAGTTCATGGCCGTTTCCTGTGTGATGGCCGCGCCTTCGATTCAAAGCATTTCCTCCAGCGTTCAAGCTGGCGCTGATGTGGTCCGGATCGAATTGACGGAAGCTTTGCCTGCGCTGCCGCCAGGCTTTGTCGTGCAATCGCCACCACGCATCGCCATTGATTTGCCCGGGGTCGCGAATGCGATGGGCAAGAACATGGTGGAGATCAATCAAGGCAATCTGCGCACAGTCAACGTGGCGCAAGCGGGCGACCGCACTCGCCTGGTGCTGAATCTGCGGCAGACCTCCAACTACAAGGCCTCGCTGCAAGGCAAGACTTTGATTCTGACCCTGGACAATGGCGCGGCGCCATCTTCTGTGGCTCAAGGTTCAGATCGGCCTCTGGTTGCCACGGCGGCTGTTCCAGCCGACACCACGCGATTTGCTGAGAATCGGAATGTGTCCTCACTCGCCTTGAAGGACATCGATTTCCGGCGTGGGCAGGATGGCGCTGGTCGTGTCGTGGTGGAGTTGCCCAACAATCAGGTGGGTGTCGACATCAAGCAGCAGGGTCAGAACCTGGTGATCGAATTTGCGAAGACGACCTTGCCTGAGCGCATGCGTCGCCGCTACGACACCACGGATTTCGGGACACCGGTTCAGGGCATGAGTGCCAGCCAGGTGGGTGATCGGGTGCGTTTGGTGGTGGAGCCCCGCGGCACTTGGGAGCATTCTGCGTACCAAAGCGATAACCAGTTTGTGCTAGAGGTCCGCAAACAAAAAGTCGATGCGAACAAACTTTCGCCAGGCCCCGGTTATTCAGGCGAAAAGCTGTCGTTGAATTTCCAGAACATCGAAGTTCGTGCATTGCTGCAAGTCATCGCTGACTTCACCAATTTCAACGTCGTTACCAGCGATACAGTGACGGGCAACGTGACCTTGCGTTTGAAAGACGTGCCCTGGGATCAGGCGCTGGACATCATCATGCAGGCCAAGGGCCTGGGGGTTCGAAAGAGCGGCAATGTGCTGTGGATTGCGCCCAAGGATGAAATCAACGCCAAGGAAAAGATGGATCTGGAGGCCAAGGCTCAGGTTGCTACTTTAGAGCCTTTGCGGACGCAGGCTTTCCAGCTGAATTATGTGAAGGCTGAAGAAATTGCCAAGGGGTTGACTGGAACGCAAAGTAGCGGCGGCGGATCTGGCGGCGGAAGTACCACCACAAAAATTTTGTCCGCTCGCGGAAGTGTTTTATTTGAAACACGCACCAATCAATTATTTGTAAACGACATCCCCTCCAAATTGGAAGAGATTCAACAGCTGATTGCCAAGGTTGATATTCCCGTCAGACAGGTAATGATTGAGGCGCGAATTGTTGAAGCCGATGATAAGTTTGGCAGATCGTTGGGTGCAAAATTGGGGGCGGCTGACCTTCGTGGATTGCAGGGTGGTGTTCCTGGTTACAACATTGGTGGCAACACGCAGGTAGCGGTGACCGGTACTTATCAAGGGGTAGGGGAGCAAACAAAACAGGCAACGTTAACTTCGCAAAGTTACGTACCCAATACTTACTTTGTGAACCTGCCGGCAGTTGATCAAAATGGATTCAGTGCTGCATCTGTTGCCTTGTCGTTGTTTGGTGCCGGATCCAATCGTTTCTTGAATCTTGAGTTGTCTGCTCTTGAGGCCGATGGACGTGGGCGAATCGTTTCAAGCCCTCGTGTCATCACGGCCGATCAAGTCAAGGCATTGATTGAGCAAGGTACAGAATTGCCATATTTGACGGCCTCTTCAAGTGGTGCAACATCAATTGCTTTCCGAAAAGCCAATCTGAAGTTAGAGGTCACGCCTCAAATTACGCCAGAGGGAGGCATCATTCTTGATGTGGATGTCAATAAAGACAGTGTGGGTATTCAGACGTCGGCTGGTTATGCCATTGATACCAAGCATGTTCAAACTCAGGTGCTGGTCGAAAATGGTGGAACTGTGGTGATTGGTGGCATTTTTGTGCAGACCGATCGCCTCGACGAGCAGAAAGTTCCTTTTTTGGGTGATATTCCATATGTTGGTGCCCTGTTTAAGAATTCTGCGAAAACCTCTAACAAATCGGAATTGCTTATTTTCCTGACGCCTAAGGTCGTTTCGGAAAAGGGTGCTTTGAGATAATGGCGGCAGGGGCGCGCCGGAGATTAATGATGAAAACTAAATTATCTGCTATCAGTATTGTTTCTGCCGTTTTTTTGATTGGCTGTGGTGGCGGCGGCCCCAATGCGGGTACCTCCGTTTTTGATCCAACAACCACCAGCACGTCTGATTCGGGTTCAAGCAGCGTGTCGTCTAATTCCAAGGCGTCGGTGGTTTTGTCCGTTTCTAATGCGCAGATCAGTTCGTCGTCGCCAGGTACCGTCACTGCATTGGTTCGAGACGGCAGCGGAAACCCAGTTGTCGGCGCATTGGTGACATTCACCATTTCTCCAACCATTGCGACAGCCAGCCCAAATTCTGTGGTGACCAATGCGTCCGGGGAAGCTTCCACCACTGTGGTCCCCGGAAGTTCATCGGCCGCAGGTGGTGCGTTTGTGACTGCGTCTGTCGAGGTGCCTGGTGTCAGTACGACATTCACGACCAAAGTTGCTTTCTCGGTTTCGGCATTGAATGTGACTTTGAATGCTGCCTCGGCAGTGAAACCATCGTTGGCCGCATACGAGTCGACCAATTTGAATTTCACGGTCACTGGCGCCTCTTCATCGAACCCTGTCAAGGTGTCTTTGACGTCGACATGTTCCCAGACTGGCAAGGCAACCATTTCGCCCTCATCGGTGACATTGACTCAGCCGTCGGCCTCGGTCGCTTATCAGGACCAAGGATGTGGTGCGCCGGATCAGGTCAACGTCTCCATTGAAGGGACGAGTCAGCAACGTTCTATTGCTTTGACGATTGCAGCACCTATCAGTACTGCCATTCAATTCGTGTCTGCCAGTCCTTCGGTGATTGGACTCAAGGGTAGCGGATCACCGACTTCATCTCTTGTGACATTCAAAGTCACTGACCAAGCTGGGGTTGGTCAGTCTGGCGTGGCGGTTGATTTTGCCCTGGATCAACCCAACATCGCCTCGTTGACTTCGCAGACTGGGACGACGGATTCCAGTGGCAATGTGGTGGTGGGCGTTTCTGCAAAAAGCACGCCTTCTCCTGTTCGAGTGAGAGCGGCGCTTCATTCCGATGCCGCCATTTTTGTGCCATCCAGTGAATTGACCATTAACGCAGGGCGTCCGCACCAAGATGGGTTTTCCGTGGCATTTTCTAAATATGCCATGAATGGTAATTTAGATGGGGATGAGGCGTCTGTTCGTTTGACATTGGGTGATCGATACGGCAACCCTGTTCCTGATGGAACGCGTGTCAACTTGGTGTCTGAAGGCGGCGTGGTTATTCCCGCTTCATGCACCACTGTCTCTGCTGTTTGTTCTGTAAAATTTGTGGTCAGCAATCCTCGGCCGACAGATGGTCGGGTGTCTGTTACCGCTTACGCCGTTGGTGAGGAGTCATTCACTGATGCCAACGGTAATCTGGAATATGATGCAACGCCGGCACCTGGTGAAGCATTTGAAGATCTTGGAACCGTTTTCATTGATAAAAATGAAAATGGTGCTCAAGACAGTGGCGAATACATCACTGGATCTGTCGCTAATGGTGTTTGGGATAGCAATAGTTATGTCCGTGAGCAGAATTTGATCATCTTCTCTACGACCAACGTGGCGCCAAGGCTTTTTGCTGCATCAGGCAATAATTGCACTAATACTGAACTGGCGGTCCCGGTTGACGAGGCGCATGTGTTGGCAACTATTGATCTAAGTGGAGCTTCTACAGGTGCAAGATGCACTCAGTCCTATCCCATATGCCTGAGAGATGCAAACCAAGCCGCTGATGCGCTAGGGGGCAATCCAATTGCATCCGGGTCCACATTGGCTGTGGCAACCGATGCAACAGGTGCTTCAGTTTCCATTGACAACAGTCCAATATCTGCGATTGTGAATGGCCCAACACTTCATAGAATTACCGTCAAGCGTGCTACGTGTGGAACAGCATTGACATCTGGCGGTGAGGTGACTTTGAGTATTACCACAGGGGGCGTGACGTATGGGTACTCTCATTTGCTTAAAATTACGCCTTGATTTAAAATTGCGTGCTGAGCCTGGGTGATGAAGATATCACTGGTAGGCCTACCCGGCGGGGGTAAATCCACCGTCGGGCGCCAATTGGCCAAACGCCTCGGGGTTTGTTTTCTCGACGCGGACACGGTGCTGGAAGAGCGGATCGGCATGCCGATCCGCTCTTACTTTGATGCCCATGGCGAATCGGCATTCCGCACTGTCGAGGAGCAAGTCATTGACGACTTGACAGGCGGCGTCGACGTCCAAAATCCATCAAGCTTGGTTTTGGCCACTGGAGGTGGGGCCGTGCTCAGTGAGTTCAACCGTCAACACCTGAATACGCGCACCACAGTCGTGTACTTGCGCTCAACGCCAGAAGAGCTGTTTCGGCGCCTCAAACACGACACCCAGCGACCCCTGTTGCAAGTAGGTGATCCGCTGCAAAAGCTGCGTGAGTTGTTTGATGTGCGGCATCCCCTATATTCAGAGGTGGCGCATTACACCGTTGACACAGGACGTCCGTCGGTGGGAACTCTGGTCAACATGATCATGATGCAATTAGAGTTGGCAGGTATCGCTGCTCCTCCCACACAAGAGCTGTAGTACCCGGTATGCGAAGACGCCGCCATGCCGCCATAGCCGGCGCCCGGCCAGACCCTGGTTTTCATCAAGTCCTGCCCGTCGTCATGCATTGCCCATTACCCCAAACGCTTAAACTGAGTCTGCACGCGCTCCAGCGTCGCTGAGAAATCACTCAAGCGCTGCTTCTCCTGATCCACCACAGCCGCAGGCGCTCGAGCCACAAAGCTTTCATTGCCCAACTTGGCCTGCGTCTTGATGATCTCGCCT
>CANBUA010000107.1 GCA_947372535.1 Burkholderiales bacterium
TGGTGGCCGATGAGGTCAGAAAGCTGGCTGAACGTAGCCAGGAAGCAGCCCAGGAAATCGGCGAACTGGCGATCAACAGCGTGTCGCTGGCCGAGCGCGCGGGCAAGCTGTTGGATGAGATCGTGCCGTCCATCGGCAAGACCAGCGGACTGGTTCAGGAGATCGCCGCAGCCTCCCAGGAGCAAAGCCAAGCGGTGATGCAGATCGGTGGGGCGATGGGGCAACTCAGCACGGCCACTCAGCAGAATGCCTCGGCCTCGGAAGAGCTGGCGGCGACGGCCGAGGAGCTTTCTGGACAGGCTCAGCAGTTGCAGGATTCGATGTCCTTCTTCAGTCAAAGTGATGAAGGCGATGGGCGAGCGCGCCATGAACGCCGCGACCCGAACTCACCCATGCGGAGCACAGCGCGGGCCATTGCGCCAGCCGCAGCCGGTCAGGCCCGCCAGGCCGTGAATTCGCGCAGAAATTTCCGACCCTTCTGAAATTTTGGGAGAAGCAAGATCACAAGTTCGAAATGCGATTCGGGTATTGCGCACGTTGGACTGCAGGTCCCATACATCTGTCTTGACAACGTGGCCCGCAAGATCTTCATGTTGGGCATTCCGAGCCACGAGTTACTGCCTCATCCATCTCTTGATCGGTGACTTGAACTTCACTTTTGCAGCTCACGGCCGACAACAGATGGCAATGCCACTGCCAGGAGTGCCTGTGCACCAAGCCCCGTTTGTCGCCTTGCTGGGGCACGGACATGCCCTGCCCGACATCGTTCGCGGCAACGACGATCCGGTCTTCGACTGGCTGCGTGCCCACACCCCGCCGGGCACCGACTTGTTCAATGGCCTGAAGTACCGGCGCGTGCTGCCCACGGCTGACGGCCTGATCGACCTCATGGCGAACGCCTGCCGCCACGCCCTGCACCAGGCCAGGCTGGACACGTCGCAGATCGACATGATCCTGGGGGCGGGTTCGGTCAGTGGCTACGTGGCCCCCAACAACCTGGCCTTGGTGCACCAGCGGCTGGGCCTGCCTGCACACTGCCGCATCCTGCCGCTCAACAGCGACTACAGCACTTTCCAGGACAGCCTGCGCCTGGCCAACGACCTGATCCGTTGCGGCACCATCCGCCACGCCCTGGTCGCCTGCGGCAACAACTGGACGCACCATGTCGACTACCACGAGCCCGTGGCGCTGGCCGCGTCCGACGGCGCGGGTGCCGCGGTTCTGGGGCCCTGCGCCGATGCAGGTCACTTCCGCCTGATCGACTGGGACAACGAGACCGAGAGCAAGTGGTATGGCGCCTTCCGCATGGCGGCCCGCCCGACGAACACGGGCGGCTACACAACGCCCTTGATGAAGCTCGATGACCAGACCGGGCAAGAGGCCTTCAAGGTCTTTGGCCTGCAGGTGCCAGGCGTCGTCGTCAATCGCCTGCTGGCCCGGCATGGCCTCACGGGCGCGGACGTCACGCTGATCGCCCACCAGAGCTCGAAGACGGTGGCAGACGCCTGGCAGCAGGCCATCCAGCCTGCGTGCTACATCAGCACGCTGGAGGCGTTTGGTGACATGGTGTCTTCATCGGTGCCGGTCAACCTGTCCGCATGCCACGCCGAGATCCGCACCAGGCACTTGGTGCTGCTGGGCATCGGCATGGAGATGCACTGCACGGCGCTATTGTTAAGCCGCGCTTGAGAAGTCTGGCGGCTGCAGGCCCCAGTGGCGCTGCAGCATGTCCTCGGCCGTCTGAAGGGCCCCTTCCACCCAGCCCTGGGCATGCGAATAGGCCTCCCCGCAGATGAACACCGGCTTGCCGGGCACGGGCTGCACCACACGCCTGGCCACATCGATGCTGTCAACGTACTGCGGCCAGAAGTTGGCGCCACCGCCGAAGGGGTCGTCGCCCCAGTCTCGGTAGGCGGCTGCATAGGGGCGGCGCTCTGGCGTGTCGTCCAGGCCATGCATCTCCAGGAGTTGGCGGTGCGCCTCGTGAACCATCAGCGCAGGTGCCGGATGTTCTGCCCACTCCTGGGCGGGCACATCGCTGCCGCCGTCGCCGGCTTCATTGGGGAACTTGGCCGGGTCGTGCCGCAGGCCGGCCCAGTAGTCCAGGTCCTGGCCGTCGTTGTAGATCAGGATGGCACCGGCCTGGGTGTCGTCCCCCACCGGCCAGTAGTAGCACTGGCGCACCGGCAGGTCGGTCACCGACTGCCCCTGGGTGATGCCCAGGGCCTCCCACCAGCGGGTGCGGTAGCACAGTGCCAGCTTGAACAGCGGGATGGGGATCACCGACTGAATCAGCCGCTTCACCTCAGTGCGGTGGGGGGCCAGGATCATGCCTGAAGGCTCCAGCAACTCAATCGAGCGGCGAGGCATGGCCAGCACCAGCTTGCGCGCCCGCACCACCTCGTGGCGACCTTCGACATCCAGGTGCAGCTCCACGCCTTCGCTGCCGTCTTCGAGGTGGACGGTGTCAAAGCGCAGCAAGCGGTGCTTGAAATGCACCGCGCCCCCCAGGCCCTCAAACCGGTCGGCCAGCGTCTGGGGCAGCATCTCGTAGCCCTCCACTAGCCGCTTGTACTGGATGCTGGCGCCGTAGTCGCCCAGGTTCCAGGGAAAGCCATCGGCCGCGTTCCAGGTGAAGAAAATGCTGTCGTAGCCACTGGTGGCTTCTGCAAACTGGAAGGATTCGTTGGCCACCGAACGGCCGTAGATGTAGCGCATGGTCAGGTTGTAGACATGCTGACCTTCATAGCGCCCGTGCTGTGCAATCTGCGTCCAGTCCACGGTCTTGAGGTCGACATGGGGCTCGTGCAGCACGCGGCGCAGGTAGCGCTCGGCGGCCAGGGCGGTGAAGCCCTCGGTGAAGCCCGCCAGGTCGGCCTGCGGGATGGCGTAGGGCACTTTCTTCGGGTCGGAGAGGTCGGCCGTGCGCAGGTGCTGGCCCCGCAGGTAGGCCATGTTCTGAGGCTGCTGCACTGAAAAGTCCACCGTTTCCAGGCCCAGATAGGACACCAGCGCGGCCACCTGGGTCTGGCCCGTGGTGAAGCGCATGCCCCCCAGCTCCACCCGCCCCTGGGGCATGCCTGGTGGCTGCACCGACATCAGCCTCCCCCCCACACGGTCGCTGCACTCGAACACAGCCACCTTCTGGCTTTGCCCCTGAGGGCTGCTCAGCCAGCGCCAGCCGCTGTACAAGCCCGACACCCCGGCACCCACGATGGCGATGTCAAGAACCGGGTGCAATGCGCGTGTATTCATGGTTTGGTCCTGTGATGAACTCGGCACATTGTGGTCAGCCCGATCCCGGCGCAATGCCTGCATGTGCAGCGCATTTCTCGGTCATTCAAGGAGCCTGAGCACATGTCATCACCCGACCATGTCCCTACCACCCCTACCACCCCTACCACCCCTGCCGCCTGCGGCACCGTGGCCCAACTGCTGCTCGACTACCTGCAAGCAGAAGGTGTGAGCAACATCTTCGGCATCCCCGGCGGGGCGGCCGTTTGGGTGATGGACCAGCTCAGGCAGCGTTCAGATCATTTCAACTACGTGATCTGCCGGCATGAGAGCGGTGCCGCCTACATCGCCGACGGCTACGCCCGCGTCAGCGGCGGCCTGGGTGTGGTGCTCACCACCTCGGGCCCGGGCGCCACCAATGCGCTGACGGGCGCCATGAATGCGCAGGCCAGCAACTCGCCCATGCTGGTGATCACGGGCGAAGTGCCCGAGGCTGACTACGGCAAGGGCTACCTGCAGGAAGGCACCGACGCCAAGCTGGACGTGCACAACATCTTCCTCAATGCCGTGGCATCCAGCGCCTTGATCTCGAGCGCATCCAACTTCCAGACGCTGTTTCGGCAGGCCTTGCGCAACGCCTTGTCGCTGCCCCGGCAGGCTGCCCACATCAGTTTGCCCAACGACATCGCCGGCACCTGCGTGCCCGGCTACCCGGCCTCGGTGCGTCCATCGACCTACCGACCGCGCACACACTGCACCGACCCTCAGGCCATGGCCGACACGCTGCAAGACCTGGTTCAGGCCCGCCGGCCGCTGGTCTTTCTGGGCAATGGGGCCCGCGACGCCCTGGCCGACCCTCAACGCCTGCGCGCCTTCACCCACCTGGTCGAGCGCTTTGGTTTGGCGGTGATGACCACGCCCGATGCCAAGGGCCTCTTCCCCGAGACCCACCCACTGTCGCTGCGCAACTACGGCATCTGTGGCTGCGCCTGGCCCACGCTCTACATGCACCCGGCCGCCCCGTCAGATCAGTTTGATGTCTTATTGGTGCTGGGCTCCAGCCTCGGCGAGCTTTCCACCTCGGTGACGGCTTCGGCCTTGTACAGCCCTGGACTGGAACCCACTGAGCACTTCATCCAGCTTGACCTGAACCCGGCCGTGATCGGGCGTGACTTCCCCATCACCCGAGGCATCGTGGCCGAGATCGCCGCCTCACTGGACCTGATGTGCGAACAGGCCCACCACCTGCACCCCGACACCGCCAGCGTCGATGCGCGCAAGGCCCTGATCGCCGAGATCAAGCGCGGCCACGCGCCCTGGGCAGATCCGGCCGGCCGCGACAGCGAAGCCGCGCCCGTGCACCCCGCCGCCATGATGCGCGTGCTCCATGAACTGGTGCGCGAGGGCCACGTCTTCATCGACGCGGGCAACTGCGTAGGCTGGTCGCTCAACAACCTGGTGGTCGACCCACCGTTGCGCTACCACAGTGCCCTGGCCATGGGCCCCATGGGCTTCGGGGTGGGGGCGGTGATCGGCGGCAAGATGGCCGCGCCCCATCTGCCCAATGTGGCCATCGTGGGCGATGGCGCCTTCCTGATGCATGGTGCCGAGGTGTCGACGGCCGCCCAGCAGCGGGTGGGCGCCGTGTGGATCGTGCTGGACGACAACGACCTGGCCATGGTGAGCCAGGGCATGGCCCAGTTGCTGCCACCAGCTGCGCAATGGGATGACTGCTACCAGTTGGGGCGCCCCGACCTGGCCTTGTTCGCGCAAAGCCTGGGCGCCCAGGCCTTCACCGTGGCCCATGACCAGGGTACCGAGGCCTTCAGGCAGGCGTTGAAGCAAGCGCTGCACGACGCCCAAGCCCTGCAACGCCCACAGGTCATCGTGGTGCGGATCAACGCCCAGGTCGCCCCACCCTATGGTTGGCCCACACTGACCCCACCTGATTGCACCCTGCGGGCAAACGGATGAATGAATCAGCCTGGAGGCTGATGTTCAAAGCGCCTCAACAACGCTCGATCAGGATCCAGGCGTTCTTTCACCTTGGGCATTTTGAATCGACGCTTGATTCAACTGTCGCCACAAGATGCAGTCGCGCCCATTTCTGACTGCATCAGCCCACAACAACTACCGAATCGCAAAGGGAGGCGTTGTACCAGACGCCCTCTTTGACCGCGTTTGCGTGGCATGCACGACATCTCGGACACCAGGGCGCGTTCGGCACCATGCCGATGACACGAGTAAGTTGGGTATCACTTCCTCGTCGCGACAGGTCTCGGCATAATAAATGACACCATGGCCAACAAGCCAGCAATAACTCAACACGATAATCATTGATCATCAATGCACAATTGATTGAAAATTTCACCATCAGGTATTCCATTTAACGGTCGAATGAGATTTTCATAATTCTCAATTGATGCGCTCTGTTCTGCATCTTGTCACCCGACACGAAATATCCCCATCAAGATTCTTTCCAAGCAATAAGTGGCGCGCAAGTTGATTGCGTGGCGCGCAAGTTACCATCAAGCCGAACCATTCAATAGCGGCCACCCTAAGCTCGCATCTAGCTGCTGGCTTTGGCACGCCTTGCCTGCTTGGGTCAGCCATTTCAAGCGTGGAAAGAGGCATGGATAAGAGCATTCGTTCGGTGATTGCTGGATTGCCGACATTGGCCCTTGACGGCGAAGGGCTAATACAAAGTATTCACGTTGGCATCGAGTACGCCTGGTTGTTGGAATGCGTGCAAATTTTGGGTGAGGTAGAACACCTCTTCCCTGTTTCTGCAACCGGGGCTCTCCGAGACGCAATCTCCGGTTGCAAACTGGGGATATCAACCCGGATAAGGGATATCGCCCTGCGGGCAAGAGAGACCTGCGACCAGGTGGATTTACATGTCTGGCCGTCATTTCACAAAGCGACAAATGGCCACCCACAGGTGTTCCTGTCAATTCTGAGCATCCGGCACCAAGATGACGCATTCATCCGGCGAGTTGTTGAGTCTGTACTCCCTGTTCAACAACGTGACATGGCACCGGAAACGCTGGCGCAAGCGCACTGGGCGTTGGTCGACACCACGGGGCGATCGATCCTCATCAGTGCCAATTCTTGGTCGTCATTCATCACGCCACTGGCCTGGGGTCGGCACAGCGTGGTATTGGATCGAGATTTCGGACTGGCAACGGCAGCGAATCAAGACTGCGAGCAGTCCATTGCTGCAACCATGAGGTTGCTCAGCGCCGGCGACCCACCAGCGTACGGCGCCTGCACGCTAGTGCTCAACAGACACCCCTGTTCAGAAGAAGACTGGTTGCTGCAGTCAATCCCCATCACGGTGGATGGCACCGTCTGGGCATACGCCTGCCAGTTGACACCAGAAAACCCACTGCACTCACCTCCGATCACCGACTACCTCAGTGCATTGGTTGCGCAATACAGCGTGATGTGGCGCCGAATAGCACGCGACATCCGTGAGCCACTTGATGCCATCCTGGGCTTCCTGAATCTGCTGCTTCGGTCGACGGACGGCCGCCTGCAACCCCAGGTCATCAAAGAAGCAGTCAGCATTGCATCAAAGCAGGTACTTGGCGCACTGGACGATGCAGCGCAATGGCCCAAAGTTCAGGAACAGGTGCGCATGGACATGGCATCAACGTCAGTACGCCGCTGCGTTCACGCGGCAAAGGAACGGCTTGGGCAATTCATCGGCAGCAAACATGTTCACTGGCAAGGCGTGCCCGAGTGGGCGCATGTCATGGCCAACGAGGTCGCACTGACCGAGGTCTTTGTTGACCTCTTGCAAAGCGCTTTGGAATGCAGTCCTGCGACTGGCGTTGTGCACGTGGAAGCACGGCGCGCGCACCCCGCAAACACCCTGGACATCTGCGTGCGAACAGTCACGTCGCCTGACGAAGACAGTCGTCGCTGGACGACATCGGACGACCAGCAAGCCATCGACACCACGTACACAGATGGAACCAGAGCCGCAGGTTGGGCATTGAGGCTGGCCAACGCGGTTCATCTGGTGAGCCGCATGGGGGGGCGACTAGAAAGCGTCACGTCCCCGGATGGCAATGTCGTGGTTCTCCTCAACTTTCTCTCAATGCAGCACAGGAGTTGGCAATGAACGCCCGTCGGCGATCATCTGCTTTGCCTTGGGGGCCAATGGGCTCTTTTCCCGCGCTTCCCCCCAATGCCCCTCTGAGCCAAAGTGACGGAACCCGCGGAGACGTCTCCCGCGTCGCGGCAGAACGCGAGCGCATTTGGGGCATGCAGCAGCAACTATGCTTGCCACATGGAGAGTTGAGTGCATTGGTTCTGGCAACGCTGGAAACCCTCCATGCCACGGCTCAAGCTGTCGGCATGGCGGCATGGGTAGAGATGCTCTGGGCCATTCAGCACGGCATCGACGGCTGCATGGAACAAGCCCGGGCCAAAGGGAGTGAGGTCGGGAGCACGGGGCTCGCCAGCGTGGATCTTCGACATGAGGCAACAGCTCTGGTCATCGCACATTTCTACCTGGGGCTGCTCGACGTGTCTCCGTTGAATCGTACGGAGGCGGCACACTTGTGCTCCTTGCCAATCACACTCACGACACGCATGAACGCGCATCGCCACGCGCAGAAGTGGACGAAAGAAGCACTGGATCGCCTGCAACGTTCAGCACTCAAACCCCCAAGGGAATTCGCTCCTCTGGTCGCCCTGATCAACGTCTACGTCCATGCCTTGCCCGCCATGCCGGATCCCCCGGATGGTTGCCTCCACATGATCACTCCCGCGACCGTCGACGCGCCTCATTCATGCGAATGCTTGTTTGCATATGGATTGACGCAGCTGTGCAAGGGGAGACCAGATCGCGCCTCACTGGTGATGGCGGTGTGCAAAGACAACACGCTGTGCCAGCTGGAAGACGAACGCCGAGCCGTCTTGGCTGACTGGCTGGCCCTATCATCAGAAGGGCGCGCGACGTTGGCAAAGACCGCTGGTCAAGAGGCGAGCTGCCGTTCAGACCGCATTCAACGGGCACTGGCGTTCATCAGCAGCCAAATCGATACCAAGTTCACAGCGACGGAACTGGCCAATGTGTGCGGCGTCACCGCACGAACCATTTCTGAAAACTTTCGTGCCGTCTTTCACAAGACGGTGCTCGCCTGCGTGACAGAAGAACGAATGCGGTTCGCACTGACGCTGCTTCAGGACCGATCATTGTCCATGGACATGGTGGCAGCCAAAGTTGGTTTTCAGTCGTCATGTGGCTTTGCCAAGGGGTTCTTCCGGACATATGGACACATGCCGGTCAGGCCGATGCACGACGCATGACCGTGACTTCTGTCTTCCACCGTCCAATTTCGAGATAACCTGAGGTTTCTCACTTGTATCCCGACAAGAGCCCTTTCACCAAAGAGCCATCACCCAGTAGATTCATCCTGACCCACTTGCTGCCCACATGCCTGCGAGCGGCCAGCAAGTGTGGGATCAATGTGATTGAGTTCGTTCGGCATGTTGGCGTCAGCCCGTTGACGCTGGTTCCCGGTCATGGTGATCTTCCCGTAAAAGAGCTGTTCAGGTTGCTCAACGAAGGCACATTGGCGGGTTGGCAAGCCTCGCCTGGTGGGCACATCCCGGTGCTGTTTGCGCAATGTTTCCAGTTTGACTATCTGTCAGATGCCACCGGCTATCTGACCTCAAGCCCCAGCTTGGCAGAAGCCGCCAAGCTCTTCAACTGGGTGGCGCCGCTGATCTGCCCACCAGCCAAGATCGAACTCCACATGAATCAGGATGTGGTCACCGCAGTCCTGGTATTTGACGATGATTTCATTGATCCGGCCATGACTTGGTCCGTGAGCGAAGCCATCCTGGGAACCTGGTACCAGCTTTGCCGTGAGTTGTCTCACACGGACATGTATCCGCTGCGTGTTGAGTTCCGGCATCCAGCCCATTTGATGCGGACAACAAGCGATGACTTCTTTGGCATCACTTGTGAGTTCGGCGCTGCTCGAGATGCGGTCACAGTCCCACGGTCCTGGACAGATCAGCCACTCGACAGTTCACTGCCGGTCCTTCACAAGTACTCCAAGGAACGTTTGCTTCGCCTACTCAACTTGGAGCAAGAGGGCCCCGATCTGAGCAAGCACAACGCGGCGCTGGAGGTAGACCATCCCGAGTTGCCAGGCATCACCAAGCGATTGAATGATCACTACCGTGGAGATCCTCGCCGGCTGTCAGATTCGGTGGGTGCAGTTGCATTTTCGTTGGAACTGCCTGTGCGGACCCTTCAACGGAGACTGCAAGAAGCGGGTACGTCGTTCAGCAATGTGCAGGCCAAAGGACGACTGCTTGTCGCCAAGGACAAGCTTCTGGAGGCCCGCACAACCGTCGACGAGATTGCCCTCTTGCTCGGCTTTCCTGACCGACGGACCTTCTCTATCTTCTTCAAGCGCATGACCGGTCAGACGCCTCGTAAATGGCGCAAGTTGCGTGGCATAGGCGCCTGAACTGCAGACGACGTCCTGCAGCGCTGCAATCAAGAACCCCACGAGTGGCAGCCAGGTTGGAGGTGACTGGGCTGGGATGCCCAATGCCTGAATTGTCAACTGTCTCCGCATCTTGGCCCACCAGGCAAAAGCCTTGTTTTGAGAATTGTTCGATTGCCCAGAGCCTCGAGCATTCAAGGCATAGCCATATTCCGGTCAGCCACTGCCGGACGACGGTGAAGACTGGCTTCACCTTCAGCGTAGAGGCTGCGACATCGCACAAGGGTATTGGATTGGCATGCCGATGGAAGCGTCCCGGGTGTCGTCTTTGGTGACCAACTGGAACAGCGAATTGCACGCGCTGCCCGGCCTCATCAATCAAATCTCTTCGCCCTGAACATGTGGCCGTGCGAGTTCCGCGCGCAGATCGCCCCGCCCAGCACTTGACGCTTCATCATGTAAGCCAAGACTTCAAAGATCGACAGCGGGGCCAAACCCAACAGAAGGACATCGGTCATCAGCTCACGCCAGGCTCGTCGCTGCCGGTTCAGCCTGAGCAGATGCCGATGGGCCACTTGGTGCAGCCTCGGACAGTCCACAACCAGGTCGTGGGCCCGACGAAAATGTGCCCAGGCCTCATCCAGTCGTCCCTCTTGCTCGTCGCGCATGCCCTGTTGCCATTCGGCTTCGACCAGCAAGGCAATGCCATCTGCGATGTCGCTCATGTGGATCTCCTCTTGCGTGCAGGTTGGACGCGCGCGGGCATGGTTGGCGGATGCAAGACCATCGCACCAGCGATCAGGATGGCCAGCAGTTCTTCTGATTCCCGCAACAAGGCGTCTCGCTGCTCGGGCCCTTCGAGGTAGCGCACCACCAGGGCGTACACCGCACGGCCATAGACGCCCAGCACACGCAGCCAGACTTCGTCGTGGCCCTCCGGCAGCAGCTTCATGGCGCGCTGCTCAAGCAGCATGTCGCGACGCAGGTCGTCCATGCAGCGCTGCAATCCCATGCGGCCTTCACTGGGTGGGCCATGCAAGGTGCGATAGGCCACCAGAAACAGGTCGCGGTGTGCGGCGGCAAAATCGAACAGCCAGCCGACCACCCGTCGCACGACGGAAGGGTCACGCCCGACATCGGCTCTGGCGGCGCTCGTGCCTTGGCGCAGTTGCGCCGTGAATTCAGTCATCAGTTCGGTCTGCAACTGCCCAAGGCTGTCGAAGTGACGGTAAAAGGTGTTGTGGTTGAGCCCGGCTTCGCGGGCCAACTCACGCAAAGAGAGCGTTTCGGCATGCTGCTGGCGCGCCAGCATGCGCAAGGCTGCGTCCATCAACTGCCGCTTGCCAGCGGCCATGGCTGGCGTGCTCACGTTTGACATCGGGTATCCATATGGCTACATTGTAGACAAATGGATACCAGGAGTCAAGATGCGTTGGCGTCGACAGCAAGCACCGCAAGCCCAGGGAACGTCCTGGCACGTTGAAGAAGCCGGCCAGTGGCGATCGGCCACGGCCGATGAAGTGGCGTCCCGCGCCTGGTTGCCCGAGCCTTTGGGGGGGCACACCATGCCCTTTCAGCCGCGCTCTTTCAGAGACTGCAGCTTGTATGAGCAGCATTGGATCCAGTCCTCACGGGGCTATGCCAAACGCTTCATGCCCGCTGCCAGCGTTGTGACAACGTTGTATGAACGCGTGTTGCGCAGGCCGTTCCCGGCGTTCAAGCCTCACCCCCTGGCTTACCGTCAGCCGGTCTACTACTTCGGCAATCACTTGAGCTTTGTGCCCAGTGGCACACCCATCCAGGCACCCCGCTTCACGCAGGCCCTGGACTACGAGCTGGAGCTGGGCGCCGTGCTGTGCAAGCCTTTGCGCAATGCAACGCCTCAAGATGCCTTGGCTGCGATCGGCGGCTTCGTGGTGGTCAACGACTGGAGTGCGCGCGACATCCAGCGCGCCGAGATGGCCACCGGCCTGGGGCCGCAAAAAAGCAAGCATTTTTGCAGCTCCATGTCTGACGAGATCGTCGATGCCCAGGATGTGCTGCCTCGCATCGAGCAACTTCATGCTCATGTGGAGGTCAACGGTGACATCGTGACCAGCACCAGCACGGCCAACATGCTCCACGACTGGGCGACAACCGTGAGCTTCCTGTCCACCGACGAACCTTTGTGGCCGGGCGAGCTGATCGCCACCGGTACCCTGCCTGGTGGCACGGCGATGGAAAACGGCCGCTGGCTGAAGCCTGGCGACACCCTGCGCCTGGTGATCGAGGGCGTGGGTGAGATCCAGCACGAGCTGCAGGCATGAACGCAGTACGACTCATCTCTGGCACGGGCCGCACAAGGACCCGCATGGGTCAGACACCCCAGTTTGCCGAAGGCCTGTATGAGCTTGCGGCAGACACCTTCGCTTGGTTGGTGCCCAATGGCAGCTGGGGTGAAACCAACCTCGGCCTGGTGCGATGCGGTGACCAGTCGGTGTTGATCGACACCTGCTGGGACTTGCACTTCATGCGCGAGATGCTGGACCACTCGGCTCCGATGCTGGATGGCGCCCCCATCCGCCAGGTGATCAACACCCATGCCGATGGCGACCATTGCTGGGGAAACCAGCTGTTTGCCGATCAGCCCATCACCTCAACCCAGGCAAGCGCCGCACGGATGCACCAGCACCCGCCAGCGCAACTCCGTGCCTTGCAATGGGGTGCATCACTGTTCAGGCACCTGCCCTGGGGCCATGTGGATGCCCTCGGGCGCTACATGGGGGACATGCTTCGCCCATATCGCTTCAAGGGGGTTCGGGTACAGGGCGCCAACCGCACGTTCTCAGGGGAAGCTTCGATCGAGGTGAATGGGGTGACGCTCCATCTCATCGAAGTGGGCCCCGCACACACCGATGGAGATTGCATGGTGCACGTGCCGCAGCGCGGGGTTGTCTACACCGGGGACGTGCTCTTTGTGGGCGTGACGCCCGTGGCCTGGTCAGGTCCGGTCTCGCGCATCGTGTCGGCACTGAGACAGATTCAAGCCATGCAGGTTGACGTGGTCATTCCCGGGCATGGGCCTTTGGCCAGCCTGGCAGACGTGCAACTACAAATCGACTATTGGGAGTGGACACAGACCACCTTGAGCTTGCTCGCGCACCGGGGCATGAGTGCCTACCAGGCCACACAAACATGCCTGCGGTCGCATGCATTCAAAGCCTCGGCATTTGCCCACTGGCTCGCTCCAGAGCGCTTGTTCACGTCGGCTTGCACCCTCTACAGGGAGTGGGGCCTCGGTGTCCCCAGCACGGCTGGCCCCTTGGGCACGCTGGACCACTTTCGTCTGCAAGCCAGCTTGGTACCCCCGGCAGGTTCGTGACAGGCCTCTGAGGAAAGAGGCCGGGCTGGCGCGCCTGAGTGCCGTGCTCGGCCAAATCCACCCCCGTAAAAACACCAGCGCCATCGCACCACCCTAATGTGTACATTTGGTCTCATCCGTTCACGTCGCACACGGTCACCGCCCACCCCATGCCACACGCAGATACGCCCTTGAAGATGGACCGCCGGTACTTGCTGAAAACCGCAGCGAGCCTGGGGGTTGTGGCCGCCACAGGCCTGCGCCCCTTGGCCGCACAGGCTGCGGTCCCGCTGACGCGGCTCGACGTGCACGCCCACTTCATCCCGGACTTCTATCGCGATGCCATCGACAGCTACCAAGTGCTCGATGCCCGTGGTGCAGCACTTCCGGACTGGAGCCCGGCGGCCGCCGTGAGCTTCATGAACAGGTTTGGCATCCAGTCGCAAGTTGTGTCCTTGCCCGAACCTGGCCTTGCATTCTTGCCAGACCTGGCGGCAAGGATCGCGATGGCCAGCCAACTCAATGACTACCTGCGCGAAGCGCTCGTTTTTGCGGCGCCAGGCACGCCAGTGCACGGCCGATTTGGCGGCTTCGCGACCCTGCCATTGGGCAACCCCAACGACCCCAAGGACGTGGCTGCAGCGCGCGCAGAAGCCGGGCGCGCACTCACCAGTTTGAAACTGGATGGCGTGGTGCTCTACACCAGCTACCAGGGCGTGTACCTGGGAGATCCCAAACTGGCACCTTTGATGCAAACCTTGAATGCATTGAAGGCGCGCGTCATGGTCATCCCTGTTGCACCGCCTGTCGCACCACCGGACCCATCCGGCTTGCAGATTCCTGGTGAGATCCTGGAGTTGCCCTTCGAGACCACACGCGTGGCCACCAACTTGCTCTACAAGCTGGCCTACCTGCTCTACCCCGACATCTGCTGGCAGTTCTCTGAAGGTGGCGGGGCCACACCATTTCTGTCATTCCGCAGTGGGCTCCTGGCCTTGAACCTCAACCCCAATGTGAGTTCATACGCCCGGCTGCATTTCGACACCGCTTCAGCAACGGCGCCGGCAACGGTCGCGTCCATGCGCGCAGTGACCGATATCAGCCACATCTTGTTGGGCAC
>CANBUA010000108.1 GCA_947372535.1 Burkholderiales bacterium
CCCACCTGGTAGGCCGCGCGTGCGCCACCACCAGTGAGGATCAGTGCATTTTTACCGGGCAAGCTCATGGTTCTTTATCGACAGCAATCGGGCGGGGTTGAATCGGTGATGACCCTAGGCGGGTGGCCTCATCAGGGTGGACTTGCCGAACAAGCTCTCGACCAGGTCCACCACCAGCTCGGCCGTGCGGTTTTGCACATCCCTTGCTGGGTTGAGCTCGACGATGTCGAGCGAACCCAGGGCGCCCGTGTCGGCGATCATCTCCATGCAGAGCTGGGCCTCACGGTAATTGGGGCCACCGCGCACGGGCGTGCCCACACCGGGGGCGATGTCGGGGTCCAGGCCATCGACGTCGAAGCTCAGGTGCAGGTGGTGGGTGTTTGATTCCACACCCATCAACGCCTGCTGCATGACGGCGCGCATGCCTTGTTCGTCCAGGTAGCGCATGTCGTAGACCTCGATGCCGCAGGCATGCACGAGCGCACGCTCGCCAGCGTCCACGCTGCGCACGCCGATCAGGCGCAGGTTCTCGGCCGACAGCGCCGGCTGGCCCGCCACGGTGGCCAGATCCACCAATGACTGCGGGCCACGGCCGCACAGCACCGCCACCGGCATGCCATGCACATTGCCGCTGGGCGTGAGCTCGGGCGTGTTGAAGTCGGCATGCGCATCAAACCAGAGCACGCGCAGGTGGCGGCCTTGCGCATGACAATGCGCGGCCACCGCCGCGATCGACCCGATGGCCAGGCAATGATCGCCACCCAGCATCATGGGCATCTGCCCCAGGGCCAAGGCTTGTTCGACGGCGCCCTTGACCACCAGGTTCCAGGCCAACACCTCGTTGAGGTGACGATAGCCATCCACACTGGGCTGCTGCGGATTGGCTGGACCGAGGAGGTTGCCTTCGTCGATGACGCGCAAGCCCAGGTGCTGCAGGGCCTCGGGCAAACCAGCCACACGCAAGGCCTCAGGGCCCATGCCCGCGCCCCGCATGCTCGCCCCCACATCCGTGGGCACGCCGATGAGTCGGATGGGCGGGCGTGACATGGCGTTACAAGGTGGTGGGGTCCACCACCATGGGCTGGGCCAGGTTGTACTCGTTGCGCAAGGTGTCCCAGGCCTCCTGCGCAGTCTCGACGTAACGGAACAGCTTCACGTCGTCCGGGCCGATCATGCCGGTGTCCACCAGGTGGTCCACATTGAGCAGCTTGCTCCAGAAATCGCGCCCGAACAGCAGCACGGGGCGCTTGCGGCACTTGCCGGTCTGCATGAGCGTCAACACTTCAAACAGCTCGTCCAGGGTGCCAAAGCCGCCAGGGAAGCACACCAGCGCCACCGAACGCATCAGGAAATGCATCTTGCGCAAGGCAAAGTAGTGGAACTGGAAGCACAGGCGCGGCGTGATGTAGGGATTGGGCTCTTGCTCGTGGGGCAGCACGATGTTCAGGCCGATGCTCTTGCCGCCCACTTCGAAGGCGCCGCGGTTGCCCGCTTCCATGATGCCGGGGCCGCCGCCGGTCACCACATAGATCGGCGTCTTGAGTTTGGCCGAATGGTTGGTGACCAGGTTGGCGAACAGGCGGGCTTCTTCGTAGTACCGCGACATCTCGACCTGGCGCTGCGCCTGGCGAACGGCGAAATCGCGCTCGGGGCCGGGGATCACCGCCTCGGCCAGGGCCAAGCGCTCTCGGGCCTGCTCGGCATCAAGGATGCGCGCGCTGCCGAACATGACGATGGTGGACTCGATGCCCTCTTCGCGCTGGACCATCTCGGGTTTGAGCAGCTCCAGTTGCATGCGCACAGGGCGCAGCTCTTCCTTGAGCAGGAACTCGGGGTCGGCAAACGCCAGGTCGTAGCTGCTGTCCGGGCCACCATAAAGTGAGGGGCGGGCGGCGTTACGGGCATCCTGAACCGCAGTGGGGAAATTGCGGGCCAGCAGTTCTTTGGGATTATTCATCTCGATGGGCACTTCTGAGGATCAGATACAGAACACGATAGCAGGGCTGCGCCGAAGGCATGGGACAAGTCCCTGGGCGATTGCGGTGTAAATGTCACAAGCCTGCACGGGCACTCAATCGCGGTGCTGACAGACCGGGCAATGCGGGTCACGCGCCACCTTCAGTTCGGTGGTCTGCCAATGGCGGCCATCGACCAGCAACAGCCGCCCTGTCAAAGGCGTGTGGCCTTTGGACTCATCCAGCGCGGCCAGCAGTTTGAGGGCTTCGCCAGCCTGCATCACGCCCATCATGCCGACCAATGGCGCAAACACCCCCAGCGTGGCGCAGCGCACCTCCGGTGGCGGCCGATCAGGCGGGAAAACACAGGCATAGCAGGGCGATGAGGCGCGCCGGGGATCGAACACGCTGATCTGCCCATCGAAACCCACCGCCGAGGCCGACACCAGCGGTACGCCCTCGTCCTGGCAGATGCGGTTGATCAGTTGGCGGATGGCGAACCCATCGGTGCAATCGAGCACCACCTGCACTTGCGGCACCCAATGGCGCAGCAAAGTCTCGTCAGCCTGCTGGGCCACGGCGTGAACCTGAACTTCGGGGTTGATGGCCGCGAGGCCTTGGCGCGCAGAATCGACCTTGGGCTGACCAATGCGGTCGGTCGCATGGACGATCTGGCGTTGCAGGTTGGTCAGATCCACCGTGTCGTGGTCGACCACGGTGATCCGCCCCACCCCGGCGCTGGCCAGGTACATGAGGGCTGGCGCGCCCAGGCCGCCCGCCCCGATCACCAGGGCATGGGCGCCCAGGAGTTGCGCCTGGGCCTCTTCGGACCACTCCGTCAGCAGAAGGTGGCGGCTGTAGCGCAGCCTTTGCAGGTCATCCACGTGGCTCACCTCAACCCATCGACCGGCCAGGGCCTGAGCCCCGCCCTCATCATTCGGACTTGGTGTCCTCGGCCTTGCGCTCGGTCATGGTCTTGGAGACCACCACGGGCTGGCCCTTGAGCTTGTGCAGTGCCTGCTGGAGCTGGAAGTCCTCGGGGCTGCCGAACTCGGGCAAGGGCTTGGGCTTGTCGTCTTTCTTGAGCGCGGCGTTGGCTTCCTCCAACTTCTTGATGGCCTCTTCACGCGCCTTTTCACGGGCGGCGTCCTTGACCTCGCTGCCCTGGCCGCTGGTGATGTGCTTCTCCAGATCGGCCTCGCGCACACGCAGGGCACCAAAGACATTGCCCTCGGCGGTCTCATCAATCATGACGTCCGGCACGATGCCCTTGGCCTGGATGGAGCGACCGCTGGGGGTGTAGTAACGTGCGGTGGTGATCTTGAGCGCCGTGTCGGCCGTCAATTGGCGAACGGTTTGGACCGAGCCCTTTCCGAAAGTCTGGGCACCCAGGATGACGGCACGCTTGTGGTCCTGCAAAGCGCCCGAGACGATCTCGGAGGCCGAGGCAGACCCTTCATTGACCAACACCACCATGGGCACGGTCTTGAGGCCGGCAGGCAACTTGGCCAGGGGGTCAAAGCCCAGGCGGCGCGAGTAGTCCTCAGGGCGGGCCTGGAATTTGGATTTCGATTCAGGCAACTGACCGTTGGTCGTCACGACCACGGCATCCTTGGGCAGGAAGGCCGAGGAAATCGCCACGGCGCCTTCGAGCAGGCCACCCGGGTCGTTGCGCAGGTCCAGCACCAGGCCCTTGATCTTGGGGTCGTCCTGGTAGAGCTTGCCGACCTTGGTCACGAAGTCATCGACCGTGCGGTCCTGGAACTGCGTGATGCGCACATAGGCGTAACCGGGCTCGGGCATCTTCACGCGCACGCTTTGCACGCGGATTTCTTCGCGCACGATGGTCACGGGGAAGCTGCGGTTCTCGGTCTTGCGGAAGATCGTCAACAGCACCTTGGTCGCGGGCTCGCCACGCATGCGCTTGACGGCCTGGTCCATGGTCAAGCCCTTGACATAGGTCTCGTCGATCTTGGTGATCAGGTCGCCGCTCTTGAGGCCAGCGCGGAAGGCTGGCGAGCCTTCGATTGGCGAGACGACTTTGACCAAGCCATCTTCCATGCCGATTTCGATGCCCACGCCAACGAAACGGCCCGTGGTGCCTTCGCGGAATTCCTTGAAGGTGGTTTTGTCGAAATACTGGGAATGCGGATCCAGGCCCGAGACCATGCCGCCAATGGCATCGCCGATGAGTTTTTTCTCATCGACGGGTTCGACGTAATCGGACTTGATCATGCCGAATACCGCCGCGAGTTGTTGCATTTCCTCGAGCGGCAATTGCGGCGCCGAGTTGCGGGCCGTGGCCTGAAATTGCAGGGTGGTCAATCCACCGGCCAGTGCGCCCACGGCAACCCAGCCGGCGATCTTGAATTTGGAGGTCATGTTGACTCGCCTCGTACACATCGGCGCCCAGCAAAAGAGGAAAAAGGGAGGGGCGCCTGTCTCCCACCCAGTATAGGAGCGCAGCCCGCCCCGCAAAGTTCAATCACGGGGCAAACTACCCTCAAATCGAGATTTGTCCACCCCAGCGGAAACACGCTGGCCTGGTTGTCGTACAAAGATCACGATATGAGGGCCTTTCAAACGGACTCAAGGTGCAGGCATGGGTGCGAAATCGATGGGCACCCAGCTGTAACGGTTGCGCCCCTCCGGATGCACGTGGCCCAACCCCGGGAAGGGCAAATGCGCGCCCGCGACCAACAAGGCATCCTTGGCCGTCCACTTGAACAGGCTCAGCCGGGTGCTCAAAGCCTGCTTGGGATCGTTGTCGAACTCGATGGTGACCTCAGGCTGCGGGAACTGCACCGCCGCGTTGTGAACCACATCGCCCCAGACCAGCAGGGATTTGCCTTTGGATGACACCAGGTAGCCGCTGTGGCCCGGCGTGTGGCCGTTTTCATTGACGGGCTTGATGCCAGGCACCAGCTCGTCCGTGCCATCGAAGATTTTGACGCGGCCAGCCTTGATGTAGGGCGCCACCGAATCCTGGGCCATTTTGAAGAAGCCCTTGGCCGATTCAGGCGCCTTGGCCATCACCTCGGCGCTGAGCCAGAAATCGGCATCGGCCCGCGGCACGTACACCATGGCCTTGGGGAAGGCGATCTGGCCATCGGGCGTCATCAGGCCACCGGCGTGGTCTGCGTGCAAGTGGGTAAGCAGCACGGCATCGACTTGATCGGGGCTGTAACCGGCAGCCTTGAGATTGGCCAGCACATTGCCCAGCGTAGGGCCGAACAACTTGGCAGCGCCAGCATCGATCAGCACCAACCGGTTGCCGGTGTTGACCAGGTAGGCGATCACGGCGGTGGGTGTGGGATTTTCGCGATACATCCGAGCCAGCAAGCGGCTCAGATCTGCAGGCTTGGCGCCTTTGAGGATCTTGGTGTCGAGCTTGATCTCACCGTCGTACAGGGAGGTGACTTCGAAATCACCCAGGGCCATGCGGTAGTAACCGGGCACCTGCGTCCTCAACTGGGGCGCCTCGGCGTGGGCACCAGGCGCGGCCAGGCTCATGCCCACCGCCGTCATCGCCACCCACACCACCTGTGCCGCGCCCGCTGTTGCGATCGTCTTGCGCCATCCTGCCATGCCATGCTCCACAAAAAATAGTCGTGCACAAGTTTAGTCCTGTGTGCCATGCCCCTCTGGCGAGAGGCGGATTGCACTGGTACGCTAGGCAAACTGTTCATTCGCCGGACACACAACAATTCATGCCACTGGCACCCTCCCATCGAGCACTCTGGATCAGAGGGGCCATCACGTATGCCGTCTATTTGGCTGCGGGTGCTCTGTCCTTGCTGGTGGCCACCGAAGAACACCACGTCGCCCAGCTCTACATGGCGGCAGGCTTTGGCCTGGCATTGGTGCTGGGCTGGGGCCGGATCATGGCCGTGGCGGTCGGGTTGGGTTCGGCCAGCGTCACGCTGCTGGCGGCCCTTTGGCTGGACCCGACTGAGCTGACGGCCGCCTCGCTGGCGATGATGGGGGTGAGCGGCATCGGGGGTGGCTTGCAGGCCTGGCTCACCGCCCGCTACCTGCAAGGCCCCGAGGACCGCCGACCTCTGGCCCTGGACACCCTGGGCGAGGTCGTGCGATTTTTGCTGGTGGCAGGGCCGCTGGCGTGCACCGTCAATGCCACCCTGACCGTGTCGGCCGCCGTGTTGGTGGGCAAGGTGCCCCCCGGGATGTGGCTGCCCACCTTGAGCAGTTGGTGGGCCGGTGATGCCCTGGGGGTGCTCATGGGCACGCCCATGATGCTCACACTGGTGGGGCAACCCGCCCGCCTTTGGCGTCAACGTCGGCTGGTGGTCGGCATGCCGCTGCTGGTAGCCACCCTGCTGCTGGGCTTGGGCATCCGCCAGGTTCAGATCTGGGAGAGCCAGCGCGAGAGTGCCGAGTTCCGGCAACAGACCGAGGCCACGGCCAATGGCGTCAGGCTGCGCCTCAATGGCTACCTGGCCGCCGTGGAAGCCATCCGCAGCGTGTATGACGCCTCCGACTCGGTCGAGCGCGATGAGTTCAGGCGGGCCACGGCCCACTGGGTCGCCACCATGCAGGGCATCTTGGCCATTGGCTGGGAAGAGCGCCTGCGCAGCGACCGCCTGGCCGAGTTCGAGGCCGAACAACGCGCCGAAGGGCTGGTGTCCTACCAGGCCTATGACCTGCCGGGGCACACCCGCCCCAAAGGCCCCGATATCCTGGCCGTGCGTTTCGTGGAGCCCCTCCAGGGGCACGAGCACCTGCTGGGCTTCAATGCGCTGTCGCGCGATGTGAGCCGTGTCGCCTACCAGCGTGCCGTGCGCGAAAACGCGCCCGTGGTCACGCCCGGCTTCCTGCTGACCGAGGACACGGCCCAGCAACTGGGCGTGGTCATCTACCGGGCGGTGTATCGCACGCCACCCCAGGGCGGCCCGATCCTGGAATCGACCAGCATGGGCACGATCTTCCTGGCCCTGCACATGGACGATGCGATGGCGGCGATCGTCAAAGACATGCCAGGCTACATGGGCGCCTGCCTGGTCGATGTGAGCACCATGCCGCCCATCTACCTCAGCGGCGACACGTCCTGCAAGAAGGGCGAAGGGCCGCAAGCGCGGTTCAGCACCACCGTGCCCCTGCCCTTCGCGGGCCGCACCTGGGCCCTGCGCCTGTGGTCCGTCAACCCAGTGCCTTTGCCGGGCGGTGTCTACACTTCCTGGCTGTTCGCCGTGGGCGGGGTGGCCTTTGCCGCCACCTTGGGTGCCCTGCTGCTGGTCATCACGGGCGCCACCGAGCACATGGCCGCGGCCGTGGACGAGGCGCGCGAACAACGGGCGGCCGCCGAGCGCGCCAACCAGGCCAAGAGCGAGTTCCTCTCGCGCATGAGTCATGAGTTGCGCACACCGCTGAACGCCATCCTGGGGTTCGCGCAGGTCATGAGCATCGACTCGCTCAACCCCTTGAACCACACCCAGCAGAACCGCATCGACCAGGTGCAGCAGGCCGGTTGGCACCTGCTGGACATGATCGACGATGTGCTGGACCTCTCACGCATCGACTCGGGCACACTGAGCCTGCGGGCCGAACGGCTGGCCTTGCCGGTGGTGCTGGAGGCCTCCAGCAGCTTGGTCGTGGCCATGGCTCAGCGCCAGCAGGTGCGGCTTGAGATCGATGCCAAGTTGCCACCTGGCTGGGGCGTGCAGGCCGACGAGACGCGCCTGCGCCAGGTGCTCACCAACTTGCTGACCAATGCCGTCAAGTACAACCAGCCCGGCGGCAGCGTGCGCGTGAAAGCTGCCCTGCTCGCCAACGACAGCCCACAGCCCATGGTTCAGCTGGACGTGACCGACACGGGCTTGGGGATGAACCCGGAGCAGTTGAGCCAATTGTTCCAGCCCTTCAACCGCCTGGGCCGCGAGCGCCTGTCGCCCGATGGCACGGGCATCGGGCTGGTGATCAGCCGTCACTTGGTGCAGCTCATGGGCGGCGGCCTGGAGGTGGTCAGCGAAGAGGGCGTGGGCTCGACCTTCACCATGACCTTGCCCGCCGCAGCCTTGCACCCGGGCTTGCCCCATGTGCCGGTCAAACCCATGGCCGATCTGGCACCCGCACCCAGGCACGATCAGGCCGTGCGCCACGTGCTGTATGTCGAGGACAACGATGCCAACACGGCGGTGGTGCAGGCGGCCTTGCTGGGCCGCGCCTGGCTGCGGCTGAACGTGGCGGCCACCATCGAGGAAGGCCTGGCCGCCCTGCACGACCGCCTGCGTGGGCCTTTGCCGGACCTGATCTTGCTGGACGTGCACCTGCCCGATGCCTCGGGGCTGGACTTTCTCAAGCTGGTCAAGGCCAATCCGGAAACCGCGCTCATCCCGGTGATCATGATCTCGGCCGATGCCATGCCAGAGCAGATCGATGCCTGCCTCAAGGCCGGCGCAGCCTGTTACCTGACCAAGCCGCTGCAGATCGGCGCGCTCTTGCAGCAGACCGACGACCTGCTCAACGCCGTGCCGCCCAAAGCCTGAGGCCTTGGGCCCTGGGCTGGTTCAACGCGGCAGGTATTCCGGCACGAGCTCGTGCAGGCGGGCGCGCCAGGTGGCGGGCGGCATGGTGGTTTCGACCTCGGCCAGCTCGATCATGCGGGCGATCCAGTCGGCGGGCAACTCGTTCTGCAAGCGGGCCAGGCGCAGGCGCGGATGCGGTGTCGGCAAGGTGGTGTCACCATCAGCCAGCAGTTCCTCAAAGAGTTTTTCGCCTGGGCGCAGGCCACTGAAGACAATGGGGATCTCGGCCTCGGTGTGGCCGGTGATCTTGATCATTTCACGCGCCAGGTCGGCAATGCGGATGGCCTGGCCCATGTCCATCACGAAGACCTGTCCGGTCTCGGCCAAAGCGGCCGCTTGCAAGACCAGTTGCGCCGCCTCGGGGATGGTCATGAAGTAGCGGGTGATGTCCGGGTGCGTGACCGTGACCGGACCGCCCTTGGCGATCTGCTCCTTGAACTTGGGGATCACGCTGCCGCTGGAGCCCAGCACATTGCCAAAGCGCACGGCCATGAAGCGCGTGGCCGGGGCTTGAGCCGCCCAATGCGAAACCACCATCTCGGCGGCGCGCTTGGTCGCACCCATGACGTTGGTCGGGTTGACGGCCTTGTCGGTGGAGATCAGCACGAAGCGTTTGACGGCATGCTCGGCCGATGCCTGGGCCACGCGGTAGGTGCCCAGGGTGTTGTTGCGCACGGCGATCCAGGCGTTGTCGTCTTCCATCAGCGGCACGTGTTTATAGGCCGCGGCGTGGAAGACCAGATCGGGTGAGTGGGCGGCCATGACGCGGCGCAGGCCACTCAAGTCCTTGACATCGCCCACCAGGCGGACCAGCGGCAAATGCGGGAAGCGCTCGCTCAAATCCTGCTCGACCTGGTAGAGCGCGAACTCGCTGAGCTCGAACAACACCAGGCGCGTGGGGCCGAAGCGGGCGATCTGGCGGCACAACTCCGAGCCGATGGAGCCGCCGGCGCCGGTGATCATCACCACCTGCCCGCTGATCAGGCTGGACAGCGAGGATTCATCGAGCTGCACGGCTTCGCGGCCCAGCAGGTCATCGGGCTCGACGTCGCGCACGCGATCGATGCGTGAACGGCCTTCGCGCAGTTCATCAGCCGTCGGCACGGTGACGACGGGCAGGCCGGTGGCGGTCGCTCGTTCCAGCGCGCGCTTGCGGGTCGCGCCGGAGGCCGAGGGCATGGCCAGAATGATGTGGGTGACGTCTTCCAGCAAAGCCGTGTCTTCGAGGCGGTCCAGCCCGCCCCACACCGGCACGCCCGCCACGCGGGCGCCATGCTTGCGCACATCGTCATCGAGCAGGCCGAGCACGGTCCAGCCGCGATGCTGGATGCCGGCGATCAGGAGTTTGGCGGCCTCGCCCGCGCCGAGCACCACCGCGCGCTGGCCAGTCACCTGGCCGCCCGTGCGGCGAGCCCGCGAGCTTTCATGGGCCATGCGAACCAGGGTGCGCGCCAGCGTCAAGGTCATGAGCGTCATCACCGGGTGCAGGGCCAGCACGGCGCGCGGCACCTCCACCAGTTGCGCCATCAAGACCACCACGGCGCTGGTCAAGCCGGCTGTCAGGCAGACCCAGCCCAGGCGCGAGACCTCTTGGAAGCTCACGTAGCGCCAGGCCGCCTTGGGCACACCAAAGGCCCAGGACAGGCTGCTGTAGACCGCCACCACGCCGGCCAGCACCAGGGCGTCATAAGAGGGGCGCTCGTGCAGCCAGCGCTCCACGCCCATGCGAAACAGGTAGGTGGCGTGCCAGGCCAGCACGATCAGCAAGGCATCGGCCACGAGGACCCACACCTGGCGGCGTAAGCGCAGGCGGTCCAGCAGGCGGTCAAGGCGGGTCCAGATCATCACTCGAAGCGTTGCGTTGGCAAAAACCCGACATTGTGCGCCGGTTCAGCCCGCTTCAAGCGTTCAGCGACGATAGCCTGATGCCAGCATCTTGCGGTCGGCCGCGTTGCGGGCCCGCTCCAGGGCCGGCAGCACCGGGCCGCCATCGACCAACAGGCGGCTGATCTGCTGGCCCACCGCCGTGCCGATGGCCTGGAATTCGGGGATGCCCACGATCTGCACGCCCAAATAGGGCGATTTGGGCAAGGTGGCATCCAGCGGATTGGCCGAGGCCATGGCCTCACGCTCGACCTTCGCAGCCGGGTTGGCCGCCATGAACGGTGTCGCGGCATACGTGGACTTGCGCACGCCGGAGGGCACGGCGCCCCAACCTTGTTCTTTGGCCACCAGGCGCACGTATTCCTTGGAGGTCGCCCATTTGACAAAAGCCTGGGCCGCTTCCGTCTTGGTGGTGCTGGCCGGGATGGCCAGGGCCCAGGACCACAGCCAGTGGCTGCCCTTGGCGGTCACCGCCGTGGGCGCCTGCGCGAAGCTCACCTTGCCTGCCACCTGAGAGAGCTGCGGATCATTGAGGAAGGCGCCCGCCACCGTGGCATCGACCCAGAGCGCGCACTTGCCGTCGCGGAACAGGGCGAGGTTCTCGTTGTAGCCATTGGCCGCCGCACCGGGCGGGCCATAGCGGCGCAGCAGATCGACATACAAGCCCACGGCTTCACGCCATGGCGCCGTGGTCAGTTGCGCGCGCCAGCCCATGTCGAACCACTGGCCCCCAAAGGCGTTGACCATGGTGGTGATCAGCGCCATGTTCTCGCCCCAGCCGGCGCGGCCACGCAGGCAGATGCCGTAAACGCCGCGCTCAGGGTCGTGCAGTTTGGCAGCCAGGCCCTTGACCTGGGCCCAGCTTGGGTTGGCCGGCAGACTCAGGCCTTTGGCCGCCAGCAAGTCGGTGCGCGCCATGGTCATGGAGCTCTCGCCATAGAAAGGCGCGGCGACCAGTCGGCCATTGACCGACAGGCCCTGGCGCACGCTGGGCAACAAGTCGTTCATGTCATAGGCGGCATCGACCGAGATCAACTTGAGCCAGCCCCGCCGGCCCCAGATGGGCGCCTCCAGCAGGCCGATGGTGGTCACATCGAAACGCCCCTCCTTGGAGGCGATGTCGCGGGTCACCTGCTGCCTCAGGGCGCCCTCTTCCAGCGTCACCCAGCGCACATCGATGTCGGGATGGGCCTGCTCGAAGTGGTGCGACATCCGCTGCAGCGTGATCATGTGGCCGTTGTTGACCGTGGCCACGACGAGTTCCGTGGCCGAGGCAGCACCGGCAGCGCAGGCTGCCAGCATCGCCACGACAAATTGTTTCATCCACATTCTCATGAACCGCATGGGGCCCCAACCCTAAGGCAAAGCTCCCTCAGGCGCAAGTGGGCACAACAACCGCAAAATCATCACTTGTGATTCATATAATCCTGAGAGGTTTCCAAGCTGATGCAGGGTTGAGGTCAGGTCCGCAGCAGGTCCTGCAACCCCTGGCCCCGGAGCAACGTTCTCAATCATGTCCATCCCTTCCCGCGTGGCCATGTGGTCTCCCCGGCACAGCGTCAGGGCGCGTTTCGCACTGGCCATGGGCATCAGCGGCATGCTGCTGGCCCTGATCGTGACCGTGCTGGCCGAACACGACCAACGGCGTCAACTGGAACGGACCATCAACGAGGCCACCCGGCGTGAGGCGCAGTTCCTGGGTCGCACCATCTCGGTCGCCTTGCGTGAACGGCTGCTGCAAATTCAACAGGTGGCCGCCTTGCCGGAGATGGCCAGCGGCCTGATGGAAGCCGGCTCGCTGCGCCTGAGCCTGGAGCAGGCGCGCACCCACCATCCCGAACTGATCTGGTTGGCCCTGACCGATGAAAAAGGCAATGTGATCTCGGCCACGGGCAATTTGCTGCAAGGTCGCAACGTCGCCAAACAGGCCTGGTTCCGTCAGGGCCTGCAAGCGGCCTGGGTGGGATCGCCCAAGACCGTTGACCTGCTCGGCCCTTACTTTGCGCTGGACGAACGCGGCTTGCAGCCTCAGTTGCTGGACCTGGCCGCCCCGGTCATCGACTACGAAGGTCGCACCATCGGCATCGTCGTGGCCATGCTGGACTGGAACTGGATCCGCGAGCTCTACCAGGCGCTGGTCCTGTCGACCACGCATGGCGCACCCCGCGAAGCGCTGCTCATCACGCCAGAAGGTGTGTGCACGCTGGGCCCTTCGCGCTACGTGGGCAAGCACCTGACAGTCGAAGGGCTGGACGAGGTCATGAACACCGGGCGGCCGAGCGTGCTGACCTGGTCCGATGGCAACGGCCCCTACCTCACCGCCGCGGCCAAGCTGCAACTCACCGATGCCCACGACAGCCCGGCATGGACCCTGGTTGTGCGGGAAGACGCAGACCAGGCCTTCGGCGCGACCCATCAATTGCGCCGCCGTCTGATGTTCGGCGGCGGCATCGGCGCGCTCTTGTTCATGGCCTTGAGCTGGATGTTGGCGGGCCACGTCTCGCGGCCACTGCGGCGCCTGTCCGAGGCGGCGGCCGGCTTGCGCAATGGCGACCAGGTCGAGTTCCCCAGCGTGGACCCCGAATCGCACGACGAGGTGGCCGAGCTGGGCAGGGCCCTGCGCGACATGGATGCCGACATCCGCCAGCAGATGGCGCAGCAGCGCCAGGGCGCCATCCGTTACCTCGCGCTGTTCGAGACCTCGCCCGATGGCATCTTCGTCAGTGTCGATGGCCAGATCAGCCTGGCCAACCCAGCTGGCCAGGCGCTGTGCCAGCGGCTCACCGAACAGGATTTGCTGGGCACGCCCGTGCTCAAGCTGTTCATCGAGGAAGACCGGCCCGTCGTGGCGCAGGCCATGGAGCAGCTCCAAGGGCACCAACCCACCAGCCTGCCCATCGAGGTGCGCATCCGCCGGCCCTACGGCGACAGCGTGGTGGTCGAGTTGATCGTCTGGGCTTTCGAGGACCAGGGCCAGCGCGCCATCCACCTGCTGGCACGCGACATCACCGAGCGCAACCGCGTGCGCGCCGAGCTGGAACAGCACCGCGACCACCTGGAAGAGATGGTCACGCAGCGCACCCAGGAACTGGCGCAAGCGCGCGACCGGGCCGAAGCGGCCAACCAGGCCAAGAGCGCCTTCCTGGCCAACATGAGCCACGAGATCCGCACGCCGATGAACGCCATCATCGGCATGACCTACCTGGCCCGCCGCGCCATCGCCGCACCCGAGAACGAGCAGCGCCTGGCCGCCGTGGCCCAGGCGGCCGACCACCTTCTGCAGATCATCAACGACATCCTGGACTTGTCCAAGATCGAGTCGGGCATGCTGGTGCTCGAACGAATCGACTTCGACGTCGAAGGGCTGATGGGCCGCACCACGGCGTTGGTGGCCGACAAGGCGCGCGAAAAAGGCCTGCGCCTGGAAGTGCGCAACACCATCCCCGAAAAAGCCTTGCGTGGCGACCCGACCCGCCTGTCCCAGGCGCTGCTCAATTTGCTGGCCAATGCCCTGAAGTTCACGGACCAAGGCAGCATCATCGTCAAGGCCGA
>CANBUA010000109.1 GCA_947372535.1 Burkholderiales bacterium
CTGTTCAACGCCAGCAATGAGAAGCTGATGGACAGCCTGCAACGCATCGAAGGCGCCATCACCCAATCCATGGCGCGCAGCGACGAGCAACTGGCCTACTACGTGGCGCAGGCGCGCGAGGTCATCGACCTGAGCATCACCTCGCAGCAAGGCATCGTCGAAGACCTGCGCCGCCTGCACGGGCAGCAAGCCCCCCGGCCTGAAGGGCGCGCCGCATGATGGCCGACCTGGACGAGCACGACGATGGCGTCGAGCAGACCGCGCCCGTCTGGGCCGTCTTTGGCGACCTGATGGCGGGCCTGTTGGGCGCCTTCGTGCTGATCCTGGTGGGCGTGCTGGTGGTGCAGATGGACCTGATGACCAACCTGCAATCGGAGGTCAAGAAGCGCCAGATGGAAGAGCAGCGCCGCATGGCTTTGGAAAAGGCCTTGGCCATCCCGCTGCAGAGCGGTCGCGTCACGCTCAACAACGGGCGCATCGGCATCAGCGGCAGCGTGCTCTTTCCCGTCAACTCCGACCAGTTGCGGCCTGATGGCAGGCTCTTGCTCAAGAGCCTGGTGCCGCCCTTGCGCGTTTACCTGGGCGAGCGTGAGGAGATCCTGATGGTCAGCGGCTTCACCGACGACAAGCGCATGCGCACCGGCAAGGACCAGCAGTTCTCGGACAACCTGGAGCTGTCGGCCCAGCGCGCCTTGACGGTGACGCGCGCCCTGATCGACGAAGGCATGCCGCCGCCGCAGGTGTTCGCCGCTGCCTTTGGGGCGCAGCAACCGGTGGCCTCCAATGCCGATGAAAAGGGGCGCGCCCTGAACCGCCGGGTGGAGATGGCGCCGGTGCCCCGGTCCACCAATGGGAAGCCGGCGGGTCATGAGTGAGGTAGATCCCTCGCTCGATGCCTTGCGCAGCCAGGGCGCGCAGCGCCTGGACCCCATGCGCTTTCATTACCTGGAGGCGCTGTCACGGCGCCTGCACGGTGCGCCTGCCGATGTGCGCGGCATCCTGCAAGCCAAGTTGGACGAGGCCTTGCGGGACTATGCCGAACGCTTCCAGCAGACGCCTCACGCGGCCAATGACGAGGTCGTGCCGCAGCGCACCAGCCCGCGTGCCGCCCAGGCCGCCTGCCTGCCTTTGGCGCAGTTGAATCGGCACATCCAGCAGGTGACGCAGCAAGCGCTTGGGCCGACTGAGCCGAGCGGCATGCCGGCCCGTCGCCCAAGCGGCGAGACGCCAGACCGCGCCGAGATGAAAAGCCTGCGCGGCTTCCGCGAGACCTGGGCCAAGATCGCGGCGGAAGATCAGTTGGACAAGGCCGTGGGGCGCGCGCCGCAGAACGCAGGGCCGCTCAACTCGCACCTGCTGGTGCTGCGCTCGCTGGCCTTGATGCGGGACCTGTCGCCCGATTATTTGCGGCGCTTCCTGTCGCACCTGGATGCCCTGCTTTGGCTGGATCAGGCCAATGGGCCGTTCGCGGTGGCGGGCCTTAAGTCGGCCAAGCGCGCCAGCAGGAAAGACAAGCCCTCTACTTGAGGTAACTGCGAACCGCCGTGACCACGGCCTCGACATCCTGTTCGCGCTCGTCGGGGGCGGCATCAGCGCCCAGATGCGCGCGGATGTGGCCCTCCAGCACCTGCGCCATCAGGCCATTGACGGCGCCACGCACCGCGGCGATTTGCTGGAGGATGGCCACGCAGTCCGCGCCGTCCTCCAGCGCACGCTCCAGGGCTTCGGCCTGGCCGCGGATGCGCCTGACGCGGGACAGCAGGGGCTTCTTGTCGTGGATGGTGTGGCTCATGGCCTCGGATTTTAGTCGATTCAAATATACTGGGGTATAGTATATTGATGAGCGCTTCTTCCCACACGCACGTCTTCGACGATGGCAACCCGCTGGCCGAGCGCCAGACGCTGCTGGCCGTCATCCTGACCGCGCTCATGATGGTGGTCGAAATCGGCGGCGGCCTGATGTTCAATTCCATGGCCCTGCTGGCCGATGGCTGGCACATGAGTTCGCACGTCGTCGCCCTGGGGTTGTCTTTCGTGGCTTACGTGGCGGCCAGGCGGTTCGCCGGTCACTCGAGCTTCACCTTTGGCACCTGGAAGATCGAGGTGCTGGGCAGCTACACCAGCGCCATCTTGCTGGTGATGGTCGCCCTCTTGATGGCCTGGCAATCGTTTGAACGCCTGCTCGCGCCTTCAGCCATCCACTATGACGAGGCGCTCTGGATTGCGTTCATCGGCTTGATCGTCAACCTGGTATGCGCCTGGTTGCTGCGGGGTGCGCATGACCACGGACATGACCATGGCCACGATCACGGGCATCACCCCGAACACCATCACCACCACGGCCATGCGGACCTCAACCTGCATGCGGCCTATGTGCACGTGCTGGCCGATGCGGCCACCTCAGTCCTGGCCATGGTGGCGCTGTTTGGCGGCAAGCTGTGGCACGCCAGCTGGCTGGACCCGGTGATGGGGTTGGTGGGCGCCGTCGTGGTGGCCATCTGGGCCTTGGGACTGCTCCGTGCCTCGGGTCGCGTCCTGCTTGATGCGGAAATGGACGCCCCGGTGGTTCAGGAGATTCGCGACGTGATGGGCAGCAGCCCCATCCCAGCCAGCATCTGCGATCTGCATGTGTGGCGGGTCGCCAAGGGCAAATATGCGTGTGTCGTGTCCTTGCTGACGCCGGACCCCGATGCCACGCCGGACGACTTCAAGCGGCAGCTGGCCATCCATGAAGAGTTGGTGCACATCTCGGTTGAGATCAACCGGGTGCCCAACATTTAGGCCATCAGCGAAAAAAAGGCCCGCAGGCACGCCGTTTGCCCCTCTCCTTGGGTACGTCATCGACTTGGCACATCCGCCAGCCGATGCCGCATGCGGTTCAACCAGGAGAACATCAATGAACACACTCATCAAAAACACCTTGGCCTTGGCCACCATGGCCGCGGCCATGCACGCTGGCGCGCAGATCAGCTTTTACGAGCACGATGGATTTGCCGGTCGTTCTTTCAGCACCGATCGCCCAGTAGAGAACTTCAAGAACCTGGGCTTCAACGACCGTGCCTCGTCCGTCCTGGTCGAGCATGACCAATGGGAGGTCTGTGAGGACGCGGGCTTCACCGGCCGTTGCGTGGTGCTGCGTGAAGGGCGCTACCCCAGCCTGTCGTCCATGGGCCTGAACGACCGCGTGTCCTCGGTGCGCGCCGTGGGCACGGACGCCCGCATTGACAACGGCCGTTACGCGCCAGCACCCCCTGCGCCCGTGGACTACCGCCGTCGCCGCAACGAGCGCCTCTTCCAGGCTGATGTGACGGCTGTCCGCGCCGTGGTCGGCACGCCTGAGCAGCGTTGCTGGGTCGAGCGCGAGAACATTCCGCGTGAACGCAGTCAGGCCAATGTGCCCGGCGCGATTGCGGGCGCGCTGATTGGCGGCATCCTGGGCCACCAAGTGGGTGGCGGCAGTGGCCGCGACATCGCCACCGTGGGCGGTGTGGTCGCCGGGGCGGCGGTGGGTGGCAACGTGGGCCGCAACCGTGGTGACAGCTACCCATCCACACGGGACGTGAAGCATTGCACGGCCGTGCCGACCAGCGCCCGCCCCGACTACTGGGACGTGACCTACCAGTTCCGTGGTCAGGAGTACCACATGCAAACCACCACACCACCTGGCCGCACCGTGACGGTCAATCGCCAGGGCGAGCCGCGCGTGTGATTGATGGGGGTCAGCGCTCGATGCCGAGCAGCTCGACCGTGAAGGTCAGGTCGGCGTTGGGCGGGATGACTCCGCCAGCGCCGGCCGCGCCGTAAGCCGTCTTGGACGGGCATTGCAGCGTGGCCTTGCCGCCCACCTGCATGGTCTGCACGCCTTGCGTCCAGCACGGGATGACGCGGCCCAGCGGGAAGCTGATCGGCTCGCCGCGCTTGTAGGAGCTGTCGAACACCGTGCCATCAGCCAGCTTGCCTTCGTAGTGGACCTTCACGGTGCTGCTGGCTTCGGGCTTGGGGCCGCTGCCGACTTTGAGGTGCGTTACTTCAACGCCGGAGGGCAGCTTCTGCACAGCGGGTTTGGTGTCGGCATGGGCCTGGATGGCAGCCAGGCCAGCGAGGGTCAGCGCGAGAACAAGGGTTTTGGCGTTCATGGGGGGGCCTCAGTCAGTCATGGAGTTGGATGAGATCGGGCAGTGTAGTGTTTGGCGGGCAGGGCCTACGCGCCAACAGGTCAATGGCGTTTTGCTAAGGTGTGCCACCGAGCCCCAGCGCCCATCCCGCAGCACACCTTCACGCCATGACCGACACCAGCCCTTACACCCCGCCCGCCGTCTGGACCTTCAAGCCCGGCAACGGTGGGCAGTTCGCCAACATCAACCGTCCGACAGCTGGGCCCACGCATGACAAGCCATTGCCCGTTGGCAAGCACCCACTTCAACTGTACTCACTGGCCACGCCCAATGGCGTGAAAGTGCCGGTGATGTTGGAGGAGTTGCTGGCCTTGGGCCATCAGGGCGCGGAGTACGACGCCTGGCTGATCAACATCAACCAGGGCGATCAGTTCGGTTCGGGCTTCGTGGGCGCCAATCCCAACTCCAAGATCCCGGCGCTGATGGATCACAGTACCAGCGGTGAGCCGATCCGGGTGTTCGAGTCCGGCGCCATCCTCTTGTACCTGGCCGAGAGGTTCAACGCCTTCCTGCCCACCGATCACGTCAAGCGCACCGAGTGCTTGTCCTGGCTGTTCTGGCAGATGGGGGCGGCGCCTTTGCTGGGTGGCGGCTTCGGCCACTTCTATGCCTACGCGCCGACCAAGATCGAATACGCGATCGACCGCTATGCGATGGAGGCCAAGCGGCAACTCGATGTGCTCGACCGCCGCCTGGCCGAGCAGCGTTACCTGGCCGGGGACGACTACACCATCGCCGACATGGCCATCTGGCCCTGGTACGGGGTGCTGGTGAAGGGCGAAATCTACGGTGCGGGTGAGTTCCTGCAGGTGCAGGGCTACACCCATGTCCGGCGCTGGGCCGAGGAGATCGCGCAGCGCCCCGCCGTCAAGCGCGGCCGCATGGTCAACCGCACCTGGGGCGATCCGGCCAGCCAGCTGCACGAGCGCCACGACGCCAGCGATTTCGACACAAAAACGCAGGACAAGGTGGCTTGACCTAGGACGACCCGGGGCCGTCGGGCTCGGCCAGCTCGATGCGGGCCAATGCTTGGTCAATGGCCTGCGCGTCGCCGGGGCGCACCAGCCGCGCCACCTCCTGGCCGTTGAACAGGAAGATCAGCGAAGGCCAGAGCTTGACCTTGTAGGAGCGGCCCAGCGCCCGCCCCGGGCCGTCCTCCACCTTGAGGTGGGTGATGCCCGGGTGGCGCACGAAGGCCGAGGCGATCACCGGCTGCGCCGCTTTGCAAAAGCCGCACCATTCGGTGCCGAACTCCAGCACCAGCGGGCCTTGAATGGCGTCGACCTGTTCACGGGTGGGCGGGTTGGGCGTGTAATCCATGCTGAGTGTCATGTCGATCTCCTTCACTGAGGGCAGCTTAGCCAAGGCGGACATGCCCCCAGGCGTCAAGGGGTCACGCCGGCGCGCCATGACTCGCCTGCTGCCCGGTACACCAGCACTTTGAGGGCCCGCTCGCTGGACACGTCGGCAAACACGGCCGGATTGGCCACCCGCTCCACCAATGACAAGTCGGGGGCCAGCTCTTGCATCTGCGTTTGCAGGAAATCCAGGCCCTGCTTGGGTGAGTTCAGGCACAGCAGGGCATGCCCGCCTGGGGCCAGCAGGTCAGGCAGGCGCCGCATGAGACGGGCATAGTCCTTCTCGGCCACGAAGCTGCCTTTCTGGTAGCTGGGCGGATCGAGGATGATCAGGTCGTAAGGGCCACGCCGGCCTATCGTGCCCCAGGAACTGAAGATGTCGTGCGGCAGGAAGCTGGCGCCACCAGTCAAGCCGTTGAGCTGGTGATTTTGCTTGCCGATGGACAGTGCGCCGCCGCTCATGTCCACATTGATCACCTGCCCCGCACCAGCCTGCAATGCAATCACCGAGAAGGCGCAGGTGTAGGCGAACAGGTTGAGCACCCGCAAGCGCGGCCGGGCCGCCACGTGCTCGCGCACCCAGCGCCTGCCTTCAGCCATGTCCAGGAAAAGGCCGTGGTTCAGGCCCCTCAGCAAATGCACCCTAAAACGCGCCCCCTGGGCGTGCACCTCATGGGGCTCGGGCACTTGGCCGGCCAGCAGGCGGGTGTCGGCGCGGGCATCGTCGCGTGTCTGGAAGACCAGGTTCAAGGGCTCATCCGGTGCGATCTGAGCCCAGCGTTGCGCCAGGGCAGCCTGGATGGGCGCGAGCGCCTCCTCGGAGACGGCTTGAAAGCTGGTGAGCAGCCAGACTGGCGGGAAAAAGTCGAGCGACCACTGCTCGCAGCCGGGATACAGGCCACCTCGTCCGTGGAAGAGGCGCGCCGCCTCGGTGGGCACTTGGTGAAGGGCGGCAATGGCGTCGAGCAAGGCTTGTGGGGTCACGGCAGGCAAAAGGGCACGGGGGTGAGTAAGCCAAGCATTTTGCCCGGCCATTCACCAGCCCTGCCGATGCCGTCACGTGTATTGAAGGGCAGTTGTTTTGCTTTATGGGAGCAATTTTATTGCCATCACATGTTATTGTGGCGCCGCAAATCGCGTGCAATGGTGGAGGGTCGATTCAAAACCTTCTCCATTGAAGAAGCATGTCGGTCATCCCGATGATGTTTTGAACCCGAACCACGACACAGGGATGGATGACGGATGGGCGCCGCATCGCGGTTTGCGCCATGTTCGACCCGTCAGTCCAGTATTTTCAGGAACCGCCCCATGATCTCGACCCCCATCTCCCAGGCCCGGCCTCAGCGCCGCCTGGCCATGTCGGCACTCGCTTTGGCCGCCACCATGCTGACAGCCGGGGCCGCCCAGGCCACCGCCGCGCTGTTGGATGCCAGCATCTATGCGCCGCCCGTGGGCTGGCAGACCCAGCCGCACGGCAAGCTGCTCAACATCGCCGAGGTGCTCAACCCCAGCCAGTCCAGCCAATATGCCAACGCGGTATTGAGCGCTTTCGCGGGCAAGGCCAACTACACCCAGGCCATCCGCGCCTGGCGCATCTCCTACACGACGACCTCCCCTGACGCCAACTTGCAGCCGACGGTGCCTGGCACGCCGTTGCTGGCCACCGGCATCATCATCGCCCCCATTGACACGGCCATGCCGCTCAACACCAGCAGCACCCGGCCGGTGATCCTGTTCGCGCCCAAGACGCAGGGACTGGGCAGCAACTGTGCCCCCTCCAAAGCCCTGGAGCTGGGCACGGAAGAGACCTCGGAGGTCAAGCGCATGGTCGCGGCCCTGGAGCGTGGCTACATCGTGGCCATCACCGACTACGACGGCTACACCAACAACAGCCAGGCGCATCAATACCTGGTGGGGCAGTCCTTGGGCCACTCGGTGCTGGACATGGGGTTGGCCGTCAAGCAGGCCATCCCGCTGATCGATTCGGTGGACACGCCTGATGCCTATGGCAACAAGCGCGTCAAGGTCAGCCTGGCGTCGCCCATGGCGATCTGGGGCTACTCCGAAGGCGGCACGGCGGCGGCCTGGGCAGGCCAGTTGCTTTCGACCTACGCGCCCACGCTGGTGGGCTCGATCAAGGGCGTGGCCACAGGTGGCATGGTGGCCGACATGAAGATCGCGGCCAAGGCCATGGACTGGAACGCGGGCTCGGGCCTGATGCTGGCGAGTATCTGGGGCTTCCACGTGGCCTACCCCAAGCCTTTTGCCGCGGGCGGCCTTTATTTCGAGGCCAACAACACCTACAAGATGGACCTGCTGGGCGACAACTACGCCTACAAGTACACGCTGAACCCGCCCACCACGGACACGACCGCTTCCATCCTTCACCCCGATGAGTGCGTCGATCAGGTCGGCCCGCACAATGCGTTCAAGACCATCGCCTGGCGCAACCAGGGCGGTTATGTGATCACGCAGTTCACCACCGACACGCCGTCGCTGAAGTTGAACTGGGACCCCGTGCTGCAGACCAACCAGATCGGCAACATCAAGATCCCCGTGCCGACTTATTTCTACCATGGCAGCACGGCGACTTCGCTCAATGCGGACGGCTCGGCCAAGGAGGGCGACATCATCCTGCCGGTGACCAACTTCAACGGCGTCTACCCACGGATGTGCGCCGTGGGCACCAAGGTTTGGCGCAAGGTTTACACCTCGGCCTACTACCTGGAGTTGAACCACGAAAACACCAGCGACCGGGCCTTCACCGATGTGCTGAACTGGATCAACAACCGTTTCACCGAAGCCACGCCCACGACGGCAACCACTTGCCCGCCGTGAGGCCCTCGCTCGGGCAGGGCATGCCGCCCTGTCTCATGGCTTGATGTGCCAAGCCCCCAGTTCGACAAGGACTGGGGGCTTTTTCATGGCCAGCGCGGGCCTCGGCCGTGGGCATGACGTTTGCCGAAGGAATCCGTTGCCCACAGCAGGGGATCCCTCATGTCGACTGATGAAGAGCAATGCTCATCGGACCAGGCGCTGTCGCGTCGGAAATTTTTGCAATCGGCGAGCGTGGCATCGGGCGCTTTGACCGCCTCGGGGCTGTCGGGCCCCAGCGGCGCCCAAGCCTTGGCGGCGCCACCACTGGCCACGACGGTGCCTGCGGCCGCAGCCCCCGTGGGCAGCGGGATGAAGCCGGTGGCCTTGACCATCAATGGCCAGCGGCATGAATTCATGATCGAGCCCCGCGTGACCCTGCTGGATGCCTTGCGCGAACACGCCGGTCTGATGGGCACGAAAAAAGGCTGCGACCGCGGTCAGTGCGGTGCCTGCACCGTGCTGGTGGATGGCCAGCGCATCAATGCTTGCCTGACGCTGGCGGTGATGCAAGAGGACCGGCAGATCACCACCATCGAAGGGCTGGGCCAGCCTGATGCCTTGCACCCGATGCAGGCGGCCTTCTTGCACCAAGATGCCTTTCAGTGCGGCTACTGCACGCCAGGCCAGATCTGCTCGGCCGTGGCGGCGGTGCAGGAGGCCCGCGCGGGCGCCGCCAGCGCCGTCACCGATGACTTGCGCCAAGGGCCCATCGCCTTGACCGACGAGGAAATCCGCGAACGCATGAGCGGCAACCTGTGCCGCTGCGGGGCCTATCCCAACATCGTCAAGGCGGTGCACTTCGTGGCCAACGCCGCCCGTCCACAAGCTTAAGGCAGGGCCCAGTCATGGACAACATCACGTATGAACGCGCCGCCTCCATCGATGAGGCCATCCGCCTGAGTGCTCAGCCTGGCAAGGCCTTCATCGGCGGGGGGACCAATCTGCTTGACTTGATGAAGGGCGGCATCGCGCACCCCAGCGGCCTGATCGACATCAACCGCCTGCCTTTGCGGGATTTCCGGGAGATCACACAGTTGCCCGATGGCGGCGTGCGCATTGGCGCGGGTGTGCGCAACAGCGATGCGGCCAACCACCCCTTGGTCCGCGAGCGCCATCCGCTGCTCAGCCGGGCCCTGCTGGCGGGCGCCTCACCGCAGTTGCGCAACATGGCCACCGTGGGCGGCAACCTGATGCAACGCACCCGCTGCTATTACTTCTACGACGAGGGCGTGGCGGCCTGCAACAAGCGGGTGCCAGGCTCGGGTTGCGCGGCCAGGCAGGGCCACAACCGCATCCACGCCATCCTGGGCACGAGCGAGGCCTGCATCGCCACCAATCCCTCGGACATGAGCGTGGCGCTGGCGGCCTTGCGCGCGGTGGTGCGCGTGCGCGGGCCGCAGGGCGAGCGGGCGATCCCGTTGGCGGACTTTCACCGCCTGCCTGGTGACACGCCACAGCAGGACACCAACCTGGGCCCCAACGAGCTGATCACGGCGGTGGATTTGCCACCACTGCGCTTTGCCCGGCATGCGCACTACCTCAAGGTGCGGGACCGCGCCAGCTATGCCTTTGCCTTGATCTCCGTGGCCGCTGCGCTGGACATCCGCGATGGCGTGGTGCGGGACGCGGCGCTGGCGCTGGGCGGTGTGGCGCACAAACCCTGGCGCATGGCGGCGGCAGAGCAAGCCTTGATCGGCCAGCCTTTGTCGGATGACACCGTGCGTGCCGCCACGCGGGTGCTGCTTGATGGCGCGCATGGTTTTGGCCACAACGATTTCAAGGTCGGGCTGGCCGGCCGGGCGGTGGCGCGTGCGCTGTCCGAGGCCCACCAAGCCAGGTCGATCAACCCAATCACCTGAGACGGGGGAGCAAGCCATGAACCCAGAACAAGCGCCCGCCCTCATCACCGGCCAGCCCATCGACCGCACGGACGGACCGCTCAAGGTCTGCGGCCAGGCGCGCTATGCGGCCGAGTTCACCTTGCCGCGCATGGTGCATGCCTCGTTGGTGCTCAGCACCGTGCCCAGTGGCCGCATCCGCGCCATCGACACGCGTGCGGCCAGCCAATCGCCTGGCGTGTTGACCGTGCTGACCCATGCCAATGCGCCACGTCTGCCCAAGGGCGGCAAGGCGGCGGTCATGCCGCCGGCGGGGCGTGTCCTGTCCCTGTTGCAGGACGAGGTGGTGCACTACAACGGCGAGCCCATCGCCCTGGTGGTGGCGGACACGCTGGAGCGTGCCAAGGCGGCGGCGCGCTTGGTCCAGGTCGAATACGCCGCCAAAGCCGCTGCGCTGGATTTCACGCAGGCCAAGGCTCAGGCCTATGCGCCCAAGGAGGTGCAGAAGGAAAAGCCAGACACCTTGCGGGGCAGCGTCGCCGATGGGCTGCGGGCGGCCGGGCACATCGTCTCGGGCACCTACACCACGCCCGTCGAGCACCACAACCCCATGGAGCCGCACGCCACGCTGGCCGCCTGGGACGGGCCCCGCCTGACGCTCTATGACGCCACGCAATACGTCACCGGTGCCAAGACCACGGTGGCCAAGACCATGGGGCTGTCGCCCGAGCAGGTCCAGGTCATCAACCCCTACGTGGGCGGCGGCTTCGGCTGCAAGGGATCGAGCTGGTCGCATGTGGTGTTGGCAGCCATGGCGGCCAAGGTGGTGGGCCGGCCGGTGCGGCTGGTGCTGGAGCGGCCCGAGATGTTCGGCCAGGTCGGTAACCGGCCACAAACCGAGCAGTTCATCCGTTTAGGCGCGACCGACGAAGGCCGGCTGACGGCGACCCAGCACGACGTCATCACCGAGACCTCCGTGATGGAGGACTGGGTCGAGCCCTCGGCCATCTGCACGCGCATGCTGTATGCCTGCGACAACCTGGCCACTTCGCACCGCCTGGTCAAGCTCAACATCGCCACGCCCACCTTCATGCGCGCGCCGGGTGAGGCCAGCGGCACCTTCGCGCTGGAGAGCGCCATGGACGAGCTGGCTTGCGCCATCAACATCGACCCCATCGAGCTGCGCCTGCGCAACCACACCGACCAGGACCCGCAAAAGCAAAAGCCGTTCTCCAGCAAGTCCCTGCGCGAGTGCTACCGCGCTGGCGCCGAGCGCTTTGGCTGGGCGCGCCGCGACCCCCGGCCCGGCTCGATGAACGATGGCCGCTGGCAAGTGGGCTGGGGCATGGCCACGGCCACCTACCCCACCAACCGCAGCGGCGCCGAGGCGCTGGCGCGGCTGTTGCCCGATGGCTCGGCGCTGGTGCAATCGGGCTCGCAGGATCTGGGCACCGGCACCTACACCATCATGACGCAGGTGGCCGCCGATGCCTTGGGCTTGCCGATCAAACGCGTGCGCTTTGAACTCGGTGATTCCAACATGCCCAAGGCCCCGGTTTCGGGGGGCTCGCAGACGGCGGCCAGTGTGGCCCCGGCGGTCAAACTGGCCTGCCTGGCCGTGCGAGACAAGCTCATCCGCATGGCTTTGGCCGATGCCGATTCGCCCTTGCATGGCCTGGCCTTCGAGGACATCACCGTCAATGAGGGCTGGCTGCGCAGCATGGCCGAGCCCAAGCGCGGCGAGCCCATCGCCGCCGTCATCGCCCGCCATGGCGGCGAACCTGTAGAGGCCAAGGCTGAGAGCAAGCCCGGCCCCGAGCGCGATCAATACGCCATGCACGCCTTCGGCGCCGTGTTCACCGAGGTGCACGTGGACCGCGAGCTGCGCGAAATCCGGGTGCCGCGCATCGTCGGCGCCTACGGCATCGGCAAGCTGCTCAACGAGAAGACCGGCCACAGCCAGCTGATGGGCGGCATCGTCTGGGGCGTGGGCATGGCCCTGATGGAAGAGACCTGGCGCGATGGCCGCAGCGGCCGCCACGTCAACGGCAACCTGGCCGAGTACCACGTGCCCGTCAACGCCGACATCGGCCAGATCGACATCATCACCGTGCCCGAGGACGACCCGCATGTGAACGCCTTGGGCGCCAAGGGCATCGGCGAGATCGGCATCACCGGTGTGGCCGCGGCGGTGGCCAATGCCGTTTTCCATGCGACGGGCCGCCGCGTGCGCGACCTGCCCATCACCCTCGACAAACTCATCTGAGACGGAGCGCCGACCATGGACAGCGTTGACTTGCAAGTGCTGCGCGCGGCCCGCCATTGGCGCGACCAGGGCCATGGGGTGACCTTGGCCACGGTGACCCGCACCTGGGGCTCGGCCCCTCGCCGGCCCGGCGCCATGCTGATGGTTTGCGACAACGGCTCGGTGGTGGGTTCGGTCTCGGGCGGCTGCGTGGAGGATGACCTGGTCCGTCAGGCACGCGCTGGCGCTGGCCAGGGTGGCGAACGCGGGGTGCGCATCCTCACCTATGGGGTGACCCAGGCAGAAGCGCAGCGTTTTGGCCTGCCTTGCGGCGGCACCTTGCAGATCGTGCTGGAGCCGCTGGATGCGAACCAGCGCTGGATCGAGCAGGTGCTGGCCGCCGTGGCGCGCCACGAGATCTGCGTGCGGCGCCTGGACGTGGCCAGCGGCCTGAGCCAAGTCACCTCCGGCAGCCGCGACGACGAGCATGACTTCGATGGCCAGACATTGACCACCGTGCACGGCCCGCGCTGGCGCCTGATGCTGATCGGTGCGGGCCAGACCAGCCTCTACCTGGCCGACATGGCCCGTGCCTTGGACTATGAAGTCATCATCTGCGACCCACGTCTGGAGTATGCCCATGCTGCCGAGCAGGCGCCCCACGCCCGCCTGGTGCGCGACTACCCTGACGATGCCGTCATCGCCATGGTGCCCGATTCGCACAGCGCCATCGTGGCCCTCACGCATGACCCCAAGCTGGACGATGCCGCCCTGATGGAGGCGCTCAAGACACCGGCGTTTTACGTGGGTGCGCTGGGTTCGCGCCAGAGCAGCCAGGCCAGGCGCGCTCGCTTGCTGACGCTTGATTTGACCGCCGATGAAGTGGCCAGCCTGCACGCCCCTGTGGGCTTGCCCATCGGCTCACGCACGCCGCCCGAGATCGCCGTGGCCATCCTGGCCGAGTTGACGGCCAAGCGGTACCGTGTGGCCATGGCGGTTCCTGACCGGGCACCCACCTTTCAGAGCAGTCACGCTGAAGCCACGCTCAAACAAGCAGCCGCATGAGCCCTTCGCGGCCAACCCTCACCATTCAAGGCATCTTGCTGGCGGCAGGCCATGGCCGCCGCTGGACGGCCGCAGGCGGGCAGGATGACAAACTCCTGCACCGCCTGCCCGATGGCACGCCCGTGGTGGTGGCCGCCGCCAAAGCGCTGCAGGCCGCCCTGCCCCGCAGCATCGCTGTGGTCCGGCCGGAGGCTCAGGCCGTGGCCGACGCGATCCGGGCTTGCGGCTTGACCGTGATCTGGGCTGATCCCGCATCCAGCGGCATGGGCGAAAACCTGGCACAAGCCGTGCGCATGAGCGACCAAGCCGGCGGCTGGGTCGTGGCCCTGGGCGACATGCCCCACGTGTCGCTGGATGTCATCC
>CANBUA010000110.1 GCA_947372535.1 Burkholderiales bacterium
ACGTGGAAGCGCCAGGATTCGATGCCCTCGTTCCAGCTGGACCAGACGAAGGCCATGTCTGGGCGGCCTTGCTCGTCGGTCTTGCGGGCGCTGACGAAGTAGCCTTCTTCATGGCCTGAATTGCCCTGGCCTGCGCAGTAGCCCCAATCCAGGGCCGGCAGGTCTTGCTTGACCATCGCCATGCCACTCGCATCCGTGGCGCCCTTCCACACCGGCTTGCCGCGGCAATCGGAGATCTGGACCTGTGCGCCACCCACCGGCTTGGCCTTGTCCAGCGTGGTCACCCACACACCAGAGTTGAGCGCGCCCCATTTGAAATGCACGCCCAGGTTGGTGACCAGCACGCTGGTGCGCACATACATGGGGGCCTGCCGATCCAGCAAGGCCAGGCCCAGACGCTGCGATTCGATCTCCACCACATGAAAGCCCGCTTGCGGCATGGGGATGCCGATCACCTCGAAGGGATGCGGATCGGTCCTGGCTTGGGTGGGCAGGCTCAGCTTGCGCGCCGTGTTTTCTGCATTCAACAAGCTGACAGTGCGGGTCTGGACCAGCTTGGCATCATCCTCGTTCTCATCCGATTCGGCGCTGTCCTCATCATCGCCATGGCGCTTGACTGGGCGCGCCGCCTTGGGCTTTTTCACCGGCGCAGGCAGCTTGATGTTCAACTCGGCCTGAACCTCTTCGCGCGGCAAACGGGCTTCGTCATAGCGCTTGACCTTGGCCAGCCAATCGATGATGGCGGCATCGTCGCTCAACTTGAGGTCACGCACCGCGCTGCCTGCCGTGGTCGCCGGGTTGTAGCCCTTGATGGCCAGGTCGCCTTCGACGTGGCGCACGGTCACCGGCAAGGTGGGCTCGGCATTGAGCTCCAGGATGCCGAAAGTGGCCCGCGGGAACTTGGCCAGTGGCGGCGCATCGCTGGTGCGTGTCTTGAGTGGGAAGGCGCTGGCATTGCTCAGACGCCGGCCCGAGTCGTCACGCAGATCGGCAGGCATCTCGATGCTGATGGCTGCGTTCTCCGGGAATGGCCCGTTGAAAACCACCGCGCTGACGGCGCTCTCGGACGGGTCGATCTTGACCTCGCCCTTGTTGCGGCTGAAAAAATACAGCCACTTGCGCAAGCCGCCGCTCTCCACCTCGACCAGGCGCTCATTGGTGTCGCCCCGGCCTTGTTCAACCTGGGGGGTGCGCTCACCATCCGGCGTCTTGAGCACGATGCGTTGGGCCAGCTTGCGCGGCACGGGCGATGAAAACTCGATGCGCAGCGGCCTGATCGGCAGGCAATTGGCCCGTGCATTGGAACGCTCGCAGGTGAAGCTCGCCGCAAAAGGTGGCCTGACTTTGTAGCTCAGCTTGCGGTCACTTGAATTGGGCACGCCCGAGGGCGTGGCGATGCCCTTGGCCCACACCATGGTCACCGTGGCGTCCGGTGGCAAAGGGCGCGCGCAACGAACGGCCACCACGCGCGCCTGCTGCGCAACCAGGCCCACGGCCTTGATGATGTCGGTGCGCACTTGGCCGGTGACCACCGCGACGGGCAGCCGCTCGGCCACACCGCTGGCTTCACAGTAAGCGTTCTTCTCGATGCTCGCCTGGGTGGCCGCGCCGTTGAGCAGCAGGGCAAAGACCTGCTCTTCCTCGATCTTGTTGTACTCGCCGGGTGATGGGTAGGCGCGCACCACGGCAGGGCCGCCGGTGCTGAACTCGTATTGCACCTTGCCTGTGACCGCCTCGCCCTTGACCGATTTCACACCGGCCTTGAGTTGCAGGCCACAGCGCGTACCGGCCGGCACGTCCTGCGTGAAATCGTAGACCCAGGTCTTGTCATCGACCCAGCGGCCCGTGCCGCCCAAGGCTTGTCCACCCTGGCAATTCACCTCGAAAGGCGCGGGCAAGCGCGGATCACCCAAAGGCACCATCGAATCTGAAAAAGTGGCGCGCGCCTGGCGCACACGGGCGATCTCGCCCTGCGGTGTGAGCGTCTCTACGGTCACGGCCACCGCGCTGGTGAGCATGGCTGTGCCCACCACGGCGGCGAGCAGCCCCGCCAGCGAGCCCAGCAACGATTTCCCCGATTCAGCCCGCCTCAAGCGCCTGTTCATGTGCATGTTTTTCCCCCGATGTCTTTCTGTCCGACGATGATGAGTGGCCGCGACTACAGGCTGCTCAGGGTCAGCACGAAGCTCACCCCATCCGATTCATTGAAGGCGTCGATGGTGCCACCCATCTTGGCCATGTAGGTGCGCGCCACGAACAGCCCTTGTCCGCGATGGGCCTTGGCCTCATCGCCGCTGTCCGGGCCGTCCGGGCCTTGCGAAAAGCCGTATTCGAAAATCTTGCCGATCAACTCAGCAGGAATCAGCGGTCCCTGGTTGTGGATGCGGACCTCCACCGTGGCGGCCTGGCGCAGCAATTGAATGCGGATGGCGCTGCCGGCCAGGCGATGGCGCTGCGCGTTGCTCAGCACGTGCGTGACCACGTCTTCCAGCGAGTATTCATCAGCCTTGACCAGCACCGGCTCACCCACCCCATCGAACACCACATTTGGGATGCCGGCATGCACGGCGTTGTCGGCCACATGGCTGAGGAAAGCCTGGATGTCCAGGCTGCTCACTTGCAGGCTGGCCGACTGGATGGCTTCGCTCGGCGAGGCCGTGCCGTACAGCACGCGGACGGCCTGCTGCATGCGGTTGATGTACCTCAGGCTGGGGTCGTCCTCGTGGCCATGCAGGGCCAGCAGGGATTGCAGTGGCGACATGATCTCGTGCCCCACCGCCTGCCACATGTCTTTTTCCTGAGCAGCGCGGATCTGCTCGCGTTTGACATCCTCGTTGATGCGCTGCATGAGGTCGGACAACACCCCCGCCAACAGGCCCAGCTCGTCACCGCCCCGCAGGTCATTCAAATCCAGCTGGATCAGGCCCTCAGAGGCATCGACCGACTTCTTGACCGAGGCCGCCCGCCGGGTCAGCACCGTGATGCGGCGGATGATGCGCACCTCAATGGCCAGCCAGGTCAACATGATGGCCGCCAGCATGGCCGCCACAAACCAGGACAGGCGCATGGCGACAGCGCCCAGGGTGCGGTTCACCCCGCGCACATCCCCCGTCACCAACACCTCGAAATCGCCTGCAGGAGTCACGATCACCTCGCGCGCCTGCAAGGGCTGGTCGTAACCCTCAACCGCCAGTCGCCGGATGACGTGATCGAGCCAGCGGAAGGACGAGGCCTGGTCGTCGCCACTGCTGGCCACGGTGAACACATCACGCGCGCCGGCCTGCCCCAGGCGACGGATGCGCAGGGTCTCGCCGACCAGCAATTGCGCACTCAGGTCGGACAACGCGAATGGCCGCACCGCGCCTTCCACCGCGCTGTCGAACAACACCTCCGCCGACCCCGGTGGCAGCACCTGCACCTGCACGCCCATTTGCGCCAGGTCCTTGGGCGGCCACACCACCGCCGCGCCCTTTTGCCAGACCTCGTCCTTGAGCGCATCAACGGGGATGCGCACGGCATAGAACACGCGCCTGCGGCAATCCCTGGCATCGCCTGAAGTGGGCTGATCCGAGGCCAGCCCTGGGTGCTCAGACGCGCAACGGGCGTCCTGCCACATCCAGCCTCTGAAGTCCCGGTCCGGCCGGGTAGCGAGCCGGCCTTGCTCGTCCTGCACAAAACCGCTGAGCCGACCATGGATGCCTTCCCTCCCGGCGACTGGCGACTCCAGCGGTGCGATCCAGCGGTAGACCTGGCCGCGCAGGTTCAACTGGATGCGCACGCGGTGGGCTTTGCCCAGGTCGCGCTCACCGATCACGTGATCGACGAGGGCGTCGGCGTTCAAATGGCCAATCGCATAGATGAAGGCCCCGGCCATCGGGCTGCTGCCCACGGCCACGCACAGGCGCGCCTGGTCCGGGTACTGGATCAGGCAGCCCGCCATCTCCGCGGCCTGTTGCGCCTTGGACTTGTCGTCAAAATCAATGGCCGGAAAGGGCAGCAGCAGAGGGCTCAGGCGGCTGGCATGCGCCCCCGTGGCATCGGGGGGGTTGAGCAACGCCAATTGCCCGGTGGGGTGCTGAAGGCGGGCCGTGATCTGCGCCACGTTCTTGTGGAACAGGTCCTGGTAATTGCGATAGCTCAGGCGTTTTTCTTCCTGCAGCATGGTCAGCGCCAAAGCCACCGTGGCAACGGCCAACAGCAAAAAGGCGCCACGGAAAAAAACGCGCAGGCGAAACGGAATCCGGTTGGGCCACCAGGAGCGCATCAGGTGTCTTCCCAGCGAAAGCCTCGCATGGGCACATTCTGGATGCGGTCGAAGGCCGAGTCCAGCTCCTTGAAAGCCTCGCGAATCGTGCTCACGTGCTTGCGCACGTTGTCGCGGTTGCGGCCGCTCTTGACCACCAGGAAGAGATCGTCATAGGACACCACCTCGCCACGGCGCTGGTAGAGCGCATCGAGGATGCGCTGTGCCGTCAGCGGCAGGTTCACGCGCTGGCCGCGCCACATGGGCGAGTGCTGGCGCAGTGGGTCCAAGGACAATTCGCTGGCCACCGCCGTGGTGGCCACCGGCACCTGCGCCCTGCCTTTGACGGCCCGCAGCATCTCCAGCAGCGTGTCGATGAAATCGCTCTCGCTGAAGGCGCTTTTTTGCAGGTAGTCCCAGGCGTCCAGCGCCTTCATGATGCTGCGGTAGACCTCGCCCGGCATGCCGGAGACCACCAGCACCGGCGTGCTGCCGCGCTTGTTGATGGCGTTGATGATGGCCACGCCGGCGTTGCGCTCACGGCCCAGCTCAATGTCCAGCACGACCAGGTCGTAGGCCTCACGGGCGATGGCGGCCTCGGCCTCATCACGCGAGAACCATTGGTCCACCTGGATGCCCGGTTGGGCCGATTCGATCCAGCCCCTGAGCTGCCTGCTCGTGGGTCCATCGTCTTCGATGACCGCCACCTTCACCATCGTTGATCTCCTGCGGGCAACCGGCTGCGCCCGACCGTGCCGATTATCGACCGGCCCAGCAGCCAGCGGTGTGAAGGTTTCCTCCGCAGCCGGAGCGAAGTCGCCCGCCGTACGCGTTGCCCGCTCCGGGGCTGGGCTCGAACAATGGATCCCATGGCGACGACACGACCCAAGTCGCCCCGGCTCAGCGCCTCACCACGGTCGATTCAACCTCGAAGCACCCCCTCATGTCCACCCGCCTCACCACCATCGCCACCGCCCTGCGCACTGCCTTTGCCGGGGCTGCTGCCTGGCTGGGCCAGACCACCCTCACCACCGGCCGCCTGGCCGCCAAGGGCTTGATGCAGACCCGCACCTGGCTGCTGTTGGCCGGCACCGTGGGCGCCATCGGGTATGGCCTGTGGACGCACCCACCCGTACAGACCGTCGGCCGTGGCGAACTGCTGGTGCGCAGCAACCTGCTGACCGGTCACATCGACCAGTTCCGCGAAGGCGGCCTGCTGGTGCTGCCCGGCATGCACCAGGTGCGCCGCTTCGTCGTGCGGGACCAGGTCTACCGCCCCGAGCAAAGCAGCAAGGCCAACGGCGAGGCGCCCTTTCAATCGGTCGAGGGCCTGTCCATCGGCGTGGACCTGACCGTGCGCTACGCCATCGACCCCCAACGCGTGGCCGCCCTGTCCAAAGACCTGCCCGACAACATCGCCAGTGAGGTCGTGCAGCCCGCCGTGCAAGGCGTGATCTACAAGCTGCTGGCCCGCTACACCGTGCGCGAGATCTTCTCCAGCAAGCGCGACGAGATCCAGAAGGCCATCGAAGGCGAGCTCAAACCGAAGCTGGCGGCCGATGGCATCGTGCTGCGCCAGGTGCAGATGGGCAAGGTGGACCTGCCCCAGGACTACCGCAACGGCATGGACCGCCTGCTGGCCGAGGAGCTGGAGAGCGAGAAGATGCGCTACACGCTTGAGCTCAAGGACAAACGCGTCAAGGAGACCGCCCTGGATGGCGAGGCTGAGAAAGTGCGCCGCGAAAAAGCCGCCGAAGCCGCTGGCCAGGAACAGGTGATCGCTGCCCGCGCACAGGAAGAAGCCATGAAGCACGTGCTGCCCTTCAAGCAAAAGCAGATCGAGCAGCGCCAACTCGAAGCCGAGGCCGACAAAGTAGCCCGTGTGCGTGTGGCCGAAGGCTCGGCCCAAGCCCGCCGCATTGAAGCCTCCGGTGAGGCCGACTCCCGCCAGAAGCTGGCCGATGCCGAGGTCTACCGCCTGGAGCGCATCGGCAAGGTCAACGGCGAGCAGATGGAGCGCGAGGGCGTGCTCATCACCCGTCACCCCCTGCTGATCCAGAAGGCCCTGGCCGACAAGCTGTCCGACAAGGTGCAGGTCATCATCGCGCCGCCACCTGCCGATGGTGGTTTCATCGGCTCGACCCTGCTGGGCAGCAAGGGCGCGCAAGTGGCCGCCACCACGGCCTCCGACGACCAAAGCCATGCCCAAAGAGCGCAATGATGGCTGTCGCTGCCACCCTCGCCGTCCTGGCCATCGTCACGCAGAACCAGGCCTCGCTGCGCGCCGCACCGCGCGACTCGGCCGCCCAGCAGGCGGTGCTATGGCAAGGCGATGCCCTGGAGATCCGTGGCCAGCGCATGGACTACCTCCAGGTCTACGACCACCGCCGCGAACGCGCCGGCTACATCAAGACTTCGCAAGTGCGCACCACGGCTTTGAGCCCGCTCGACGCGCCGGAGTTGCTCTCGGTGGTGCGCTTTCTCAGGGACACCGCGGGCGCCGAAGCCCTGGGCATCAGCTATGCCGCCGCCTACCTGCGCGCCGTGCCGGCCCAAGCCATGAGCCCCGAGGCCTTCGATGCCATCGGCACCATGGCAGACCGGCTGGCCCGGCGTGCCTCGCCGCCCCTGGCCAAGGGCAATGAAACGACCTTGTCGGCCCACTTGGAAGCCGTGGCCCAGCACGGCGTGGCCATGAAGACGTTCGAGCGCGAAGGCGGCATGCAAATCTGCTACGAAGGAGAGATGTTCCGCCGCCTGCTGGCCATGCCCTCGGCCGATGCCGACCAGCGCGCCCGTGCCGCCCTGGGGTTGACGCGCCACGAGTGCGCCAACCCGGACCTGGCGCCCCAGGCCCGCTTGGCGCTGGACCAGTGGCGCGCTGAGGTGCTCGATCAGGTGCCGGCCAACGGCGTGACGGCCACGCTGAACAACCGGGTTCACCTGCGCCGATCGGGTGTGTGGGCCGCGCTCGCCTTTGCGCAGGCTCGTCAAGCGCAGGGCCCGTTGTCGCAGGCCACCGCGCAACGCGCCTTGCAGGCACTGGCCGCTGTCAACAAGGCCGAGCTAACCGATGACGACCAGGTCGAGTACAACAACACCGCCGTGCGGGTTGGTGCCGTGCGTTGGGCGGCCGAGCCAGCGGTGGTCAGCCCGGGCAAGCTCAGCATCGCAACCTCAGCCGGCGCGCCTGGCGAGACCTGTGTCACGCTGCAAAACAGCCAAGCGGCACCCTTGGCCAAGCGCTGCACCTACGGCCTGGTCTGGACGGCATCGGCCCGCAGCAATGCCTCGGGCAACGCCCTGGCCCTGGCCGTGCAACCCCTGGCCACCTGGCGCGAGCTGTGGGTATTTCGTCAAACCGCGCAAGGCTGGGTCATCGACGTGATGCCACCGGCCACCAGCTCACCAGCGTTGGGTTACCTGGAATTTGCCGGCTGGGTGCCGGGCACGAACCAGCTGCTGGTGGCGCGCGAAGCCCGCATGGAGGGCCGCTTCGTGCATCGCTTCGAAGTGCTGCGCCTTGACACGCTGAGCGCTGACAAGCAGGCCAGCTCGCCGGATTTGCTGCAAGCTTTCAGTCGTTGGCAGGACCCAGCCTGGAAGCGCGGCACCGTGGCGCTGCGCTAGGCCCAGCCTCTGGTGCTTTGTTGGGGTTCAAGGCACCTGAGCAGCGCCCAGGCGGCTTTCCAAGCCTTCACGCACGCTGGGCCAGTCCAGGTCCGTGGCGGCAAACAGCACGGTGTCACGGACATGCCCCGTCCAGATCCTTCGCTCGCGGCGCAGCACCCCTTCACGCACGGCACCCAGCTTGGCGATGGCCGCCTGGCTGCGCAGATTGCGCAGGTCGGTGAGCAGCTCCACCCGACGCGCGCCGCTGTCGAATGCGTGCTGCAGCATGAGCAGCTTGGCCTCGGGGTTCACATGCCCCGAGCGCACATCCGGCCTCAGGAAAGTGGCGCCGATCTCGACCGTTTGCTTCTCTGCCTTGATGTTGAGGAAGCTGCTGGTGCCCACGATCTCGCCGCTGGCCTTATCACGGATCGCATAGGCGATCCACTGGCCAGCTGCCACGGCCGCATTGAGCTTGGTCCACCATGCCTCGAAGTGCTCGCCCTGCCCGCTCATGGCGAACAAGTCCCAGGCCGGTGCATCGCAGTCCAGGGCCTTGCCGACATCGGCTTTGAGGGCCTCTTCGTAAGGCTCCAGCCTGATGAAGCGGCCTTGCATTGGGGTTTTTTCTATGTTCATGTGGGCCTCCCGTGCCTGTGGTGAAGGCTCACACCTTAACGGCAACCCCATGTGCGAGCTAGAACCAGCCAGGCTGGTGGCGAGGGAACCACCAGGCCTCGTCCCTCACAGCCCGCGGGCCTGCGTGTCCCTGACCACCTGCGTAGAAATCGGCCTAGCTGCCGCCACAGGGCGCAGGCTCTTGTTCAGCGGGTTGGTTGACGAGTACAGAACCTCGTTGTGCCCGGTGAAGAAAGCCCGTGCTGAAAGGCGCCCCGCGCATCACCTTGATGATCTCGCAATTCAGGCGCAAGGCCTGGAGCACTTAAAGACCTGTCACACCCCCATCGACCACCAGCTCGGTACCCACCACGAAGCTGGATTCGTCCGAGGCCAGGAACACCGCGGCCTTGGCCAGCTCCAGCGGCGTGCCGAAGCGCCCGATCGGCACGAGTTTTTCGATGTCGGCCACCAGCGCGGCCTGCTGATCGGCCGGCAGGCCCAGCTTGTCCAGCGCCGAGGTGCGCGTGGGTCCGGGGCTGAGCCCGTTGACACGGATACCGCGGCCCTTGAGCTCGCCTGACAAGGTACGCGCCAGGGACAGCAAGCCAGCCTTGCTGGCCGCATAGGCGCTGCTCTGCGGGAGCCCGATGTGCGCGGACACCGAGCCGCACACGATCACCGACGCGGGATTGCTCAGCAAAGGCAGCAAGGCCTGGAGCAGGAAGAACGGGCCTTTCAGGTTGGTGGCCATCAGCTGGTCATAGGTCGCTTCGTCCCAATCCTGCAAGGGGCGGTGAGTCACATCGCCTGCGTTGAGGTAGACCACGTCGATCTGCGGCCAATGCGCAGACAGTTTCTGCGCCAGCTCCCGCTGATCGGCCAACCGGCCGGCATCGCTTTTGATCAACAGCGCCTGCCCTTGCAGCACGCGGCTGGCCACGTGCAAACCCTCCTCGCTGCGACCGGTGATGGCCACGGTGGCGCCTTCCAGCAGGAACTGCCGCGCGGTTTCCAGCCCAATGCCGCTGGTGCCGCCAGTGATGAGTGCGTACTTGCCTTGCAAACGTGACATGTCTGACCTTTTTGATCAAGCCGCCTGGGCAAAAACGAGGTCTTGCACGGCCACCAGGCGGCCCGTTCTGACGTCGTAGATGTAGCCATGGATGGGGATGTGCGGCGGCACCAACGGATGATCGCGCAAGCGCTGCACGTCCTCGCGCACGCTGGCCGCGTTGTCCTTGAAGGTGTGCCACTTGATGTAGCGCCCTTCGGTGGAGCCGGGGCCCTGGCCCACGTCATGCCAGCCTTGCTCGTCGATGGTGGCGGTCTCCAGGCTGCGCTCGAGCAAGCCGCTGATGATCTCGTCGGTGAACAATTCCATGCCGCAATCGGTATGGTGCACCACGAACCATTCCTGGGTACCCAGCAGCTTGTAGGAGATCACCAGCGAGCGGATGGCATCGTCGGTGGCACGGCCGCCTGCGTTGCGGATGACATGCGCATCGCCCTCGGCCAGCCCGGCGTACTGGGCTGGGTCAAGCCGCGCGTCCATGCAGGTCAGGATGGCGAAGCGGCGCGCGGGCGGCAGGCCCAGCTGGCCCTTGTCGCCAAACTCGCTGGCGTAGCGCGCGTTGGCTTGCAGGACTTCGTTCAGGATCTGGCTGTTGCCGTTTGAGCTGCTCATGGCGCGGACTCCTTGTGCCGTGTGATCGGTCCAGTCTTGCGCCAGGGGTGCTGCTTGAAAAGGAAGGATTCCTTCTTTGCTTATGCGGGTTGTTGCCGTCAGAACGACGAGCCAGTTTCCTGCAAAAACGCCAGTTCCTCGGGCGTCGACATCCGGCTGAGCTGCTCATTGCGAGACGGATACCGCCCAAAACGCGCCAGGATGCGGACATGCTGGCATTCAAAGTCCGCATTCGACGCCAAGCCCGGCTGACTGAACAACTGCGCGGCCACCTGGTGCACCAGCAGTGACTCCGAGTGCATGTAGGGCAAGTACATGAAAGCGCGTTGCTGCGGGCTCAAGGCCCCCAGCGGTCCGGGCTGACCTCGCTGAACCAGAAGGTGATGACGTCCAGGAAATCAGCGGTGGAATGGATCAAGCGCCCAAACCGGCGTACACCTGCTGCACGTCTTCGTGCGCATCGAGTGCGGCCAGGAAGGTCTCGACCTCTTCCAGGTGTTCGGCGCTCAGGGTGGCCGGATCGACCGGGTTCTTGGGTTTGTAGCCCAGCTTGGCAGACAGCACGGCGAAACCCTGGGCTGGCAAAGCACGGCTGACCAGGTCAAGGTCGGTCGGATCGGTCAAAAAGACCGTCACACCGGACTCTTCGCCCGGTTCAAGGTCTTGCGCGCCAGCCTCGATGGCGGCCACCTCCGGATCGGCGCCCGGGGTGGCGGCTTCAGCCTCGATCAGGCCCAGGTGGTCAAAATCCCAGGCCACCGAGCCCGAGGTGCCCAACTGGCCCTTGCGGAAGAGCACCCGCATCTCTGGGGCGGTCCGGTTGACGTTGTCCGTCAGGCACTCGACCATCACGGGCACCCGGTGCGGCGCAAACCCTTCGTAGATGACGTGCTCGAAATGCACCGCCTCACCCGTCAGGCCCGCCCCCTTCTTTATGGCGCGCTCCAGCGTCTCCTTGGGCATGGACACCTTGCGGGCCTGCTCGACCACCAGGCGCAAGCGCGCATTGGCTGCCGGATCGGCGCCGTGGCGCGCGGCCACCATGATTTCCTTGGCCAGTTTGCCGAACAGCCTGCCCTTGGCATTGGCCGCCAGGTCCTTGTGTTTTGCTTTCCACTGCGCGCCCATGTCCAGGAGTCCTTTTGGTCGGTTGATGTCGAATGCCCGGCAAGGGGCGGTTCGCAGTTTAGTGGATGGTGCGTTGGCCAGGGCAGGCACGCTGCTTGCCGCTCAAGGGTGGACCCAACACAGGAGACAAGCATGTACATCGAAGTCAACACCACCCACCACATCACCCGCCAGGAATCCCTCAAGGCCGAAGTGGCCGCCATGGTGGACCATGCCCTGGTTCGCTTTGCCGATCAGATCACCCATGTGGAAGTGCACCTGGACGATGAGAACAGTGTAGAAAAGGGCGGCAACAATGACATCCGTTGCACCATCGAGACCCGCGTGATCGGTCATCAGTCGCTGGGCGTGACGGCTCACGAATCGAACGTGGAAAAAGCCGCACGTGGTGCCGCCGCCAAGCTGGCCAGGGCCCTGGAGAGCAGCATCGGCCGTCAGATCAGCCGCCAACGGACGGCTGCCAAGAACCAGTTGTCGTCATTCTCGGACGGCGCCCAGGCCTGAGCAAGAGATCGGGCATGACCGCCCCGCTCAAATCCGCCGCTGAGCTGGCCGCTGCCAGTCAGCCTTATCCCAATGACAGCAAAGATTACCGCCAGGCGCGCATTCAACTGCTGACAGAGGAGATCGAGTTGCGCCGCCACATCGAACGGGTGGCGGCGCAACGGCGGGCCATGCCCTTGGGCGGCCAAGTCCCTGACTACCAATTCGAGGACGCCGACGGCCAGACCGTGACGCTGGCCGATCTCTTTGGCCCGCACCACACACTGGTCACGTATTTCTGGATGTTCGGGCCGCAGCGCGAGCGTCCTTGTCCCATGTGCACGGCTTTCCTCGGCTCAATTGATCAGCCCGCGCGCGATCTGACACAAAAGGTGGCCCTGGCCGTGATCGGTCGCTCGCCCGTGTCGCGCCAATTGGCATTCGCCCGGGAGCGGTCGTGGCAGCACCTCCAGTTCTACGCCAGCATCGGCGACGATTTTGCGAGGGACTATCGGGGCCTGGCACCCAATGGCGACGAATGGCCTGCGCTGGACGTCTGGGTCAAGCAGGATGGGGTGGTGCATCACTTCTGGGCATCGGAAATGGGCGGTACCAATGACCCCGGGCAGGATGCTCGCGGCGCCCCCGACATCATGCCCCTGTGGAACCTGCTCGACCTGACGCCCGGGGGGCGGGGCACGGACTGGTATCCCGACCTTCAGTACCCGGACACCCCAGGCTAGCCTTTGTGTCAGCTCCGACGCAAAGGCGCCATACACCAGACAAACCAGCTTGCTTCAATGCGAAGGTGCGGATCGACACGCTCAGGTGAGCGGGGCCGCCTCCGTGGTCTGATCGGCCACGGCCTCGCGCGGCGCGCCTTCCTGTTGCAGGCGTTGCTGCAAGGCAATCATCTGCTGGCCCAGTTCGGCGCGGCCAGCATCGTCGATCAGCTTGGTCACCTTGGGGAAGAGGTTTTCCTCTTCTTCCTTGTGATGGTGCTCGGCTTGCTCTTGCAGCACCTTGAACTTGGGCTCGAACGTCGGCGCATCAGGCGAGAGTTCAAGCAAGTCGGCCAGCAAGCGCTTGAGCGAGAGATGCTCCTCGAGCGATTCGAGCAAGATGCCTTCGGTGCGAGCAGCATGCACAGCGGGGTAGAACACATCTTCTTCGGAGGCGATGTGCACGGTCAGGTGGTCGCCCACCTGAGCCAGCAACTCGGCCCGCTCGGCGCTGCTGCCCTCGTCGATCAGGGGCTTCATGCGTTTCATGCGGGCTTCAAGGGCTCGGTGCTGCTTGATCAAGAGTTCAACGGCGTCCACGGCAGGCTCCAGGGATGAGGGGATGCCTCATGTGAAGCAGTTGGCGTGCCCAAGATCATGAGCCGGCCAAGCTGACGCCTCAATCTGCCGTCAAAGCTGGAAAGCCAGCCAGCGGATCAGGCCCTCACCGATTTCGCGGCGCATGCTGGGCGGGCGCGCCCGGTAGGCCGTGGCGCCGGCCAGGTGGGGCGCGATCCATTGGGCGAAGCGGGTCACGTCGGCTGGCTCGTAGAAGGCGATCATCAACTCGTAGTTGAGGAACAGGCTGCGCTCGTCCAGGTTGGCCGAGCCCGCCATCGCAAAAGCCTCATCGACCACCACCACCTTGGCATGCACCATGGTTGGCGTGAACCAAACCCGCGCCCCGGCCGCCGACAGCTCACGCAGAGCCGCATGGCGGGCCATGTCGGCCAGCCGGTGGTTCGAGTGCCTGGGCAGCACCAGATCGACCGCAATGCCGCGGCGCGCCGCCAGGGTCAGGGCCATCATCAAGGTGGCGTCCGGCACGAAATAAGGCGTGACCGCAAGGATGCGCGTCTGCGCGCTGAAGCAGCTGGAAACCAGCAGCGTGTAGACCGTGTCATCGGCCTGATCCGGGCCACTCGGGATCAGTTGCGCGCCCGTGCCGCCCACGCTGACGTGCGTCGATGGTGGCGGATCGGCCTTGAGCGAAAGGTGCCGCGTGGCAAAGGCCCAGTCCTGATCGAAGCGGG
>CANBUA010000111.1 GCA_947372535.1 Burkholderiales bacterium
TCGTGATCAGCATCATCACCATCCGGCGCATCACCCGGCCTTTGCTGGAGCTCGAAGGGGGCGCCCGGCGCGTGGGCGAGGGCGACTACACCCACCGCATCGATTCGCATGAGCACGACGAGATCGGCCGCGTGGCCGCCGGTTTCAACCAGATGGTCGAGCGAATCGAGCAGCGCGAGCGCGCCATCAGCGAACAAGGCTGGATCAAATCCAACCTGGCTGGTTTCCTGCCGATTTTTCAAAGCGGCAAGGACATGAAGGCGGTCATGCAGGCCGCGCTGGAAAAGCTCGCCGAAATCTTGCACTCGCCCGTGCTGGTGCTTTACCTGCGGGACAACGACGAGGGGCAGGCCCGTCCCGGATTGAGCTGGTGCGCCAGCATCGCGGCCGAGCATGCCCCCAAGCACATCGCCGCCGGTGAAGGCCTGGCGGGCCAATGCCTGATCGAAGGCCGGGCCATTCAAGTGGCGCCCGAGCCGTCGCATTACCTGCAACTGACCTCGGCCCTGGGTGCCAGCCTGCCCCAGCAGTTGCTGGTCAACCCGGTCGCTGTTGATTCATCGGTCAAGGCCGTGCTGGAGATGGCCCTGATGACGCCGCTCACCGAGGTGCAGCAGGAGTTCCTGAACCGCTTCTGCATCGACCTGGGCCTGGTGATCGACATGCTGCAGGCGCGCCAAGCCACCGAGAGCGCCCTCAAGACGCAGACCGCCCTGGCCCACACGCTGGAACAACAGCGTGGCGAGCTGGCGCAGAACAACCAGGAGCTGGCGCAGCAAACCGTGCAGCTGCAAGCCTCCGAGCGCCTGGCCCGCGAGCAGCAGGAAGAGTTGCGCCTGGCCAACCAGGAGCAGCAACAGGCCAACACCGAGCTGCGCGCCCTGACCCAGACGCTGGACCTCAAGGCCCAGCAGCTGGCCGAGACTTCGGCCTTCAAATCCGAATTCCTGGCCAACATGTCGCACGAGTTGCGCACCCCGCTCAACAGCCTGTTGATCCTGTCCAAGCTGCTGGCCGAAGATGCCGATGCCCCCTTGTCGGTCAAGCAACAGCAATACGCGCGCACCATCCACGAGGCCGGCAACGACCTGCTGATCCAGATCAATGAGATCCTGGACATGGCACGGGTCGAATCCGGCCAGGTGCGCATCGACGTCAAGGACATGCCCTTTGCCGAGTTGACACGCAAGGCCGAAGACGCCTTCCGGCAGGTGGCGCAATCGCGGCAACTGAGCTTCGACATCGACCTGGACGCGGCATTGAGCGCCAGCGTGCCCACCGATGCCAACCGCGTCTGGCAGGTCATCAAGAACCTGCTGTCCAACGCCTTCAAGTTCACGGCCCAAGGTGGCGTGCGGCTGAAGATCGCGCCGGCCACCAGCAGCAACGGTGCCATCCCGGGTGTGGCGCTGAGCGTCAAGGACAGCGGCATCGGCATCCCCGAGGACAAGCAGGCGCTGGTGTTCGAGGCTTTCCAGCAGGCCGACTCCGGCATCGCACGGCAGTACGGCGGCACCGGCCTGGGGCTGTCCATCAGCTTGAAGCTGGCGCAGTTGCTGGGCGGCACGGTCACCCTGCGCAGCGAAGTGGGCCTGGGCAGCGAGTTCACGCTGTGGTTGCCGCTGGCCGGCCCGGCAGATGATGGCGAGGGCCTGGGCTCGGGTTCGCCAGCGGTCTACGCGCCGCCACCCTTCCATCCAACGCCGGCACCGGTCGCGCTCAAAGCGCCTGGCCCCACGCTGGTGGCCTCTCAAGATGCCGCGGTCGATGCCTTTGTGATCAGCACCAGCGAGCCCGCTTTGCTGAACATGCTGGGGAACCTGGCACGCCAGCGCGGCATGACCCTGGTGCATGTGCCCGATGCCACGCAGCTCGTGGCCGCCTGCATCAAGCACCAGCCCGCCCTGGCGGTGCTGGACGTGCGCGCCGACACCTCTGTTCAATGGACGGCCATGGGCCACCTCAAGCAGGAATCGCGCACCCGACACATCGGCATCCACGTGTTGTGTCACCCCGAGCAAAAGCCCCGCGCCATGCGCCTGGGCGCGGCCTCTTGCACCTTGCTGCCACTGTTGGCCGAGGCCGATTTGACCGAGGTGGTCGGCCGGCGCCTGGAGCGCCTGATGCAGCCCAAGCGCAACGTGATGGTGATCGAGGACGACCCCAAGCAGCAAGCTGCCATCCTGGCCCTGATCGGCAATGGCGACATCCATGCCATCGGCGTGGCCACCGGCACGGAGGCGCTGGACATCCTGTGCAACGGCACGCGCATGGACTGCGTGGTGCTGGACCTGGGCCTGCCTGACATGGATGGCAGCGACCTGCTGAACAAGCTCAATGAAAAGCTGGGTTCGCAATCGCCGCCGGTCATCGTCTACACGGCGCGCATGCTCAGCAGCGACGAGGAGCTCTCGCTCATGCGGCGCTCACACGCGCTGATCGTCAAGGGTGTGCATTCGCCCGAACGCCTGATCGACGAGCTCACGCTGCTGCTGAGCCGGCCAGCCTCGCGCCTGTCAGCGCAAACCAAAGCCCTGATCGACCGCAGCCGCCAGCATGACCCGGTGCTGGCTGGCCGCACCCTGCTGGTGGTCGATGACGATGTGCGCAACATCTTCGCGATCTCCGCCGCGCTGGAAACCTACGGCGCCCAAGTCATCCACGCCGAGAACGGCCTGGACGGCATCAAGGCCCTGCAAGACAACCCAGAAACTGCCTTGGTGCTGATGGACGTGATGATGCCCACGCTCGATGGCCTGGAGACCACGCGCCGCATCCGCAAGCTGCCCGGCCTGGACAAGCTGCCCATCATCGCCGTGACCGCCAAGGCCATGCCGGGTGACCGGGAATCCTGCATCGCCGCCGGCGCCTCCGACTACCTCTCCAAACCCGTGGACATGGACCACATGCGCGCCATGATCCGGGTCTGGCTGGCGCAGACCCCATGATCCCCATGACCGAACCGGCGCGCATCGACCCCCGCACGGAGCTGACCGCCTTCATCGACGGCGTCTCGCGGTTGACGGGCATCGATTTCAAGCGCTATCAACGTGAGGCCTTGCTGCGGCGCGTGCTGCCGCGCATGGAGATCGAATCGCTGGGCTCGCTGGGCGAGTTGCTGGACAAGGCCAGCAGGGACCGCGCATGCATGGCGCGCCTGCATTCGGACCTGACCCTGCACGTGACGTCCATGTTCCGTGACCCAAGCTTCTTCAAGCTGGTGCGCCAGCAGTTGGGCGTGCTGGGCACCTACCCGCGCTCGCGCCTGTGGGTGGCGGGTTGTTCGACCGGCGCCGAGGTCTACACCTACCTGATCTTGCTCAAGGAAGCCGGCCTGGCCGAGCAATGCCGCGTCTACGCCACCGACGTCAGCGCCGAGGTGCTGCGCCAGGCTTGCTCAGGCCAGCTCGACATCCACCTGCTGCCCGATTACGAGCGCTGCTACCAGGCATCAGGCGGCACGGGCCGGCTGATGGATTATTGCCAGCATCACGATGGCCAGTTGCGCCTGCACCCCGACCTGCTCAAGGGCGTCGTGTTCAACGTGCACAACCTGTTGGCCGATGCTTCTTTCAACGAGTTCCAGTTCATCTCCTGCCGCAACGTGATCATGTATTTCGATGAACTCGGGCAACGCATGAGCCATGAACTGCTGCACCAGAGCCTGGCGCCCTTCGGGCACCTGGGCCTGGGCATTGGCGAGTCCTTGCTGCACTCGCCACAACAACGTGATTACCAGGCCGTCAGTGGCAGCGAGGCGCTCTACCGGCGCCTTCGCTGATGGCCCCCGCGTATTCATAACCATCGAAGGATGAGGTCATGACCAAGCAGCCAAACGAGCCGGTGAACATCCTGATGGTCGATGACGTCGAGGCCAACCTGATCGCGCTCGAAGCCATCCTGGAGCCTCTGGGGCAGCGGCTGGTGCGCGCCCAATCGGGCACCGAGGCCTTGCGTCAACTGCTCAACGATGACTTCGCGGTGGTGCTGTTGGACGTGCGCATGCCCGACATGAGCGGCTTCGAGGCGGCCACCTTGATCCGCAGCCGACCCCGCTCTCGCAACACGCCCATCATTTTTCTGACCGGCTCGGCGCAGACCAGCGATGCCATGTTCGAGGGGTACTCGACCGGTGCGGTGGACTACCTGATGAAACCGGCCTCACCGCCCATGCTGCGCTCCAAGGTGGAGGTGTTCATCCAATTGGCCATGGCCCGGGTGGCCCTGGAAAAACAGGTCCAGGAAAAAGCGCTGGCCGCCCAGGATCTGGCCGCCGCCAACCTGGAGCTGGACTCCTTCTGCGCTGCCGTGGCGCATGACCTGCGCACACCGCTCTCACAGGTGATGGGCTTTGCGCAGCTGCTGGAGATGACCGCGGCCCACAAGCTCGACGCCAAGGAGCAGCAGCACCTGGCGCGCATCGTCAACGTGGGCCACCACATGACGCAGATGGTCAACGATTTTCTGACCTTCGCGCGGCTGAGCTCCGTGCCGCTGACCATGTCCGAGGTGAACATGGACGAGCTGGTCAATTCGGTGGTCAACGAACAGACGCAGGGCTTTGGCGCCGTGCCCGGCGTGGCGTGGCGCATCGAGCACCTGCCCGCCACGCGGGGCGACCCCAACATGCTGGCCCACGTCTGGAGCAACCTCATCTCCAACGCCCTGAAGTACTCCAGCCGCAGCCACCCGCCCCGCGTCACCTTGCAAGGCAGCGACGATGGCGTGGAATGCGTCTACTGGGTGATCGACAACGGCGTGGGTTTCGACATGAGCCAGTCGCACCGCCTGTTCACGGCCTTCTCGCGCCTGCACGCGCCCAGCAACTACGAAGGCATCGGCATCGGCCTGTCGCTGGTCAAGCGCATCGTGGCGCGGCACGGTGGCCGGGTCTGGGCCGACAGCGAATCCGGCAAGGGCGCCACCTTCTTTTTCTCGCTGCCCTCCAAGGGCCGTTATGCGCCCGAACTGCAACCTTTGGCCGCCGAACAGATCGACCAAAAGACATCTGCGGCGGCCTGAGCCTGCACGCGACAAGTTCGAGATCAGCCTCGCCGCCGCCCCGGGCTGGCCGCCTCAAGCTTGTCGTTGAGCCGGCGCATGATCCACTCATAGGGCCAGGCCCACTTGCGCTGCAGCCAGTAGCCCAGCCGGATGTCACGGGAGGTGAACACCATGTAGCGGTTGGCCTTGATGCCCTTGAGGATGGCGTGTGCGGCCACTTCCGGCGTGATGGCCTTGGCCTGGAACTCGGCGCGCAAGGCCCTCACCTTGGGGTCTTGCAGGTCCACCCCCTGGATGTCGACCGTGTCCACCAAGCCAGTGTTGACCGCCCCGGGGCAGACCAGGCTCACGCCGATGCCATGGCGCGCCAGGTCAAAGCGAAGCACCTCGGAGATGCCCCGCAAGCCGAACTTGCTGGCGCTGTAGGCCGCGTGCCAGGGCAGGCCGAACAGCCCGGCGGCCGATGAGACATTGACGATGTGGCCGCCCTTGCCCGCCGCGATCATGCCAGGCACGAAGCACTCCAGCACGTGGATGGGGCCCATCAGGTTGACATCCACACAGCGTTGCCAATGGTGGTGCTCAAGGTGCTCGATGCGGCCCCAGATCGAGATGCCGGCGATGTTCATGAGCACGTCCGGGTGACCGTGTGCCTGCTGGATCTCCAGCGACCAGGCCTTGACCGCGCCGAAGCGGCTGATGTCCATCGCCTTGGCCATCAGCACCGTGCCGCCTTCTGCCTGGATGCTGGCGGCCACCTGGGCCAGTGCGGGGGCATTGATGTCCGTCAACAGGAGACGGGCGCCCTCGCGCGCAGCCGCCACCGCGGTGGCCTGGCCGATGCCGCTGGCGGCCCCGGTGATCAGGCAGGTCTTGTCGTTCAGCCGGGTGACGGGCATGGTCAATGGCGTTCATGGAGGAAAGGCCATGGTATGCCACGGCGACGACCTCGTCTGCTGGGTATGATCCCTTTCTTGACTGCTTTGGCATCCTCGATTGACGCACCCGATTTTCATCCTCGCTCGCCGACTGGCCCGCCTGAGCATCGTGCTGTTCACCGCCGGCGTGCTGCTCGTGTCGCTGGCCCGTTTCATCGGCCCCGAGCGCCACTGGTGGCTGGCCCTGACGCAGTTCCTGCCCTTTCACTTCTACTGGGCCGCTGCCGTGGTACCGGTGCTGGGATCGTTCCTGCTGGGACGCTGGTGGCGTGCCGCCGTCTGGCTGAGCCTGCTGCTGATCGTGACGGTGGTGATGGGGCTGCAAATCAATCGCGGCGACACCGGTAGCAAGCCCCTGCGGCTGATGACTTACAACGCCAAGACCAGTCTGGCTGTCCGGCGCCCGGCAGGCATGCGGGCCTTGAGAGAAGAGATTCGACGCCAGGACCCGGACATCCTGGTCATGCAGGATGCCAATGAGATGGCTGACTTGCCACGGCCCCTGCCCTCCAACTGGGGCAAGGCCTTCGGATCGCGAGAGGTGTACATGTTTGGGCAATACGTGGTGGCCAGCAGGTTCCCATTGCGTCAGTGCGCGCCATACTTTCCGCTGCCGCACAGCCTGGCGCTGATGTATGTGCATTGCATCGTGCAGGCCCATGGCATGGAGCTGGACCTCTACACCGTGCACCTGCTGACGCCCCGCCAAGGCCTCAATGCCGCGCGCTGGCAGTTGTGGGATGGCCTGCCGGACTGGCAGCGCAATGTCACCTACCGCCTGGCCCAGGGCGTGATCATGAGCCAGGTCGTGGCCAAAAGCCGCCGCCCGGTCATCATCGCGGGTGACCTCAACTCGTCGCAATCTTCGGTGGTGGTGCAGGCCCTGACCACCGCCGGGGTGCGTGATGCCTTTGCCAGCGCAGGGCGCGGCTACGGCTACACCTATGGCCACGACCTGCGGCCCGGGGTGTCCTTCCTGCGGATCGACCATGTGATGGTCTCGCCGAGCATCGGGGTGGCGCGTTGTGTGGCCGGTGGCAGCGAGGGCTCCGAGCACCGCCCGGTCATCGCCGACTTGCTCCTGCAACGGGATTGACCGCCATCCGGCAAAAACGTCACGCGATTCTTCAAAATGACCGACGGGGCAGGCCCCCGATGGAAACCTGCCCCGCCATGCCAAGCGCCTAAGGCCGGCCGCTAGGCAGGCCTCGCTCGATGATCACTCATCGAACTGGCTGTTGGACTTGCTGCCGCTTTGTGGGCGAGACTGGCTGCCAGAAGGGCTGTTCGATTGATTGTTGGACTGCTTGGACGCCTGGTTACTGCCCTGCTGGCCGACCTTGCCTTGATCCTGCTGCTGAGGACGGCTCTTGTCCTTGTTGGCATCAGGCTGCTGCTGGCCGCCCACGTTCTGGCGGGATTGTCCAGCCTGGTTCTGCTTTTGCAGATCCTGCTGTGCTTGTTGGCCAGAGGGCTTGTTCGATTGGTTTTGCTGAGTCATGGTGTGTACCCTTTACGTTCCGCGCTTGCGCGCACAGTGCGGATTGCACGCTCAAAAAGGGGCAACGGGCATGCCCAGCCGCCAGCAAACCGGCATCAGGAACGTGTCACATCGTAAAGCTGCACCGACACGGAAGCCAGGCCTTCGGGGGCATAGGCCGGCTTGGGATGACGGATGCGATCAACCAGCCCGGTTGTCGAGAAATTGCGATGACGGGGCAACGCCAGGCTGCGCCCACCCCAGGTGCTCATGAGGCGTGTTTCAGGTTGCAGCGAGATGTCGTCTTCGTCACCGCTGACATAGATCTCGGGGCGCACCCGGGCCAGCAGCCGCAGCGCGTTGGCCTCGTGAAAACAGGTGACCAGGGACACGGACTCCAGGGCGGCCAGCACCCAAGCGCGGTCGATGTCCTGATTGAAGGGCTGCCCCGTGCCAGGGCCAAGCAGCCGGGCAGAGGCATCCGTGTGGATGGCCACGATGAGGGAGGCGCCCTGTCGGCGCGCCTCCGTCAGGCGCTGTACATGGCCACGGTGCAGCAGGTCAAACACGCCATGCGTGAAGACCCAAGGTTTGGGCAGTTGCCAAAGCACCGTCTGCAATCGCTCGGGCTCGCAGAACTTGGCCGGCCACGGCGACTCGGTGCGAGGGAGATGAACATGCTGCATGAATTCTCCCTTGCGCTGGCCGACGTGAGGATCCCGATGATCAGAAGCGGTACTTGATGCCCAGTGCGGTGATGTCGGTGTCGTTCTTGGCGCCACCGATGTACTTCAGCTGATGGCGGTCCCAATCGAGCGACAGGCTCCAGTTGCGGTTGAAGTCCCAGCTCACGCCCACGCCGTACGAGGGGCCGAAACCGTCTTCATCGCCAGAGGCAGCCAGCACGCCGGTGCCCACCGAAGTCTTGGTCCAGCCATAGGTGCCACCGGCGCGGCCATTGACGCTGAAGCTGGTGCCCAGGGGAATGGTGCCAGTCAGCACGAGGTTCAGGCCTTTGACTTCGGTCTTGCCGCCATTGCGCTCGGCATCAGCCAATTGCAGGTAGCCCAACTGAATACCAAAGTAGGGGCTGAACTTGCCGCCGATGTAGACCTGGAAAGCGCTGTCGGGGTCTTCGCAGACTTGGCCTGCCACGCAAGGACCGTCGATCTCGGCGTTGCCGCCGGAGATGCCGACGTAGCCCGACGTGGTGTAAGGCAACCACGATTCGCGGTTGGTCTCAAATGCCGAGTTCTGACCATTGGAATAGGCCGACTGGGCGTTGGCATGGCCCACGTGCATGAGCAGGGCAGCAACGGCCAGGGCGCAATGGTTCAGGCGTGCGAATTTTTTCATCTTTGTTTCCTTTGAATGACGTGAAGATTGACAAAAACTCTTTGGCAACCGGCGTGCCACGCCTTGAAATCGCCGGTCCGCAAGGAATGTCGATTGCTGGTCTTGTGGTGTTGCTGGCAGTTGTTGTCAGCCGGATGAGGAGATCACCATGAGCACGACCAGCATCGGCCACAGCCACCCAGGCATCACCAGTGACATCGGCACCGCGCCCGACAAGGGCACGGTCACACCGGGCTCCAACCTGACGGGCGGAGAACACGAAGACGATCCGTCTCCCTTGCCCGTGCCAGGCGAGATGCCTGACCATCCCGAGGAAGGCCCGGGCAAGACCTTGATCCAGCGGGGAACCTCCATCAGGACTTGAGCCTGCTGCATCGCCAGCAAGTGAAGCCAAGAAAAAACCCGGGCGAGGTGCCCGGGTTTTTTGACGTTCGGACCGATTTGGTTTAAACCGGTCAATGAAGTTCATCGTCTGGCCAACCCCAATAGCAGCGAGACCAGAAAGCCCACCAGGAAGACGATGAACAGGATCTTGGCAATGCCTGCGGCACCGGCGGCGATCCCGCCAAAACCAAAGACGGCAGCGATCAGGGCGATCACGAAAAACACAGCAGCGTAATAAAGCATCACTTGGCTCCTTCTGACAGAACCCGCTTGATCGGGCCTGTGGCTGTAGTCCGCGATGTGCGAAACCTTGGATGCATCTTGGCCTGACGGGTGGCCCTTGGCTGTCGGCCGGGGCTGATGGCGGTGGTCGCCAAATGGCGCAAGCATTTGTCAGAAAGGCCTCACAGGCCTGTAGAACTGACCGTGTTTTGCAAAACCTGCCATCCCCGCGCTTGCTCAACCTTTGATCGGCAGCTTCTGCGCGGCATTCAGGTGAGCACGCAAGGTCGGCAAGGTCGCCAGCGTGAAATTGCGCACCGACTGGTTGACCGTGTTGTTGCCCACCTGCTCGTACAAGGCGATGCTGTCCTGGTGGTCCTTGATGCCGACGGCCTGCACGAACTGCCGGTCGAACTCGGCGCCGCTGAGTCGGCTCAGGCTGTCGATGGTTTGCTGGTTCGCCGGCGAGAGCGCTGTCGACAAAGGCACATTCAGGTTGTTCGCCAACTGGCGCAGGCGCTCGTTGCTGGCGGTGTGATCTTGGGCCAGCATGGCGGCGTAAGACTTGACCGTGCTGTCGTTGGCACGCTCGGCGCCCAGTTGTGCCACACGTGCCTCGAACAGGCCATCGGCGCTGGTCCGGGTGATGAAGGCCTGCTCTGTGTTCCCAACGGGCCCGGGCGGCGCGTTGGTCTGGTTGCCCGCGCTGGTCGGCTGAACCTCGGACAAGGCCTCTGGATTGTTGTTGATGTCGGCGTTGGGCAGACCCGTGTCGCTGCCTGGGGCCACAGAGGCGGCAGCGCCATAAGGCTGATTGCTGGCCATGGTCTCGGAGGGCCTGGCCAAGCCATCTTTGTCGAAAGCAGCCGTGTTGGTCGCCGCCGTCAAGGTGGTGTCGGGGGGCGCGGCCACGGCCTGCGGCGTGGGCGTGCGGTCGCAGCCTGTGAGGGCAAAGACAGCAGCGGCGCCGATGGCCACCACTGCCCAGCCATACATCGTGGTGGCGTGGATTTTCATGGCGCGCTCCTTACATCGTGGCATGAACCTGATCGCGCAGGGCCTTGATGGCATCGTGGTTACGTTGCACGCCCATGAACTGGCGCTCCACCATCGCCCGCAGCGATTCAGGCAATTGACCCGATGCAAGCGCTTTACGGTAGCGGGTCATGGCCACGTCTTCACCGCGCTCGCATTCATCGAGCATGAATTCGTCGCTGTAGCCCATCAGGGAGCCGCGCACGGCCACCCAGCCGCGGTGCAGCGCGCCGGAGGTGCTGCCACCGACATCGCCCTTGCCGCCATATTCGATGGCGCGATCACGCAATTCATTGGCGGCCAGCTTGCATTGCGCGGCACGGGCCATGAATTGGTCGCGCAGTTCCTGGGCTTCCACGTGCCGGGCGCAGGCGGTGAAGCCATATTCACCGTCCTTGCAGGTTTCGATGAGGTCGTTGAGTGTTTCGAGGATGTCTTGGTAAGCCATGGTTTCCGTCCTTTCTTGCATCAGTGCTTGATGCGTTGAGCGCCAGCGCGCACAACCGAAAGGGGAGCAGGTGGCGTGCCTGAATATCAAGCCAGCTGGCGGGTCGGGCCGGGTTCCGCGACCGGTTCCGCAGGTGCCACCATGGGGCGCGTGGCCGGTGGCGCCGGGTGCAGCAAAGTGTCCAAACCGGGTTGACTGGCGCACTCGCCATCGACATACAGGCAAATGGATTTCAAGGCGCGCCGGCGTTTGCACAAGGCGCGCAATCCCAGCAGCAGCGGCACGGCCACCAGGGCGCCACCCAGGCCCCACATCCAGCCCCAGAACATCACGGACACGAACACGGCCAGGGGGCTCAGGCGCAGGCGCCGGCCCAAAATCCACGGCGTGATGAAACTGCTCTCCAGCACATGCAGGCCCAGGAACACCAGCGGCGGCATGAGCATGGCCACACTGGCGCCAAAGCTCATGTTGCCCGCCAACAGCAGCATCACACCGACCATGGCAGGGCCCAGGTAAGGCACGAAATTCAAGAGCGCCACCACGGCCGCCCACAAGAGCGCATTGGGCAGGCCGATGGCGGCCAGCGCCACACCCGCCACGCCGCCCAAGGCCAGGTTGATCAGGCTCATGGTGCCCAGGAAGAGGCCGATCTCTCGCTGCGCCTGGCGTATGCCGCCCAGCATCAAGGCGCGGTCGCGCGGCCGTTTGACGGACTGGATGACACGCGGCAACAGCCACGGCTCGCAGGCCAGCAGAAAGTAGAGCAGGATCACCGTGGAGGCAGCCGACAAAGCAAACGAGAACAGGTGGCCGATCATGGCGCGCGTGACGCTCAGGCCCTCGCTGGCCAGCTTTTCCTTGAGCGAATCGGAGGCCGAGGCCGCGGAGGCGACGACGCTGCGGCGGCCATCGCCACTGCTGGTCAATCGGGCGCTGGGGGGCAGCACCGCCTCGCTGATGCGGTCCAGCGAATCGAGCAGTTGCCCCGCCGTTTTGGGCGCACGGACCACCCAGTCAGCGGCCGGGTTGGCCAGGGTGCTGCCGATCAAGGCAAAGACGAGCAGCAAGGTGCTCACCACCAGGCCTGCGCCCACCGTCTCGGGAATGCCCAGGCGCTTCAAGCGGTGCACCGGCCCGGCCAGCACGAAGGTCAGCGCCAGGGCGATGACCACCGGCAGCAGCACGGCCCCTGCTTCTTTGAGCACGACCAGCAGCACCAGCGCCAGCAAGGCCTTCAGCGTGCGGCTGGGACGACGTGCCCAGCGCGGCTCGGGCGGATCGTTGGAGGCCGAGTCACTGGCGCGACGCAATGACAACCAGGACAGGCGTCCAGCCTCGACCTGTGCGGCAGCCACTGGTGCAGGCGCGTCGCAGACAGCCGCGTTCAGGACGTCTTCGGTGGTGTTCATGGCCAGGCTTCAAGCAGCGTTCAGGCGTGTGTCAGCCGCTTCAAACCAGCCGGCTCAATGGCCGGGGCCGAAGCCGTGTTGCTGGCTGCCCAGTTCTTCCATCAACTCGTTGCGGCGCTCCTGCATTTCATCGAACAGGCCGGCCCAATCGAGCTTGAGGTGCGCGGTGCGGCGCAGGATCTTGTTCTCTTCCTCGCGAATGTGGTGGCGCACGTACTGGCCCAGCACATTGAAGGTAGCGCTGAACTTGTCGTCGCGCGGGCTCATGCCCTTGAGCTGGTCGATCAGGACCTTCATGGTCTGGTGCTTGATCTGGGCTTCGTCCAGCAGCTCGACCGAGGCGAAATCGGCCCGAAGTGCCGGGTAGAACACCTGCTCCTTGAGCTGGGCATGGAGTTCCAGCTCAAGGCAAGTTTGCCGCACCAGGACTTCGCAGGCGTCATAGTTTTCGCCGCACTCGAGCCGGTCGAGGTCGCGAAATGCCGCTTTGACCAGCTGGTGATCTTCCTTGAGCATGCGAATCACCTCCAGCCTGGATTGCGCATTGGTGCGGGCCAGGGTCCGGCGGCGGCGCGGTGCAATCTCGACAAAGGTGGTGGCGTGGATGGTCATGGGTTCTCCAAAATAGGTGGGCGAGGTGCTTTCCTTCGCACCGCATGTCCTTGGGCAAATGGCGTACCTGCCCCCGTGAATGGAGGGGGTGGGTCTGCGGCATGGCGATTGCCGCGCTGTTTCAAGACTCTCAGGAAACGCCATGACCTCACAGACCAAGACCCCCGCCCATCCTCAGGAAAAAACCGGATCAAGCCGCCAGGCCGACCCTGCTGCCAAGGGTGAAACCGTGGTGAGCATCAAGGGCGAGTCCGCCCCCCGCCTGCCGCATGAGCACGACGAGTCCAGCCACAGTCAGGCCAGCGAGCCTCGCAAGGTGATCCAACAGGCCAAGGCCGACCTGGACCGTGGCTTGGTCGACGCCGATGTTGGCAAGCCCATGAACGAGCTTTACAAGAAATCCTTCAAACCCACCCAAGCGAACGCCACGCGCGCCAAGACCGGTCGGTAGCTTGGGGCCGGGACATGCAGGATTTGCCGCAAAGCGCACAACCCTGCCGATGCCCCAGTGGCGTGATCTCGGACAGGCGCATCCACCCAAGGGCACCAGGGGCAGGGTCGCCCCTCAAAATGCAACCAAATGTGTCAGCCGTCAGGGAAAAAATTGCCTGCTCCCAGAGGGCGGTCCTGGCCGCTCATGGGCAGCAAAACGGGGCTGTTTTTGCAATCTGTAGTTATTGCATCCCGAGCCGGTAAAAGCCACCGGCACCCTCAGCGCGGAATGCCTGGCTGAACGCGCGCCGACCCAAAATTCGGCATGGATGTTGCGGCGCATCAAGGACTTTGACTCACGACGAGATGTCTCCATGAACGCACCAGCCATCCGGGCGGAACAGCGCCAGAACCAGACCCTCACCCCCCGCCTGCAACAGGCCGTTCGGCT
>CANBUA010000112.1 GCA_947372535.1 Burkholderiales bacterium
AACCCTTGCGGCGTGGCCGTGGGCGCGACCCCGCTGGAGGCCTATCAAAAGGCCCTCAAGACCGACCCAACCAGCGCCTTCGGCGGCATCATGGCCTTCAACCGCCCCATCGATGCCGATGTGGTCGAGGCCATCAACGCCAACAAGCAATTCGTGGAAGTGGCCATCGCCCCGGCGATCACGCCCGCCGCGCGCGCGGCCTATGCCGGCAAGCAGAACGTGCGCCTGCTCGAGGTGCCCATCAGCCAGCTGAGCAACGCGCTCGACTTCAAGCGCGTGGGTGGCGGCATGCTGCTGCAATCGGCCGACAACGTGGACCTGGTCGGCGAACTCAAGGTGGTCAGCCAGGTGCAACCCACCGAGCAGCAATTGCAGGACATGCGCTTTGCCTGGACCGTGGCGCGCTTCGTCAAGAGCAACGCCATCGTCTTCTGCAAGGATGGCATGACCATGGGCGTGGGCGCCGGCCAGATGAGCCGTTTGGATTCTGCCCGCATCGCCAGCATCAAGGCTGAGCACGCCGGCTTGAGCCTGCAAGGCTCGGCCGTGGCGTCAGACGCCTTCTTCCCCTTCCGCGATGGGCTGGATGTCGTGGTCGACGCAGGCGCGACCTGCGTGATCCACCCCGGTGGCAGCATGCGCGACGAGGAAGTCATCGCCGCCGCCAACGAACGTGGCATCGCCATGGTGTTCACGGGCACACGCCACTTCAGGCATTGATGGCCGTTGGCGGCCTCCGCCGCGCACAGCGCACTCAAGGCTCAGTGGCTCACCAATTGAACCGCGTCCACTTCCTTGTAGCCCGGCGAAGCGTGGTTGGCAAAGGTGAGCTTGATCCCGCCCACCTTGTAGGAGGTGGTCTCGAAACGCCGCACGAACCAGGTGCGGTTGCCGCGCACGTCCTCGCGCACATCGCTGGGGCCTTCCCAGATGGTGTGGTACTGGCCGCCCTCTTCGATCACATCGACGCGGGTGATGGCCTCGACCGCCGCCCGGCCTTGCATGACGACGCGGATCTCGCCCGTCTGCACCGGCCGCTCGAAGGCCACTTCCAGCCAATCCACGCCGCTGCCGCTCTGGCTGGCGTTGGACCAGGCGCTGCCATCGGGCTGCCCGGTGGCGCGCCACACCTTGCTGTCCATGGGGTTCAAAGGGTGCTCGCTGCCGGCTTCGTCGAGCGTGGAACTGGCCTTGGCGGACAAGGCCCATTGCGCATGGGGATCGGTCAGGTAGGCGTCTTCCATGGCCTGGAAGGCATGCTGGGCCTCCGGTGAGACCTGGGGCTGCGGGGCATCCAGCACACCAGGCATGCCTGCACCGGTCGGCGCCATCGACGACAGATCCGCCTGACTGGCCGCCGCCTGGGCATCGGGCGCCGACGCATCGCCAGCCTGACGGACCTGGTCGCAGGCCGACAGGCTCCATGCCAGGGCCACGGCCAACAGGCCCGGCGCAAGGGCAGACACCTTCATTGAATCCTCTCCTGGGGCGGTAGACGCGAGATTTCAGAGAGCGGCCAATTTAATCGAATGCCCAGCTTCACTCAAGCCGCCCAGGCGGGGGTCTTCATCAGGTTGTCACGAATACGCATCACGCTGCCGGGTTTGCACACCAACGGAGTACCCATGCGTCTGAACCACATCGCCCTGGCCGCCACCCTCGCGGCGGCCGTCCTCTCGCCGCTGACCGCCCAGGCATCGGTCGACCTCATCGCCAAGGGCAGCCTCAGCGGCGCCCTGTCGGACCTCTCGGGCTTGACCGGCACCTTGGAAAGCGGCATCAGCGCCTCCCTGCTGGGCGGTATCGGATCAGGCCTGGCCTGGGCCGGCGGCAGCACCTTTTTGGGCCTGCCCGACCGTGGCCCCAACGCCGAAGCCTACGCTGGCGGCGCCGGCATCGACAACACCACCTCCTTCATCGCCCGCTTCCACACCGTGGACCTGGCCTTGACGCCCTCGGCTTCTGGCAGCCTGCCCTACGCGCTCACGCCTACGCTGCAAAAGACCACCCTGCTCTACAGCACCACACCGCTGAACTACGGCAGCACCCCTGGCTTGGCCAGCGCCGTGCCCACGCAAAACACCGCCGGCAAGTACTACTTCACCGGCCGCTCGGACAATTTCGCGTCCGGCCTGTCGACCAACCCGAACAACGCCCGCCTGGACCCCGAAGCCATCCGCGTCTCCAACGACGGCAAGAGCGTCTTCATCAGCGATGAATACGGCCCCTATGTCTACAAGTTCGACCGCGCCACGGGCGAGCGCACGGACATCTTCACGATGCCGTCCACCTTCGCCATCACCAACCAGACCAGTTCGGTCAACACCGAGATCCCTGGCAACACCTCGGGTCGCGTCACCAACAAGGGCATGGAAGGCCTGGCGATCACGCCCGATGGCAAGACGCTGGTCGGCTTCATGCAAAGCCCGCTGATCCAGGACGGCGGCGACGGCGGCCGCTACAACCGCATTGTCACGATCGACGCGACCACGCACGCCACCAAGCAGTTCGCCTACGACAACCGGGTCGATGGCAAGAACTACAACAGCAGCGAGATCCTGGCGTTGAACGATCACCAGTTCCTGGTGCTCGAGCGGGATGGCAAGGGCCTGGGCGACAACGGCAGCTCAGCGGCCTTCAAGCAACTGCGTCTGGTGGACACCACGGGCGCCACGGACGTGAGCGGCGTCACCGACCTGCGCACCCTGGCGTCGTCGACAGTCCTGTCCACCAAGCTGTTCCTGGACATCAAGAACGTGCTGATGACTCAGGGCGGGCTGAGCGCCGACCAGATCGCTTCCAAGCTGGAAGGCATTGCCTTTGGCCAGGACGTCGTCATCGGGGGCGTCACCAAGCACACCCTCTACCTGGGCAATGACAACGACTTTTTGAGCAGTGCACTCACCAGCGCCGGCATCACGCCCTATGGCAACCAGTGGTACGTTTTTGCCTTCTCCGATGCCGATCTGACCGCTTTGAAGCCCGGATCGAGCTTTGTGCCACAGGCCATCTCTTCTGTGCCAGAGCCTGAGTCGGTGGCCCTGGCGCTGAGCGGTTTGTCGATTTTGTTACTGTTGCGCAAGCGCAAGGTCTGACGCTAAAACGACCGTTTCAAGTCACGCTGTAATCGCTTGAACCGCCGCTTCCCCTCCGGGAGGCGGCGGTTTTTACATTCAGAAACCACACCCCTCAAAAAACGAATCTCGTTGAACGGCTCTCGTTTTAATCAAACGCGCCGAAATGACGCTTTTAAGACGAAATGCACATGGGAATGATCGTTCATGCAATGACTCACGTTTTCCCACCCCCCCGAAAGAGGGGGAAGCTGCGGGGATACCTGATGCGCCCCCGGAGGCAGGACCGGTAGCCTTCGTTCATACACAGATCAAAGCCAACCCGGAGTCGTCGCGGGTTGTTGAAAGGACCTCGAAATGGCAGCACCGGACCGCGTCACAGGCAAGTTTCGCCCCATCAAGGACATCAGCGTCGCTGATTGCCTGGCCATGTACAACCTCTTCATCCAGTATTACGACAACACGCCTTTGGACGTGTTCGTGCGTGACATGTCGAAGAAGACGGGTGTGTTCGTGATCTCCAAGGTCAAGGATGACACGATTGTGGGCTTTTCCACCATCGTGAAGTTCGATGTGATGGCCGGCGGCAAGAAATCGGTTTGCCTGTTCAGCGGCGACACCGTGGTTGATCGGCCTTACTGGGGCACCTCGGCCCTGCGCCTGACTTCCTTCACCTACGCCCTCAAACAGAAGCTGCTGCACCCCTTCACGCCGCACTACTGGTATTTGATCGCCATGGGTTTCCGCACCTACATGGTGATGGCCACCATGTTCCCGAAGTACTACCCCAATGTCCAGGGTGACGACCCGCACCTGCGCGATGTGGCCGCGGCCGCCAGCGAGCACCTCTTCCCCGATGGTTTCCAGCGCGACAAGATGATGATCCACTTCGGTGAAGGCGCCTGCAAGCTCAAGGAAGACGCCACCCCGATCACGGACGCCGAGCGCACCAACCCCAAGATCGCTTTCTTCGAAGAGCGCAACCCCAACTGGATGCACGGCGACGAGATGCCTTGCATCGGCGCCTTCGACTTCAAGATGTTCGCCGAGAACATCCTGCAAGCGCCCCGCCGCTTCCTGCGCTGGGATCACAAGAAGCGCCTGCAAACGACGCGTCAAGGCCAGCCCACCGCCGCCAGCGCCGCAGAGCGCGAAGTGGCCATGAACAACATCGCCCAGGAAGAGCTCACCGAAGTTCGTTGATCCGTCGCACCCCTTTTCACCTTCAAGCCGCCAGCGCAAGCTGAGCGGCCTTTTTCTTTTGGCGCCTGTGCATTTGTTTGAGGCGGTACGGCGGCGATTCGGCCAGGGATCATTCGCGGTGTCCTGGTTCTGGGCACGGGCAGGCTGGTGTTGACGAGGTGATCAAGTGAGTGCTCGGTGGTGCCCCGCGTCAGGACCGGAGCAGGCGCTCGCCGACGCCATCCCGATGCTCATGCCCATTCCATGAAAGACCCATGTGACAAAGACCCAAAAATGGGCCTTTGTCGCGACACCGATCCGCCATCAGCGGATCAGCAGATCAGCGATGGATCACACGGCCCAGCACCGCCTGCCACTTCGAATCGCCCTGGGCCTTCTTGTTCCAGGTCTTGACGCAAGTGCCGCCAGGGCACATGTCCTGGGTGAAGGATGCCACCAGGTCACCACTGGGCGTGTAATTGACCTGGACGATTTCGTTCAGATCGCCACCCACGAACATGCCGATGTAGCCCACGTCGAAATTGGCCGCATGCAAAGGCGCCGCGCGGTCGTTGATGGTCACCGAGGTGAACACGGGCGCGTTGCTCAAAGCGTTGTTCGTCTCGGCCACGAAGCCATGAAAGCGCGTGTGATTGGCCGTGACCGAGGCGTAATACGCGATGGCCACTTGCCCTGGCGACTTGACCGTGATGGCCGGGTAGATCGCCGCCGTCACGTCCGTGTCGGACACCACCACCGGCTTGGACCAAGTCGTGCCCTTGTCACGCGAGATGCTCATGCGCAGCAGGTTCTTCTGATCAGGCCAGATCGCGTAGAGGTTGCCGTCACTGTCGATGGCCAAGGGCGTGGGGATCACGTAGTTGGGGTTGAACGGCACATTGGTGATGAACTTGTAGCTGATCAACGCGGCGTCAGGCACGTTCTTGACATCCCAGGTCTTGCCCTCGTCGCGGCTGATCGCAATGCCGAAGCTGTTGCAGCGGCGACCGCCGATGTAGATCGTGCCATCGGCCCCCACCACGCCATCGCCCCACAAGGACCACTCCGTGGCCGGGCAGCCATTGCCCTTGGGCGTGATGTCGAAGCCACCGGCCTTGGCCCAGGTCTGGCCACCATCGACCGATTTCATCACCACCTGCTCCTTCGGATTGGCGACGAAGGCGGGCGTGGAGATCGGCGTGGGCGTGGAGAAGTAGAGGTTGTTCGGGTAGCCAGAAGTGCGCAAGCCACTCACGGGTGGTCCGGGCAGGACCTTGGCCCAGTCGATGGAGCCGACCTCGATGTTGGTCGGTGTCCAGGTCAGGCCGCCGTCATCGGTGTAGCTCATGTCGAAGCCCGTCTTCAGCTTGAGCTGGGAAATGACCGAGCGTGCGGTGTGGAAGAAGATGCGGTCCGTCAGCGGATCGCGCTTCATGTAAGGCTGGATGCGCGTGTGCGGCTGCCCGTTGGCCAGTTTGGGTGACGAATAAGCCCAATTCACGCCCTGATCGGTGGACCGCAGCACGCCGACGGTGCCGTCGGCCGAATGGGCAGGGGCCAGCAGCAAAGTGCCGTCCTGGTCGACCGCCACGCTCACTTCAGCCGTGCCAAAGCCGGTGTAGGAGGCACAAGGGGTCAGTGCCAGGGCTTCGCTGCTGCCCGTCGCCTTGACGGCTTTGGTGGCAGTGGCGGTGTAAACGCTGGCCGCCCGGCTGGGATCACATTGCTGCTGGCCATTGGCGGCCTGCACGCCTTGAGCGCCGAGCAGGGACAAGGTGATCGCCAGGCCGAGCTGTGTTCGGGACGGGGATGAGTGAGAGAGTCGCATGAGAATTCCTTGAAGAAATGACGGATTGATACCCAATGGATCAATTTGTTTTTTAATGGACATTTTTCATTGTCCATTTATAGATTATCGGCTGTGCAACGTCATCCGTCAGGGGGGAATCCCTAGCCATCCCCAAGTCGGGGAGTGCGCCGAGACATCTCCGGCACAATCGCCGTCATGTCCCTCAGGGGGCCAGCCCTGCGCCATCACCTGTGTCATGACGGAAACCCTTCCCAAGAAAAAGCGCGCCGCCACCGTCACCCGCCGATATGGCGGCATGGACGCCGCCGAACGCCGACGTGAGCGCCAGCGCAAACTGGTCGACGCCGGCATGGAGATGTTCGGGAAAAAGGGCTATCACCTCAGCACCGTGCGCGATCTATGTACCGAGGCGGGCCTGACCGAGCGGTACTTCTATGAGTCCTTCAGCACCCTGGGCGAGTGCTTCGACGCGGTCTATGCCGATTTGCGGACCCAGCTTCAGCAGCGCATCATGGCCGCCGTGCTCAAACAGGGCATGGTCAACCAAGCTCCTATGGACATGGGTCAAAGCACCCTCAGAGCCTGGTATGTCTTCATGCATGAAGACCCTCGACGGGCGCGCATCATGCTCATCGACGCCGTGAGCGTCAGCGACACTGGCATGCGCGGGGCCGAGTCCGCCGTGCTCGAATTCAGCGGCATGCTCAAGACCTTCATCACCATGATGTACCCCGATCTGGCCAACTCAGGCTTTGACCTCAATGTGATCGCGGCCGCTTTGTCGGGCGCCTCCATTTACATCGCCAAAGATTGGATACGCTCGGGCTTCAAGATGTCGGTCGATGAGGTGCTCAGGCACAACATGGCGCTCTTTCACAGCCTTGATGCGTTTTATCGCAACGCGGTAGGCCAGCCCAAGTGAGGATCCTCGGCATCGACCCCGGTCTGCAGACCACCGGCTTTGGCGTCATCGACACGGATGGCCCCCGGCTCCACTACGTGGCCAGCGGCACCATCCGCACGCGTGAAGCCGCCCAGGGCGATCTGCCTGGCCGCCTGGCCTTGATTTTCGAAGGCGTGCGTGAAGTGGTGGCGCGCTACGAGCCCAGCCAGGCCTCGATCGAAATCGTCTTCGTCAACGTCAACCCGCAATCGACCTTGCTGCTGGGTCAGGCACGTGGCGCGGCCATCGCCGGCCTGCTGGCCGGGCCGCTCAAGCCTTCGGTGTCCGAGTACACCGCGCTGCAAATGAAAAAGGCCGTGGTGGGCCACGGCCATGCCGCCAAAGCTCAGATCCGGCACATGGTGATGCGCCTGCTGAGCCTGCCGGGCGAGCCCCACAACGACGCGGCCGACGCGCTGGGGCTGGCCATCTGCCAGGCCCACGCCGGACACTCGATGTCACGCATGGCCGCCGCGACCGACTTGGCGCGTCGTACCTCCGCCCAGATCAAGGGCGGCCGGATCTATTGAAACTGTCCAGGCTCACTGGCCTTCTTTGATGATGCGGCCGGAGGCCGACTGGATCGGCCGGGCGTTCATCGAGTAGAGCCGGCTGAAGATGTTCAGCTGATCGCGCGACATGACCGAGGGCTGCTTCATCACCATCCACAGCACGCCTTCGGAACAGGGCGGCGTGGTGAGCGAGCCCATGTAGGTGTAGTACTGGCGCTGCGTGGGCAGCAGCAGGTTGAGGTCCATCATGACGGGCGAGTATTGCTCGGTGTTCTTCTCCAGCGGCAGGCTGTTCCACACCAGCTGAATCATCGGATGAGGAATGTCGCCCTGGTCCAGCAACACGGCCACCACGGCCAGCTTGCCCTCTGCATCCTTGTGCACCAGGTGGGCCACCATGTCGGACTGGCGCCCATTGATGCGCTCTTCGCTGGGGCGGTGGAAGTGGAACTGGACCAGGTCGAAACGGCGGCCCTGAATCATGATGCTGTTGCCGGGATCGACGTTGACCTGGATGGTGTGGCCGTTGTCGATCACGCGGAAGGCAGTCGGGCGGTAATCGAAAATGATCTCTTCGAGGTTCACCTTGAGCCCATCGCGGATGTCGATGGGGCTCTGGCGCTTGCCCAGCATGCAGGTCTGGAATTCGGGCTTGAGCGTGCCCCAGTTGCCCGGGCCGGTGTCGCCCGAATAGGCCCAGTGGACATCCTGCCCCAGGCTGCCCGGCTGCACCTGAATGCTCTGCCCATGGGCATCGCTGCTGGACGTCGCCGCGGCACCATGAGCGGCCGCCATGGCGACGGCGGTAGGCAACAAGGCGCCCTCGGCGCCATGGCCGCCAGCCCGACCCATGGCCCCCACCGGTTCACGCTTGACCTTGGGCGAGCGCGCGACCACCCTCACGGCGGGCGCGGCGATTTGTTTGGCGCGCACCTCGGCGATCTTCTGGTCGATCAGATCGCGCAGATCCGCCATGGACACGGCCGCGCCTGTTTTGTCGCCACCTTCTTTGGATTCCTTGGCGTCTTTGCCCTCCTTGGCATTGGCACCACCGGCCTTGGCCGATTTGCCTTCGCCCTTGCCTTCCCCTTTGGCCTCGCGCTTGTCCTCGCCCTTGGCCTCTTTGCCGCCGCCTTCCTTGGCTTCCATGGCCTTGGCTGCCGCTTTCAGATCAGGCTTGAGGGATTTGGCCACCAGTTCATGGCCACCGCCATGGGCATCCTCATGCCCTTCGGCAGCATGGGCCCCCGTGATCAGGCCCATCCCAGTTGCTAGGGCAAACAAGCTGGCGGCACGCAGTGGCAGAAACATCGAAGATCTCCGGTTGACACGGTCCTTTTCGACCACGCGCCGAATCTCTTGAGAAAAAGAAAAAGGCCACCCGCCATGGCTGGGTGGCCTTTTTGAGCTGAGTTTGAACTCAGATCAGGAACTTGATGGCCTTGACAAAGCCAGTAACCACCGGCTTGAAGACGATGACGCCAGCTTGCAGCGTGCCGGTGCCCAGGGCCAGGAAACCGGTGCCCAGGGCGGTGCCTGCGGCAATGCCGGTCTTGACCGTGCCGGTCAGGACGGAGGTGAGGAGGCCGCCGCCGGAGACGTGCTGAATTTCTTGAGTGCTGATTTGACGCATGGTGTGCTGACTTTTTAAGGGTGAATCTGTGCTGTATTGCACAACTCACTCTAAGAAGGCCCACATCAAGCCATCACAGGGATAACACCGGCCTGTCCAACAAGGCTGCGCAATTGACCCTCAAAGGCATCTTTCAGGTCAGACAGGCGCATCGCGGACACACCTGCCGATGCACGGCTGTGGTTGAACTGCCGCCATCACTGGGCTGTGACCGCCGAATAAAAAATGTGAAGTCAGCCGATAGGCCGGATTCTGTGCGGCGGGGTGTCTTGCGACGCCACGCCGTGACCGCCATTCCTCTGGGCCGCCTGTCGCCAGAACGGCTCGATGCCACCTACCCGCACACTCCCCGGGCCAGGTCAACGTGTGCCTATTTGGTGTTGCTGCGCGTAGAGATTGCCCGTTTCACCCGAACTGAATCGGCTCGTCTCTGTTGCTCTGATCCTCACCTCGCGGTGGAGAGGTGTTACCTCCTACGCTGCCCTGTGCAGTCCGGACCTTCCTCCAGTGCGACCTTTCGATCCTTGCACCAGCGGCGGTCTGGCCGACTTCACAAGGGGGCGATTATCCCCTTGATCAGAGCCCGGCGGCCTGGAGGTGCTCAAGGAATTCATCAGCCTTCTGAAAGCCGATCACTCGTGTGCCGGTTTCCTGACCCTTGGCATCAAAAAAGATGATGCCTGGCGGGCCAAACAGGCCAAAGCGTTTGAGCAAGGCCTTGGCCGCTTCGCCGTGCGCACCGGTGGCATTGGCATCGGTCACATCGGCCTGGATCAGGCGGGCGCGGCTGAGCTTGCCCTGCACCTTTGCGTTGGTGAAGGTCAGGTGTTCCATTTCCTTGCAGGAGACGCACCAGTCGGCATAAAAATCGAGCATGGCCACCTGGCCCTTGGCGGCCGCTTCGGCCAGCGCGGCATCGAGTTCGGCCGGCGTGGTCACGCGCTTGAAGGTCAGCTTGTTCTGGCCGACTGGACCAGCCCCGGCGCTCGAAGACGGCTTGACCTCGCTGAGCGGCGCCAACACGCTGGTCGCGCCCGTGAAGGCGCCCACCAGTTGGAAAGCGGCCAGCACGATCAACACCCAACCCAGGCCCTTGGCCGCACGGTGCTTGATGCTGGCCTGGGCGCCCAGGTGGTCAAAAGCCCCCAGCATGGCTGCGCCCAGGGCCAGCCAGGCGCCTGCTAGCCCCAGCAGCAACATGGGCGACAAAATGGGCGAGACCAGCCACCAGGCCACGCCCAGCAGCAACATGCCGAAGAAGGTCTTGACCGCCGTCATCCAGGCGCCCGCCTTGGGCAGCCAAGTGCCGGCCGACAGCCCCAGCAGCAGCAAGGGCACACTCATGCCCAAGGCCAGCGCATACAGCGCCACCCCGCCCAGCACCACATTGCGCGTCTGGCTGATGTAGACCAGCGCCCCCGCCAGCGGACCGGTCACGCAGGGCCCAACGATCAGCGCGGACAACACGCCCATGATGAACACGCCGACCAGGCTGCCGCCCTGGAGCTGGCCCGAGCGCCGCGTCAGATGGCTCTGGATGAAGCCCGGCATCTGCAACTCGTAAGCCCCGAACATCGACAAGGCCAGCAGCACCATGAGGATGCCAAAGGCGCTCAGCACCCAGGGGTTCTGCAAGGTCGCGGCCAGCCCTTCACCCAGCAGGCCGGCGGCCACACCCAAGGCCGTGTAGACCAGGGCCATGCCCTGCGAATAACTCAGCGCCAGCGTGAAGCCACGCGCCCGACTCACGCTCTGGCCCTCGCCCACGATGATGGACGACAGGATGGGCAGCATGGGCAGCACACAAGGGGTCAGCGACAAGGCCAGCCCGGCCACCAGGAACACGCCGGCGATGAGCAGGAGGTTGCCCGAGGCCAGGGCATCGTCGATGCGGGAATGGCCGGACGGCGCGGATGAGCTGCTCAGGCCACCGCCCGATGTGGTCGCGCTGCCCATCGTGCCCTGGCCGCCCGTGGCCTCTTCGGCCGTGGCCGGCGCGACGTCGGCCAACTTGCCGCCCTCAGCCACCGTCAGGCGGAAATAGCGGGTCTGGGGTGGGTAGCACAGGCCGGCATCGGCGCAGCCTTGGTAACCCACCTGAACATAGGCTGGCTGGCCCACGGGCGTGGCAGCGGCCAGCGGCATCCGCACCGTCAGCAGGCCACGGTAGACCTCGACCTCCTTGTTGAAGCCTTCGTCGAACTGCCTGGTGCCTGGTGGCAGGTCAGGCGGGCTCAGCTTGACAATGCCTGCGGGCAGTCCCTGGAACAGCAGACGATCACGGTAGAGGTGGATCTTGGGTGCCATGTCGAACTCGATGACGAGTTCGCCCTTGGGCCCCGCGCTGGCCTGCACCTGGAAGGCCTTGTTCACCGGCAGGAAGTCTTCTGCCTGGGCCGGCTGACTCATCAACAGCGCCAGCAGCAGACCCAGCGCCAGGCACATCGCCGCACCTGCCCAACGAGCGAAGCGAGCTGTGGGCCCAAGCCCCGATGAAAAACGCCAGAACATGCGCATGGATCCGATCAGGTGCAAAGCAGGTGGAAGAATGACCCCACCTTATCAGGAAGCGACCAGGCGCCAGTTCAAGGTTTCACCGGCGCACAGGGGCTTGATGTCGGTTTCGCCAAAAGGCAGGGATTCCGGCACGGTCCAGGTCTCGCGGCGCAAGGTCACGCGCTCCGTGTGGCGCGGTAGGCCGTAGTAATCGGGGCCGTAGAAGCTGGCAAAGGCCTCCAGCTTGTCCAGCGCACCAGCGGCTTCGAAAGCGGTCGCGTAGAGCTCCAGGGCACAGGGCGCACTGAAGCAGCCAGCGCAGCCGCTGGCGTGCTCCTTGAGCTTGGTGGCATGCGGCGCGCTGTCCGTGCCCAAGAAGAACTTGGGGCTGCCGCTGGTGGCGGCCTGCACCAGCGCCACGCGGTGCTCCTCGCGTTTGAGGATGGGCAGGCAGTAGTAGTGCGGGCGGATGCCGCCCATGAAGATGGCGTTGCGGTTGTAGAGCAGATGCTGCGGCGTGATGGTCGCGCCCACGAACCGGTCTGCCGCCGTCACGTATTGCGCCGCCTCACGCGTGGTGATGTGCTCGAACACGATCTTGAGTTCAGGGAAATCGCGGCGCAGCGGGATCAGCTTGTCGTCGATGAAAGCCTTCTCGCGGTCGAACACGTCCACGTCGGCATCGGTGACTTCGCCATGCACGCACAGCACCAGGTCCTCACGCTGCATGGCCTCCAGCACGGCGTAGGTCTTGCGCAGGTCGGTCACGCCCGCGTCGCTGTTGGTGGTCGCACCTGCCGGGTAGAGCTTGAAGGCCACAGCGCCCATGGCCTTGGCCTTGGCCACCTCGTCGGCTGGCGTGTTGTTGGTCAGGTAGAGCACCATCAGAGGCTCAAAATGCATGCCGGCCGGCACCGCGGCGCGGATGCGATCACGGTAGGCCACGGCTTGGTCGGCGGTCGTCACCGGGGGCCGGAGGTTGGGCATGATGATGGCACGCCCGAACTGCGCGGCGGTGGCCGGCACCACGTGGTGCAGCACGGCACCGTCACGCACGTGCAGGTGCCAATCGTCGGGGCGGATGAGGGTGATATCGTTCATGGCAGGTCCACGGCAGCGCCAGGTCAACAGGCAACAAAACCATGATTGTCCATGCTGCGCCGCCCCTGGGCTAGATCAGGGTCTACAACGGGTGCGAGAATCAACCCATGAAACATGCCGCCGCTTTCCGTGCACTGTCCCTCATCGCTGTGGCCGCCACGCTGAGCGCCTGCTCGTCGATGCCCAAAATGTCCATGCCGGACATCGCGCTGCCGCAATGGGCCAGCCTGAAAGCCTCGACTGTGCCGACACCGGTCAACCCGTCACAAGAGCCGCTGGCCCAGGTGCGCGAGCGCCCCGAGATGCTGATGGCCGCGCTGGACAACGGCCTGCTGATCACCTTCAACGCCGGCACACCCGAACGCCTGATCCACCAACTGCAGGTGCAGGGCCTGCTGGAGGGTGAGCAGCTCACCAACCTCGATTTCGATGCCCACCGGCCAGCGCTCTACGCCCTGACCAACCTGGGCCGCGTGCTACTCATCGACCCCGAGACCGGTCAGTCGCGCGCCGGCGGCCCCGTGCTCAAGGCCGCCGCCACGGGTCACTGGTCGATGGATGTGGATGCCAAGGGGCAGTCGCTGCGACTGGTGTCCGACGAAGGCGCTTACTGGCGCCTGCCGCTGGACACCCAGACCGGCCTGGGCAAAGATGCCCAGCTCGGCCCCAACCTGCGCTACGCGCCGGGTGATTTGCTGCAAGGCCTCAAACCGCGCATCGTGGCCGTGGCCTACAGCCCGGCCACCGAGAAAGAACCCGGCATGGCCTTGGCCATCGATGGCGGCACGGCCTTCCTGGTTCAGCAAGGCCGCACCCTGACGGCCACCACCGACGACCTGCTGGTCGATGAGCACCAACTCAACGCCATTGGCCCACTGGGCATCTCGCGTTTCGACACCGCGGCCATGGACATCGCCGACAACAGCCGCGCGGCCTATGTGCTGACCATGCGCGACGGCGTGAACGAGGCCAAGCTCTACGAGCTCAC
>CANBUA010000113.1 GCA_947372535.1 Burkholderiales bacterium
AGGATGGTGGTCATGCCCGCCATCAGCGGCCCGTAGACGATGTAGCTGTGGCCCACCACCCAGCCGATGTCGCTGGCGCAGAAGAAGGTCTCGCCCGGCTCGCCGCAGTAGATCTGCTCCATGGAGGTGGCCAGCGCGACGGCGTAGCCGCCGGTGTCGCGCTGCACGCCTTTGGGCTGGCCGGTGGTGCCGCTGGTGTAGAGCAGGTAGCTGGGGTGTTCGGATTCCACCCAGGTGCAGGCCATCGTGGCGTTCTGGTAGCGCGGCGCGAGCTTGGCGTAATCGACATCGCGGGGCGGCATGTGCTCAGTCTTGGCCAGGCCGCGGTGGATCACCAGCACGTGGTCCACCTGGTGCTCGCACTGTCGCAAGGCCTCATCCAGCAAAGGCTTGTAGGGGATGACCTTGCCGCCGCGCGAGCCGGCCTCCGAGGTGACGATGACTTTGGGCCGGGCGTCGTCGATGCGGCTGGCCAGGGCGCCGCTGGCGAAGCCGCCGAAGACCACGCAGTGCACGGCGCCCAGGCGCACGCTGGCCAGCATCGCCACGACGGCCTCGGCGACCATGGGCATGTAGATCAGCACGCGGTCGCCGCGCCGTACGCCCAGGCCGTAGAGCATGGCGGCCATGGATTGCACCTGCTGGTGCAGTTGCGCGTAAGTGATGACCTGCTCGGCGTCGGTTTCGGTGGAGACGCACACCAGCGCGGCCTGCTGGCCCCGGATCGGCACGTGGCGGTCCACGGCGTTGTGGCACAGGTTGGTCAGGCCGCCAGGGAACCAGCGCGTGAACGGTGGGTTGCTGGTGTCGCAGATTTGGTCGGGGCGCCGATGCCAGTCGATCCGGGCGGCTTGTTCGCGCCAGAAAGCATCACGGTCGGTGATCGAGCGTTGGTGGAGCGCGGCGTAATCCATGGCTGGCAAATGTCGAAGAGCCCATCCCTTGGGGCACCAGGGATCATGAGGCCCATGGTACCCCCCTTGAACAGGGGGTTACCCGAAAATTGCCATTTCAGTCAGATGAAGACGGCGGCCCTGCGCAGTATCACCATGCCGAAGGCCAGCAGGCCCACCACCACGCCCCATTTGAGGACCTCCCGGCCGCGCCGGCGCCAGATGGGCTCGCCCGTGGTGCGGTGCAGGAGGGTGCAGACCCCGAAGGCCACGACCAGGGCGATGAACAGCAGGCGGAACAGGGCCATGGGGGAGGTTTGAAGGTGGGGTTACCAGGCCGGAGCCAGTTCGGCCATGCCCTTGGGGGCCTGGGTTTCGTCGTCGAAGGTGACGATCTCGTACTGGCTCTTGTCGGCCAGCAGGGCGCGCAGCAGCAGGTTGTTCAGCGCGTGGCCGGCCTTGTAAGCGCTGTAGGCGGCCAGCAGGGGGTGGCCCACCACGTACAGATCGCCGATGGCATCCAGGATCTTGTGCTTGACGAACTCGTCGTCGTAGCGCAGGCCGTCGCCATTGAGCACGCGCTGGTCGCTCACCACGATGGCGTTGTTCATGCTGCCGCCCAGGCCCAGGCCGCGCGAGCGCATCACCTCGAAGTCCTTGGCGAAGCCAAAGGTGCGGGCCCGCGAAATGTCGCGCTTGTACTGGCCGCTGGAGAAATCGAACTCCACGCGTTGGCCGGTCTGATCGACGGCGGGGTGATCGAAGTCGATCTCAAAAGCCAGCTTGTAGCCGTGGAAGGGGTCGAGCCGCGCCCACTTGAGCGTGGCGCCTTCGCCTTCGCGGTATTCGACCGGCTTGAGCACGCGCAGGAAGCGCTTGGGCGCCTTCTGCAGCTCGATGCCGGCGCTTTGCAGCAGGTAGACAAACGCGGCCGACGACCCATCGAGGATGGGCACTTCCTCGGCGGTGATGTCCACGTAGAGGTTGTCCAGGCCCAGGCCGGCGCAGGCCGACATCAGGTGCTCGATGGTGTTGACCTTGGGCAAGCCCGGATCGCCGCCGGGCGAGATGGTCGAGGCCATGCGGGTGTCGCAGACGGACTCGGCGCGCACAGGGATGTCCACCGGCCGGGCCAGGTCCACGCGGCGGAACACGATGCCGGTGTCGGGCGGGGCAGGGCGCAGGGTCAGCTCGACGCGGTGGCCGCTGTGCAGGCCCACGCCGACGGCACGTGTCAGCGATCGGAGGGTGCGTTGTTGCAGCATGTCGGCATTATCGGTGCTGTGGCCAATCCTGGTTTGACAAGGGGGCCGTACCCTAGGAGCGACTTGTTCACCAGCGGGCTGGGCTGCCGCTGTTTCATCCCACAATGTGCGGCGTCGGGCGTGGTGCCCAGGAGGACTTGCGTTGATTCGATCATCACCCCTTTGGCTGGCGGCCAGCTTGCTGTGTTTGTCGATGACACCGGCCCTGGCCCAGGTGCCAGCGTCCGAGGCCATGGCGCCCACGGCGGCCGGTGGTTTGCCGCGTGAGCTGGGCAAGCCCGACGAAGAATTCAAGCTGGACATCCAGGCCTACCAGGTCGATGGCCTGCCGGAGGCCTCGCAGGAGGCGCTGGCGGCCATCACGGCGCCTTACATCGGCGCCGGTCGCGGGCATGAAGACATGGTCAATGCGGCCTCGGCCGTGACCCGCTACATGCAGCGTGACCTGGGCTATTACGTGGGCTTTGCCTATGTGCCCGAGCAATCGCGCACGGGCGGCGTGATCCACCTTCAGGCGGTGGAGGGGCGGCTGGACCAGGTCGTGGTCAATGCGCCCGAGGGCGATGCGCGCCTGCCTTCGGCCGTGAACGCGCAACTGACCGGCCTCAAGCCCGGCAGCATCCTGCGTGCGGCCGAGTTGGAGCGCGCGGCTTTGCTGCTCAATGATTTGCGCGGTTGGCGCTTCAAGGTGGAGATCACCGAGGGGCGTGCCTTGGGAACGGCGTCCGTCAAGGTGACGCCCTCGCCCGAGCCTGTCTTGAGCGGCCGTGTCGAGGCCGACACCCTGGGCCACCGCGACACGGGCCTGGTGCGTTTCAGCGGTACGGTGGTCTGGGACAACCCTTTGAAGCGCGGCGATGTGCTCAGCGCACAGCTGCTGGCCTCGGACACGGGTGGCCTGAAGCAGGGCAGCCTGGCCTACACCACGCCTCTGGGCTCGCAGGGGCTCAAGGTGGGTGCGACCTTCTCGCACGTTGACTACGCCCTGGATCGGGACACGTTCCTGCTGAATTTGAATGGGCGCTTGAGCGTGGCCGGTGCTTTCGGCCTTTACCCGATCGTCCGCTCCCGCAACCTCAATGTGTTTGGCTTGCTGAGCTTCGAGTACAAGCGTTTCGAGGACAACATCGCCGGCTTGAGCATGCAGAAATCCAGCAACGACTGGGTGCTGGGCGTGATCGCCGATTCGCGCGATGCCTTCGGCGGCGGCGGCATCAATACCTATGCCATCGAGGCGCTGCAAGGGCGGATGAACTTCGACTCAGTCCCCCCCGTGGGCGTGGACCGGAGTTTCAACCGTGTCAGCTTGAGTTACTCACGTCTGCAGGCGCTGGTGCCCGAGCGTCTGCAGCTCTATGCGCGATACAAGGGGCAGATCGCCGGCGCCAACCTGGATGTGACGGAACGCTATGCCGCCGGTGGCCCGCTGGGTGTCCGGGCCTACGCGCCGGGCGAAGCGGCCGCCGACACGGCCCATGTGATCAACACGGAACTGCGCTGGCTGCCGCCCGAGGCCTGGCTGGGCCCGCTGGCGCGCGAAGTGGTGGTCAGTGCCTTCTACGACTGGGCGCACGTGCAGTTCAAGCATGACACGACCGGGTTGCCGCCTTTGGGGCCCAACACTGCCAGCTTGAGCGGCGGTGGCCTGGGCATGGTCTGGGATCGGCCCAAGGTGGCGGCCCTGCGCCTGGACCTGGCCTGGCGGGGCACCGGTGCTGAGATCGTGGGCGATCCACGCGACCATTCGCCGCGTGCCAACCTCGTGCTGAGCAAGCGGTTTTGATCGATGATCACTCAAGGAGTCCAGCCATGAATTCACGCAGCAACATCTTTCGGGCCTCGTTGTGGGCCGCCTTGTCTTTGGCATGTGCCGGTGCGGCCCAGGCGCAGAGCCAAGGCTCGGTGGCGCCCAGCCGAGGCGACCCGCAGTCATTGCAGCCGTCTGCCGTGAGCGCTGCTCAGTCCAGCAACGGCGTGGGCGCTCAACCTCAGGCTGCGGCCATCCAGCAGGTGGCGCAGCCATCTTCCAACGTCACGGTCGTGACCCAACCCCTGGCCAGCACTGGTGTCAGCGCGGGGTCGTCGACGGCGCCGCGCGTCCTGCGCATCCCGGCCACTTGCACGCCCAAGACCAACAGCCTCGACTGCGTGCAGGACTCCACCCAGCCCGGTCAGGGCGCCAATGTCGAAGGCCGCGTGCGCAACGGCGTGCTGGGCGAAGTGGGCACGGGCAAATCGACGACCGAAGGCCGAGGTGGTGCCAAGCGCGACGAGGCTTGCACGCCCAAGGCGGGCGAGCTCAATTGCACGCCGCCGCCCAAGCCTTGACGCGCGGTCAGCAGCGTCAAGTCAAAGCGTGTGGGTGCGGTCGCCCTGGCTGAACCCCAGGGCATCGAACCACTCGCCCGCGGCGAAGCCGATCACCTTGAAGAGCTCGCCCATCTCGTGCTCGTTGAGCAGCTTCTGGGCTGCGGCGTTGGCCTTGATCTCAGCCACGGTGGGGTGCAAGGGATCCTGCGGCACCAGTTGCGTCAACAAGCCGCAGTTCATCAAAAAGCGCGCTTGCGTGGCATAGCCCAGCACGGTCCAGCCCGCATCTTGTCCCGTGAGGGCGATGCCGGTGAAGTTCACGTGCGTGGTGATGTCCTTGGCGCCGACATCGACCAGCGGGTCAGGGTCGCTGCGGTGCGCCTGGTGGCACATCAGCGTGCCGCCAATGCGTTGGGGCAGGTAGAACTCGCCTTCCGGGAAGCCGTAGTCGATGAAGAAGGCCGCGCCTTGGGTGAGCACCTGCGCGAGCGTGGCGATGAAGGCCTCGGCCTGCGGGTGGCATTCCACGACCGTGCCGGGCACGAAGTCCTGGTCAAGTCGTTCGGTCGGTGGGCGCTCGCCGCTTGAGGCCGTGGCGCGATCCACCCAGATGAAGCGTGGTTCGCCGGCCGTGCCATGCTCGCTCAGGCCCACGCCGCGCTCCAGCCAATGCGCGCCCGTCCAGGTCAACAGCTTCACGGGCATGGCATCGAGCACCTCGTTGCCCACGATCACGCCCTGGATGGACTCGGGCAAGGTGTCGGCCCAGACCACTTTGTGGGCGTGCTCGGGCGCCAGCTTGAGCAGGGTCTGATGCTGGCGGTCCCGCAAGGTGCCTGACAAATCGACGATGGTGTAGCGCGTGAGTTTGCCGGCCAGGGTGTTGAGCAACTGCGCAGCCAGCACGCCGCTGCCGGCGCCGAATTCCCAGACCTCGTGCGTGTGGGTGGCGTCCAGGGCCTGCGCCACCTGGCAGCCCAGCGTCTGCCCGAACAGGGGCGACAGCTCTGGCGCGGTCACGAAATCGCTGCCGTCTTGAGGCCCCTGGCCCAGCACGCGCCGCCCGCCGCTGTAGTAGCCCAGGCCAGGCGCGTACAAGGCCAGTTCCATGAAACGCTCGAAACCCATCCAGCCGCCGGATTCGAGGATCTCGTGCGCGATCAGCAAGGCCAGCGGGTGCTGGTTCAAGGGGGCGGCCACTACACTGTGGTCCTGATGGTCGGGGCGGTGCATGCCCCATTTTCGCTGCAATCGACGCCGCTGGGCCTCATTCGCTCCATGATCCACGCATGACATCGCCTGATTCATCCGCTGTTCCTCCCGTGGCCCCTGCAGCCAGCCCGGTGTCTGTGGCCGCCCACGCGCCGATTCGCGTTGCCCTGGTGACAGGCGCGGCCAAGCGCCTGGGCCGCGAGATCGCGCTCACGCTGGCTGGGCAAGGCTGGGACATCGCCGTGCATTGCCGCCAGTCGCGAGCAGAGGCCGAGCAGACCGCGCAGGACATTCGCGCCTTGGGCCGCCGCGCCTGCGTCCTCCAGGCCGATCTGGCCGACGAGACCGCCTGCCGGTCGCTCGTGCCGCAAGCCGTGGTCGAGTTGGGCCAGCTCGATGCCGTGGTCAACAGCGCCTCGACCTTCGAGTACGACAACGCCGCCAGCTTCACTTACGAGATGCTGGAGCGCCACCTGCGTGCCAACGTCGCACCCGCCATCGTGCTGTCGCAAGCCCTGGCCGAGCACCTGCGCCAGCGCGAGGCCGAAGGCGCCGTGGTGAACCTGCTGGATCAGAAGCTGTGGAACCCCAACCCCGATTTCGTGAGCTACACCTTGTCCAAGGCCGCGCTGGAATCGGCCACCACCTTGCTGGCCCTCGGGCTGGCGCCGCATGTACGCGTGGTGGGCGTGGCGCCTGGCCTGACCCTGACCAGTGACTGGATCGAGGGCGACCGCTTCGAGCAGTTGCGCAAGCTCTCGCCGCTGGGACGCTCATCGTCGGCACAGGATGTGGCGCTGACCGTGGCCTTTGCCTTGAGCAACCGCTCGATCACCGGCACGACCATCCTGGTCGATGGCGGCCAGCACCTCCAGCGCTTGGAGCGCGATTTTTCGATGATGTGAACGAACAAGGCCCATGCAATGTCACTGACCAAAGGCAACCAGATCCTGACCCTCACGGGCCTGCGTTTCGACGCGAACTTGGGGATCCTGGCCAACGAGCTGACGACGCCTCAGCCCATCCGCGTCGATGCCGAGCTCAACATGGGCAGCCAGCCCCTGCTGCCGCATGACGACGAGATCATGAACGTGCTCGACTACCGCCGCGTGCGCGCCATCATCATCGAGGACTGCACCGCCGTGCATGTCAACCTGCTTGAGACGCTGATCGGCAAGCTCTGCAAGCGCCTGATGGAGCTGCCCGGCGTGCTGGGTGTGCGCGTGAAAATCGCCAAGCTGGAGATCTTTGACGATTGCGAAGTGGCCATCCGCATGGAGACCGGGCAGTGGTGATGGCACCCGCCTGATCGGGCGCGGGCTTGTATTTTCGGACTGGGCAACCCGCCATCGCCCAGATCGGCGAAAATGCCGGGATGAACGACGCCGTCTCCCCCCAGATCCTCGACACGCCCGCTGACTTGCCCGCCGCTTTGCCTGCCGATGCGCACGCGCAGGACAAAAAGCTCGCCTTCGAGAAGAACAAGCTCAGCAAACGCCTGCACCGCCAGGTTGGCCAGGCCGTCACTGACTTCAACATGATCGAGCCGGGCGACAAGGTCATGGTCTGCATGTCCGGCGGCAAGGACAGCTACGCCATGCTGGACATCCTGATGAACCTGCAGAAGCGGGCGCCGGTGTCCTTCGAGATCGTGGCGGTCAACTTGGACCAGAAGCAGCCAGGCTTCCCGGAGCATGTGCTGCCCGAGTATCTGACCAAGGTCGGCGTGCCCTTCCGCATCGAAGAGCAGGACACCTACAGCGTCGTCAAGCGCGTGATCCCTGAAGGCAAGACCACCTGCAGCCTGTGTTCGCGCCTGCGCCGGGGCATCCTCTACCGCGTGGCCACTGAGCTCGGTTGCACCAAGATCGCCCTGGGCCACCACCGCGATGACATGCTTCAGACCCTGTTCATGAACATGTTCTTCGGCTCCACGCTCAAGGGCATGCCGCCCAAGCTCGTGACCGACAACGGCGAGCACGTGGTGATCCGCCCCATGGCCTATTGCGCTGAAAAAGACCTGGCCACCTACGCGGAGCACCGCGAGTTCCCCATCATCCCGTGCAACCTCTGCGGCAGCCAGGACGGCCTGCAACGCCAGCACATGCGCGAGATGATCAACGAGTGGGACCGTAAATTCCCAGGCCGTGTGGACAACATGTTCACCGCGCTGTCCAACGTCGTGCCCTCGCACCTGATGGACCGCAAGCTCTACCCTTTCACCACGATCCAGTCCACGGGCAGCCCTGTCGCCGGTGGTGACATCGCTTTTGACGAAGATGACGGCTGTGGCGCGCCATCGGGCGGTGCCACCGCCACCATCTCGCTCAAAAGCCTTCGCCCGGCCGTCACCAAGCCGGACGAAGACGACGTCATCGACTGACCCTGACCCGAAAGGCCTGCACCATGTTGTTGTCCCTGCGCACTGCCAACCACCGTCCGCTCGCGGCCTCGAGCACCAAGCGCCGCCTCAGACTGGTGCTGGCGCTGGCGGCCAGCGCGCTGCTGCTGCAACTGACGGGCTGCGCCAACATGGGCAAGGTGGGGGCGGATGTGTCCAGCTATGGGCAATGGCCGGCTGACCTCGTTCATCAAAAATACGTCTTCGAGCGCCTGCCTTCACAGCAGGCCCAGGCTGATTTCCAGTCGCGCGTCGAGGCGGCGGCCGCGCCCATGCTGGCGCGCAAAGGCTTCGTCAAGGTGGCCTCGCCCGACCAGGCCGATGTGCTGGTGCAGGTGGCCTCGCAATCGCGCCTGTATGAAGACCCCTACCGCTTCCGCAACGATGGCCGCTTCTTCGGCGGCTTCGGTTTTGGCGGCCTGTGGGGTGGCGGACGCGGCGGCGGCATCGGACTGGGCATCAGCATGGAGCCGGCACAAACGCAGATGCAGGTCGATGTGCTGATCCGCGATCGCCGCACCAACCAGACGCTGTATGAAACGCATGCCGTGCACGAACGCTACGGCAGTGCGTCCGAGAGCACCATGCCCTATTTGTTCGAAGCGGCTTTGCTCGACTTTCCGGCGCAGGCCATCAGCCCGCGCCGCGTGCTGATCGATGTGCCCTCATCGACGCCAGCCCCTGTCGCAGCGACGGCCGCACCGGCACCCAAACCATAAAAACTTGAGTTGTTCTTCGACATGTCCTTGTCCATCGTGATCATGGCTGCGGGTAAAGGCACCCGCATGAAATCGGCCCTGCCCAAAGTCCTGCACCGCATCGCCGGGCGGCCCATGTTGTCGCACGTGATCGCCACTTGCGACACGCTGCAGGCGCAACGCCTGATCGTGGTCACCGGCCACGGCGCCGAGCTGGTTGAAACCGGCATGCGCCAGGCTCATCCACAAGCGCCTTTGAGCTTCGTGCGCCAGGAGCCCCAACTGGGCACTGGCCATGCGGTTCAACAGGCGATTCCGCTGCTGCCCGATGAAGGGATCACCTTGATCCTCAATGGCGATGTGCCCCTGATCGAAGCGGCCACCGCGCGCCAACTGGTGCAAGCCTGCGGCGGCGAGCAACTGGCGCTCTTGACCATCCATTTGCAAGACCCGACGGGCTATGGCCGCATCGTGCGTGATGCCTCGGGCGAGCAGGTGCAAGCCATCGTCGAGCACAAGGACGCCAGCGATGCGCAACGCGCCATCGGCGAGGTCTACACCGGCATGATGGCCGCGCCCACCGCCTGGCTCAAGCAGGCGCTGGCCGGCCTCACCAACGACAACGCCCAGGGCGAGTACTACCTGACCGACATCGTGGCCCGCGCCGTGCGCGACGGCCTCAAGGTGGTGGCCGCCCAGCCGCGTGACGAGGTCGAGGTGCTGGGCGTCAACAGCCCCGTGCAGTTGGCCGATCTGGAGCGCCGCCACCAGCGCGCCCAGGCCGAGCGCCTGATGAACGAGGGCGTGCGCCTGATGGACCCGGCCCGCTTCGACCTGCGCGGCACCTTGCAATGCGGCCAGGACGTGGACATCGACGTCAACTGCATCTTCGAAGGCCAGGTCAGCCTGGGTGACAACGTCAAAGTGGGCGCGAACTGCGTGATCCGCAACGCGCAGATCCAGGCCGGCGTGGTCATTCACCCCTTCACGCACATTGATGGCGACCAGGACGGCGCCACGGTCGGCGCGAGTTCCATCATTGGCCCCTTCGCCCGCCTGCGCCCCGGCGCCGTGCTGGGCAGGGGCGTGCACATCGGCAACTTCGTCGAGGTCAAGAACAGCACCCTGGCCGATGGCGCCAAGGCCAACCACCTGGCCTACCTGGGCGATGCGACCGTGGGTGAGCGCGTGAACTTTGGCGCCGGCAGCATCACGGCCAACTACGACGGCGCCAACAAGCACCGCACCGTGATCGGCAACGACGTGCACGTGGGCTCGAACTGCGTGCTGATCGCGCCGATCACCCTGGGTGATGGCGCCACCATCGGCGGCGGCAGCACCTTGAGCAAGGATGCGCCGGCTGGTCAGTTGACGGTGGCACGTGGCAAGGCGCTCAGCCTGCCCGGTTGGAAGCGCCCCGCCAAATTGACCAAGAGCGCCACCTGAAGTGCCATACACGGCCGCCCGCTAAGATGTGCATCATGGCGGCCAAGCCGCAGCCCCGTGCCAGGAATCCCTTGTTGTGAACCACTACGAGCGTCTGAAGGTCTCTCCCGAAGCCCCGCCCGAAGTCATCCGGGCGGCTTATCGGGCCCTGGCCGCCAAGATGCACCCGGACCGCAAGGTGGGTGACAGCGGCCCTGGTGACAAGCTGCACGAAGACATGGCCGCGCTCAATGCCAGCTACCTGGTGTTGATGGACTCCAAAGCCCGCACCGAATACGACCAATGGCTGGCCGAAGAGGCCTTGCGGGTCAAGCTCGCTTCTCAGTCGCCCGCTGGCGAATCACGTTGGGGCTTGCCACGTCGGCGCTCGCCGGTGGTGACCGAGCCCTCGCGGGAAGAGGCGCCCGACACACGGGTCGACATGGCGTGGTCAACGGGCAGCGCCTCGCTTTTGCCACCGCCCTGGTTCAAAGAACCCAAGTGGATGATCGCCCTGGGCTGCTCCTTTTTGCTGGCCCTGGGTGGCACGATCTGGGGCGCCTTGCAACAGGTTCAACACCTGGAACTGGGCACCTTGCCGGCAGTAGTGCGTGACCGCCTGCCACCACCACCGGGCTATCCCCCTCCCACATCGGAGGGCCAGCAAGACAGCGGCGCTGCCTCCGAGCCTGCCTTGTCGCCCCAGCAAATGGCCCACATGAGCGACAGTGAACTGCTGGCGGCCATGCCTCAGTTGCTGGAGGGCGAGAAGTCATCTGCCGGCCAGTCAGCCAAGACTGACCCGATGAGCGCGGTGGATGCGGCCATCGAGAACGCCGGCAAGGTGGCGGTGGCGGCACCCAAGTCACCGGCCTTGGAGATGCCTACCGGCCATCACCTGCTGGACGGCCAACCTTTGACGCTCCAACTGGCGCCGCTCAAGCTGCCACCGCACGGCCGATCCAAGTAAGCCTCAGGCCTGAGGCAAAGGCAGCGCCGTGCCGAACTTGGCCCGCTTGACCGCGAAGAAGGTGCGCACATTGCGCACGCCCAGGCCCACCGTGAACAAGCGCAAGGCCAGCGCCTGGTAGCCCGCCATGTCGTGCACGGCCACCACCAGCATGAAATCCGGCCCGGGCGAGACCCGCCAGCATTGCTGGACCTCGGCGTCCTGCACGGCATGGTGCTCGAAGCGCGCCATGGCTTCCTCGGTCTGCACCTCCAGGCTGACTTCGATCAAGGCTTGCAGGCCCGCGCCCAGGGCTTGGCGCACCTTGTCCGCCGAGACGATGGCCACCTGCGCCTCGATCCAACCTTCTTCGCGCAGGCGCTTGACCCGCCGGTGGCAGGTGGCCGGCGACACATGGGCTGCATCGGCCAGTGCCTGGTTGGACAAGGTGGCGTCGTGCTGAAGCAAATCAAGCAAGCGCAAATCGCTGGCATCCAATTGGTGATTAATGTCTATCGTTTTCATCGATGTTTTGGATGAAAATTTCTCTTCATGGGGTTAGGGATTGAATTAAATCACATATTGAATGATTTTGAAATAAATTAACATAGCCTTAGGCTTAGCATCCGCCCATTGATCAGGCTGGAGCAAATTTCATGTGTGGCATCGTTGGCGCTGTAGGTTCTCGTGACATCACCCCCATCCTGGTCGAAGGCCTCAAGCGGCTGGAGTACCGGGGCTATGACTCTTGCGGGGTGGCCGTGCTGCAAGAAGGCCAGTTGCGCCGCAGCCGCAGCACCGCCCGCGTGGCCGAGCTCGACGCCTTGATCAAGACTGACGGCATCACCAGCACCTTGGGCATCGCCCACACCCGCTGGGCCACCCACGGCGCGCCTGCGGTGCACAACGCCCACCCGCACTTCTCGCATGGCCCCGGCGAGCAAGCCGCCTCCGCCAAGCCCGGCCGCGTCGCCTTGGTCCACAACGGCATCATCGAGAACCACGAGGCCCTGCGCGCCAGCCTGCAAGCCAAGGGCTATGTGTTCCTCAGCCAGACCGACACCGAAGTCATCGCCCACCTCGTCGATCATCTGTACGAAGGCGACCTGTTCACCGCCGTCAAAGCCGCCTTGCAGCAACTGACTGGTGCGTATGCGATTGCCGTCTTCCACCGCGATGAGCCGCAGCGCGTGGTCGGCGCCCGCCAAGGCTCGCCCCTGATCCTGGGCGTGGGTGGCGTGGACAGCAGCGAGCGCTTCCTGGCCTCAGACGCCATGGCCCTGGCCGGCGTGACCGACCAGATCGTCTACCTGGAAGAGGGCGATGTGATCGACCTGCAACCCGGCCGCCACTGGATCGAGCACCTGGCTCCCGGCAGCAAGCAGCACCAACGGTTGAGCGAACTCGAACGCCCCGTGCGCACGGTGACCGCCCACAGTGGCGCGGTCGAGCTGGGCCCTTACCGCCACTACATGCAGAAGGAAATCTTCGAGCAGCCCCGGGCGATTGCCGACACGCTCGAAGGCGTGGTGGGCATCACGGCCGATCTGTTCGGGCCCAAGGCGGCCAGCGTGTTCAGCCAAATCGACCGCGTGCTGATCCTGGCTTGTGGCACCAGCTATTACTCCGGCAGCACCGCCAAATATTGGCTGGAGGCCATCGCCAAGATCCCCACCAGCATCGAGGTGGCCAGCGAATACCGCTACCGCGAGAGCGTGCCCGAGCCGCGCACCCTGGTCGTCGCCATCAGCCAATCGGGCGAGACGGCCGACACCCTGGCCGCGCTCAAGCATGCGCGCTCACTGGGCATGCCGCACACACTGACGATCTGCAATGTGGCCACCAGCGCCATGGTGCGCGAGTGCGAGCTGGCCTACGTGACGCGGGCCGGCGTGGAAATCGGCGTGGCCTCGACGAAGGCCTTCACCACGCAACTGGCCGGCCTGTTTTTGCTGACCTTGACGCTGGCCAAGCTGCGTGGCCACTTGAGCCCCGAGCAGGAAGCCGAACACCTGCGCGCCATGCGCCACCTGCCTGCGGCCTTGCAATCGGTTCTGGCACTGGAGCCACAGGTGATGGCTTGGGCCGAACGCTTCGCGCGCAAGGACAACGCCTTGTTCCTGGGGCGTGGGCTGCATTACCCGATCGCGCTGGAAGGCGCCTTGAAGCTCAAGGAGATCAGCTACATCCACGCCGAGGCCTACCCGGCCGGCGAGCTCAAGCACGGCCCCCTGGCGCTGGTGACGGCCGAGATGCCCGTGGTCACCGTGGCGCCCAACGACGCCATGCTGGAAAAGCTCAAGAGCAACATGCAAGAGGTGAGGGCGCGTGGCGGCGAGCTGTATGTCTGCGCCGATGCGGACACGCACATCCAGGCCGAGCCCGGCATCCATGTGATCAGGCTGCCGGAGCACTATGGCGCTTTGAGCCCGATCCTGCATGTGGTGCCGCTGCAGTTGCTGGCGTATCACACGGCTTGTGCAAGGGGGACGGATGTGGACAAGCCGCG
>CANBUA010000114.1 GCA_947372535.1 Burkholderiales bacterium
GCCGCGGTGAACAATCAATGGTTCTCGAAGATTGCAGTCTGGCTGGTGGTGGCACTCGTGCTGTTCACCGTGTTCAAGCAGTTCGACCGCGCAAGCGGCGGCGGCGCCCAGATTGGCTACTCCGATTTTCTTGAAGAGGTGCGCGCCAAACGCATCAAGAGCGTCACCTTGCAAGAGGGCGGCGGCGGCACCGAGATCCTGGCCGTCACCAACGACGACAAGCGCATCCGCTCCACGGCCACTTACCTGGACCGTGGGCTCGTGGGCGACCTGATCAACAACGGCGTCAAGTTTGATGTCAAGCCGCGCGAAGAGCCCTCGCTGCTGATGAGCCTGCTGGTGTCCTGGGGCCCCATGCTGCTGCTGATCGGCGTCTGGGTGTACTTCATGCGGCAGATGCAGGGCGGAGGCAAGGGCGGGGCATTCAGCTTCGGCAAGAGCCGCGCCCGCATGCTGGATGAGTCCAACAACACCGTCACCTTTGCCGACGTCGCGGGTTGCGACGAAGCCAAGGAAGAAGTGAAGGAGCTGGTCGACTTTCTGCGTGATCCGCAGAAGTTCCAGAAGCTGGGCGGCCGCATCCCCCGTGGCGTGCTGATGGTCGGCCCTCCGGGCACCGGCAAGACGCTGCTGGCCAAGTCCATTGCGGGCGAAGCCAAGGTACCGTTCTTCACCATTTCGGGCTCCGACTTCGTTGAAATGTTCGTCGGCGTGGGCGCGGCCCGCGTGCGCGACATGTTCGAGCAGGCCAAGAAGAACGCCCCCTGCATCATCTTCGTCGATGAAATCGACGCCGTCGGTCGTCACCGTGGTGCTGGCCTGGGCGGCGGCAACGACGAGCGCGAGCAAACCTTGAACCAGATGCTGGTCGAGATGGACGGCTTCGAGACCAATCTGGGTGTGATCGTGATCGCAGCGACCAACCGCCCGGACATCCTCGACCCCGCGCTGCTGCGCCCAGGCCGTTTCGACCGCCAGGTGTATGTGACCCTGCCCGACGTGCGTGGCCGTGAACAGATCCTGAACGTGCACATCCGCAAGGTGCCGGTCGGACAGGACGTGCGCGCCGACATCCTGGCGCGTGGCACCCCGGGCTTCTCCGGCGCCGATCTGGCCAACCTGGTCAATGAATCCGCGCTCTTTGCCGCACGCCGCAGTGGCCGTGTGGTCGAGATGCAGGACTTCGAGAAGGCCAAGGACAAGATCATGATGGGCCCCGAGCGCAAGTCCATGGTCATGCCCGAGGAAGAGCGCAGGAACACGGCTTACCACGAGGCCGGCCATGCCCTGGTCGCCCGCATGCTGCCCAAGACCGATCCGGTGCACAAGGTCACCATCATCCCGCGCGGCCGAGCGCTGGGGGTGACCATGCAGTTGCCCGAAGGCGATCGCTACAGCATGGACAAGCTGCGCATGATGGACACCATCTCGGTGCTGTTTGGCGGCCGCATTGCCGAAGAGGTGTTCATGCACCAGATGACCACGGGTGCGTCGAACGACTTCGAGCGTGCCACGGCCATCGCCCGCGACATGGTCACGCGTTATGGCATGACCGATGAGCTGGGCCCCATGGTCTATGCCGACAACGAAGGCGAAGTCTTCCTGGGCCGATCGATCACCAAGACCACCAACATGTCTGAAGAGACGATGCAGAAGGTGGACAAGCAGATCCGCAAGATCATCGACGAGCAGTACGCCACGGCGCGCAAGCTCATCGAAGACAACCAGGACAAGATGCACGCCATGGCCAAGGCCTTGCTCGAATGGGAAACCATCGATGCGGAGCAGATCGAGGACATCATGCAAGGCCGCGAACCCCGTCCCCCCAAGGACTGGAACCCGCCTACCAAGCCCAACAGTGGCGGCCCCAAGCCCCCAGTGAGCACCGACGGCGCACCGGCTGCGGTCTGATCCACCTGATCTGACTTCACCTGCAACGGGGCTTCGGCCCCGTTGTGCTTTTCAAGGACCAGTCCGTGATCTGGCAGACCACCCGTTTCGCCCTGGCGCTGTCGCGCCCTCTGGTCATGGGCATCGTCAACGTCACCCCTGATTCCTTTTCCGACGGTGGCCTGCATGCGGGGCCGAACCAGGCCATCGCACACGCCGAGCGCCTGGTGAAGGAGGGTGCTGACATTCTGGACATAGGCGGCGAGTCCAGCCGGCCAGGCGCGCCGGTGCTGTCGGTTGACGAAGAGTGGGCACGCATTGCGCCGGTCCTGCAGGCACTTGTGGCGCTGCAAGTGCCCCTGTCGGTGGACACCTGCAAGCCGGAAGTCATGCGGCGCGCGCTGGACCTGGGCGTGGACATCGTCAATGACATCCATGCGCTGGAAGCGCCAGGCGCGCTGGACGCCGTGGCCTCGCATGGCCAATGCGGCGTCTGCCTCATGCACATGGTCGGCGTGCCGGAAACCATGCAACAGCAGGCGCAGTACCACGACGTGGTGGCCCATGTAGCGGACTACCTGGGCGCACGGGCGGCGGTGGTCGAGGCCGCAGGCGTGGCGCACAAGCGCGTGTGCCTGGACCCGGGGATTGGTTTTGGCAAAACGCCGGAACACAACCTGGCGCTGTTGAGGCACCAGGAGGCCTTGCGGGCGCTGGGCTACCCCTTGCTCGTGGGTTGGTCGCGAAAGTCCACCTTGGGTCAGGTGACGGGCAGACCGGTGACCCAGAGGCTGGCGGGCAGCCTGGCGGCGGCCCTCATCAGTGCACAGCGAGGCGCCCGTGTGCTGCGGGTTCACGACGTGGCAGAGACGGTGGACGTCCTGAAAGTGTGGCAAGTTGCCGCACCGTCCTGACCAGCCCCACCCCTAACTTCTGCGGCCCTGTCGATTCGCACCCGAAGGGGTGACAGAATTGCAGGCAATTCATAAAAAAATGGCACTCCATATGGCACGTCAATATTTCGGGACGGATGGCATCCGCGGTACCGTTGGCCAAGATCCGATCACCCCGGATTTCGTTCTGCGCCTCGGGCATGCGGTGGGGCAGGTGCTGCGCCGCACGGAAGCACGGCCCACGGTGCTGATTGGCAAGGACACGCGCATTTCGGGTTACATGCTGGAATCCGCGCTGGAGGCGGGGTTCGCCTCTGCGGGCGTGGATGTCTGGCTGACGGGGCCCTTGCCCACGCCCGGCGTGGCCTACCTGACCCGCGCCTTGCGCCAGAGCCTGGGCGTGGTGATCAGCGCATCCCACAACCCGTATGCGGACAACGGCATCAAATTTTTCTCGGCCCGTGGTGAAAAACTGCCGGACAGCTGGGAACTTGATGTGGAAACCGCCTTGACGGCTGCGCCGCGTTGGGTGGACTCCCATTCGTTGGGCAAGGCTCGGCGACTGGAAGACGCACGTGGCCGTTACATCGAGTTCTGCAAGAGCACGTTCTCGTCAGCCTTGTCGCTCAAGGGGCTCAAGCTGGTGGTGGATGCCGCCCATGGTGCCGCATACCAGGTGGCGCCCAGCGTGTTCCACGAGTTGGGCGCAGATGTGGTCATGATCGGTGCGACACCGGATGGACTCAACATCAACGATGGGGTGGGGGCCACCCATCCTGAGGCGCTGGTCAAGGCGGTGGCTGAGCACCGCGCCGATTACGGCATCGCGCTGGATGGCGACGCCGACCGCCTGTTGATCGTGGATGCCCAGGGGCGCATGTTCAATGGCGACGAGCTGCTCTACATCATGGTCGCCGATCGGCTGTCGCAAGGCGAGTCGGTGCCGGGTGCTGTTGGCACCTTGATGACCAACATGGCGGTTGAACTGGCGCTGCAGGGCCGCGGGGTCGATTTTGTCCGCGCCAAGGTGGGTGATCGCTATGTGCTGGAAGAGTTGATGTGCCGTGGGTGGCAACTGGGTGGCGAAGGTTCAGGCCACCTGATCGCCCTGGACCGCCACACCACGGGTGACGGCATCGTCAGCGCCCTGCAGGTGTTGCAAGCCGTGGTTCGACAAGGCACCAGCCTGGCCGATTGGCTGGGTGGCGTGCAGTTGTTCCCGCAAAAGCTGATCAACGTGCGCCTGAAGCCTGGGCAGGACTGGTCGGCCAACCCGCTACTGGCCAAGGCACAGACCGAGGTGCTGAGCCGTCTGGCCGGCCGTGGGCGGGTGCTGATTCGCCCCTCTGGCACGGAGCCTCTGTTGCGCGTCATGGTGGAGGCCGAGGACGGTGCCCTGGCCAACCACTGCGCGCAACAGTTGGTGGATGCCGTCCAGGCCGCATGATGGGAGAGTGACCATACCAGGAGCTTGCCGCGGCACGTCCTGCACATGCGACGCAATGCCAAAGGGCCCGGTCTTCCGGGCCCTTTCTCGTTTTGGAGCAGGACGCTCAGACCATCACTTCTTGGGTGGCGTCAGGACGCGGTCGATCACATGGACCACGCCGTTGCCGGTGGCCTGATCGGCCCGGATGACCAGGCTGTCGTCGGCGGTCACGAAGTCGCCGGCTTTGGACACGCCCAGCTTGCTGCCACCCAGAGTGGTCAGCGTGGTGGCGCCGCCGATGTCCGCGCTCTTCACGGTGCCGGGCACCACGTGGTAGCTGATCAAGGCTTTGAGGGCGTCCGGGTCTTTGGCCAGCTTTTCCATCGTGGCAGCGGGCAGGGCCTTGAAGGCTTCGTCGGTCGGGGCAAAGACGGTGACCGGGCCAGCGCCGTCCAGCGTGGATTGCAGGCCGGATTGCTTGGCCAGCTTGGCGAAGGTGCTCAGGTCAGGGGTCTGTTCTGCCAGTTGAGCGACGTTGGCCGCGGGGGCCTGGCCATTCAGGTTGGCGCATGCGGTCAAGGTCAGCAGGGCGGTCAGGGTGATGGCGCCCAGGGCGCGACGCGTGAACATGCTCATGTGTGAACTCCAATGTGTGTCTGTGGATCGGGCCGCTTTCGGTGGGCGACTGTGGCCAACCGTCGGCATCCTGGCGGGTGACCAGGGCTTGACGGGCACAATAGGTGCGTCATGTGACAGTCATGTGACGATGACAAGTCATCTCTGTCATATGACAGTGCGCTGAACGGGGCGGATTTGTGTGACAGCACACGGCCCATGTGTCACATACGCGTCACAATCAATCATTACAGTCCGCCGCATCACAAGAACTGTGTCGCATGACGAGAAAGGCGAACTCATGAACTTCCATATGATCCGCACGGCCGCCGCCGTTGCCCTGATGCTGGTTACCGGTGCCGCAATGGCCGACGACGTGACGGGTGCAGGTGCCAGCTTCCCGGCGCCGTTGTATGCCAAATGGGCGGCTGCCTACAGCACCGCCACAGGTGTGCGCATCAACTACCAATCGGTGGGTTCGGGTGCCGGCATCAAGCAGATCAAGGCCAAGACCGTTGACTTTGGTGCCTCGGACATGCCGCTGAAGGATGATGAGTTGGCCAAGGAAGGCCTGGTGCAGTTCCCCACCGTGATCGGCGGCGTGGTGCCGGTGGTCAACGTCAAGGGCATCGGCCCGGGTCAGCTGAAGTTGACGGGCGAAGTGCTGGGCAACATCTACCTGGGCAAGATCACCAAGTGGAATGACGCCGCCATCGTGGCCCTGAACCCTGGCCTGGCTTTGCCTGACACCACGATCGCACCGGTGCGCCGCGCCGATGCCTCGGGCACCAGCTTCATCTTCACGAACTACCTGTCGAAGGTGAACGCCGAGTGGGCGAAGAACGTCGGTTTTGACACCTCCGTCAAGTGGCCCACGGGTGCGGGTGGCAAGGGCAACGAGGGCGTGTCCGCCTTCGTGCAGCGCCTGCCCAACTCGATCGGCTATGTGGAATACGCCTACGCCAAGCAGAACAAGATGTCTCACGTGGCCCTGAAGAATGCCGCCGGCAACTTCGTGGAACCGGACGACAGCACCTTCAAGGCCGCTGCGGCGGCTGCCGAATGGCAGAAGTCTTTCTATCAGGTGCTGACCAACCAGGCCGACAAGAACGCCTGGCCCCTGAGCGGCGCCACCTTCATCCTGATGCACAAGAGCCAGGACAAGCCGGCTCAGGGCTCGGCCACGCTGAAGTTCTTCGAATGGGCCTACAACACCGGTGACAAGACGGCGGCCGATCTGGAGTACGTGGCGCTGCCGGCGTCGGTGAAGGATCTGGTGCGCAAGCAGTGGGCTTCCATCGGGGACGCATCGGGCAAGGCTATCGCCTACAAGTGATGAACGAGGTCCGGTGAGGGGCGGGCGTTTCGTACGCCTCACATCGGCTTCGTTGAGTCAAAACAGACTGAGTTGCAGCAAGCAGTTCCAATGATGTTGATTGCCTTCATGGACGGAGTTCGCCAATGACCGCCATCCTCCCCGCTGACGCGGATGACGCTGCAGAAATGCCCGCACGGCCCGATCGCCGGCGACAGCCCATGACCAATCCTCCCGGTTCTCGTGCCGCGTCGCCACTGGCCGATGCCGTCTTTGCTCTGGCTGCCAAGGCTGCCGCGGTGCTCACCCTGAGCCTGTTGCTGGGCATCATTGGCTCGCTGATCTATGGCGCCTGGCCTGCCATCCAGACCTATGGCCTGAGCTTCCTGTGGCGCACCGAATGGGATCCTGTCAAGGACGAGTACGGTGGCCTGGTCATGATCTACGGCACCTTGATGACGTCGTTTGTGGCGTTGCTGATTGCGGTGCCGGTGAGCTTCGGGATTGCGATGTTCCTGACCGAGCTGTCGCCCAACTGGCTGAAGCGGCCTTTGGGCATTGCGGTCGAACTGCTGGCGGCCGTGCCGTCCATCGTGTACGGCATGTGGGGCCTGCTGGTGTTCGGCCCGATCCTGGCCGAGTATGTGCAGGTGCCCTTGCAGTCCCTGACTCAGGGCGTGCCCTATGTGGGCGCGTTCTTCAGCGGCCCGCCGGTGGGGATCGGCATCCTGTCGGCCGGCATCATCCTGGCCATCATGATCATCCCCTTCATCGCTTCGGTGATGCGCGATGTGTTCGAGGTGACCCCGCCCATGCTCAAGGAGTCGGCCTATGGTCTGGGCTCCACCACCTGGGAGGTGGTCTGGAAGGTGGTGCTGCCGTACACCAAGACTGGTGTGGTGGGCGGCATCATGCTGGGCCTGGGGCGCGCACTGGGTGAAACCATGGCCGTGACCTTCGTGATCGGCAACATGAACCAGCTGCAATCGCTGTCAGTGTTCGAGGCGGCCAACAGCATCACCTCGGCGCTGGCCAACGAGTTTGCCGAAGCGGGCGAAGGCCTGCATCAGGCCTCGCTGATCTACCTGGGCCTGATCCTGTTCTTCATCACTTTTGTGGTCCTGGCTTTCTCCAAGGTGCTGCTTGCTCGACTGCAGAAGTCCGAAGGAACCCGCGCATGAACACGCTTCGCTCGCAAGAATTTCAGGCCCTGCAAGCCATTCGGTCCAAACGGCATGCGGTTCGCAAGCGCACCAACTACATCGCCCTGGCCTTGTCTCTGGGGGCCATGGCCTTCGGTCTGGTGTGGCTGGTGTGGATCCTGGTGGAGACCATCCGCCTGGGTGTGGGTGGCCTGGCCCTGAGCACCTTCACGGAAATGACCCCGCCACCGCAAGACGCGGGTGGCCTGGCCAACGCCATCATGGGCTCGCTGATGATGGTAAGCCTGGCCACGGCCATTGGCACCCCGGTGGGTGTGATGGCAGGCATCTACCTGGCCGAGTATGGTCAACGCGGCTGGCTGGGCAGCGTCACCCGCTTCATCAACGACATCCTGCTGTCGGCGCCTTCCATTGTGGTGGGGCTGTTCATTTACTCGACCGTGGTGGCGCCCAGCCATTCCTTCTCGGGTTGGGCAGGCGTGCTGTCGCTGGCGCTGATCGTGGTGCCGGTGGTCATCCGCACCACCGAGAACATGTTGACCCTGGTTCCCAATGCCCTGCGTGAAGCTGCCTATGCGCTGGGCACGCCCAAGTGGCGTGTGATCGGCACGATCACGCTCAAATCGGCCCGCGCTGGGGTGATCACGGGCATCTTGCTGGCGGTCGCCCGCATTTCGGGTGAGACCGCGCCGCTGCTGTTCACGGCCTTGTCCAACCAGTTCTGGAGTTCAGATCTCAGCCACCCGATGGCCAGCCTGCCCGTCACCATTTTCAAGTTCGCGATGAGCCCCTACGAGAACTGGCAGAAGCTGGCCTGGGCAGGGGTCTTCCTCATCACCGTGGGTGTGCTGGCGCTGAACATCATTGCCCGCACCCTGTTCCGTCAGCGTTGACGCTGACGGCCGCCGCCTGCTGAACCCGCATCGCCCTCCGCATTGCTTACCCAGATCGGACCGCTCATGGACACCAAAGTGTCAACCTCCGCTGCAGCCCAGGCCAAGATGGCCGTTCGCAACCTGAACTTCTACTACGGCAAGTTCCACGCGTTGAAGAACGTCAATCTGGACCTGCCTGAGCACAAGGTCACGGCCTTCATCGGCCCTTCGGGCTGTGGCAAATCCACTTTGCTGCGCACCTTCAACCGCATGTTTGAGCTTTACCCCGAGCAGCGCGCAGAAGGCCAGATCCTGCTCGACGGTCAGGACATCCTGAAGACCAAGGAAGACGTGTCGCTGATCCGTGCCCGCGTGGGCATGGTGTTCCAGAAGCCGACGCCGTTCCCGATGTCGATTTACGAGAACATCGCTTTCGGGGTGCGCCTCTTCGAAAACCTGTCCCGCGGCGAGATGGACGAGCGCGTGGAATGGGCCTTGAAGAAGGCCGCGCTCTGGAACGAGGTCAAGGACAAGCTCAACCAGAGTGGCTCCGGCCTGTCCGGCGGTCAGCAACAGCGGCTGTGCATCGCCCGCGGCATCGCCATCAAGCCTGAGGTGCTCCTGCTGGACGAGCCTTGCTCGGCCCTGGACCCGATCTCGACCGGCAAGATCGAAGAGCTGATCCATGAGCTCAAGAACGACTACACGGTGCTGATCGTGACCCACAACATGCAACAGGCGGCACGTTGCTCGGATTACACCGCCTACATGTACCTGGGTGAGCTGATCGAGTTCGGCGCCACGACCGACATCTTCATGAAGCCCAAGCGCACCGAGACCGAGGATTACATCACCGGCCGCTTTGGTTGATGGACGCTTGCACGCAAGCCTTCGCACAGAACAGAACAGAAAGACCAGAACATGACGGAAAAGCACCTCTCCAGCCAGTTCGACAATGAGCTCAGCGGCATTTCGACCCGCGTCCTGGAAATGGGCGGTCTGGTGGAATCTCAGGTGGCGCAGGCCATCTATGCCCTGACCCATTTCAGTGGCGAGACCGCCAGCACCGTGTTGATCGGCGAGGAGCGTGTGAACCAGATGGAACTGGAGATCGACGCCGATCTGTCGACCATCATCGCCCGCCGCCAGCCCACGGCGCGTGACCTGCGCCTGCTGATCGCCATCTCCAAGACCATCGGCAACCTGGAGCGCGTGGGCGACGAGGCTGCGCGGGTGGCCCGCACGGTGCAACGCCTGATCAACACGGGTGTGTCCAGCCGCCTGCGCCTGCCGGTGAGCGATGTGTCCTTCGAGGCATCGCTGGCCACGGCTTCCTTGCGCAAGGCCCTGGACGCCTTTGCCCGCCTGGACACCCAGATGGCGCTGGAAGTGATCAAGAGCGACAACGAGATCGACGCCGAGTTCGACGGTCTGATGCGCAAACTGATCACCTACATGATGGAAGACCCCCGCACCATTTCGGCTTCCATTGACCTGGTGTTCGTGGCCAAGGCCATCGAACGCGTGGGTGACCACGCCAAGAACCTGGCCGAGCAGGTGATCTACATCGTCAAGGGTACCGACGTGCGGCACAACAGTGTCGAAGCCGTCGAATCCATCGTCAAATGAGCCTTGAGAGGGAGACATCATGAGCCGCGTGCTGGTGGTGGAAGATGAAGCCGCGATCGCAGAGTTGATCGCGTTGAACCTGCGACATGCGGGTTTCGAAGTGTCGGTGGCCAACGACGCCGACCAGGCTCAGACTGAGCTGGACAAGGTGCTGCCCGATCTGGTGCTGCTGGACTGGATGCTGCCCGGGCAAAGTGGCCTGGCGCTGGCCAAGCGCTGGCGCAGTGCCAGCCGCAGCCGTGACTTGCCCATCATCATGTTGACGGCCCGGGCCGAAGAAGCGGACAAGGTGGCCGGGCTGGATGCGGGCGCCGATGATTACCTGACCAAGCCCTTCTCGACCCATGAGTTGATGGCGCGGGTGCGTGCGGTGCTGCGTCGCAAGGCGCCTCAGGCCTTGGATGCTGCCGTGGAGGTGGCTGGCTTGCGGCTGGACCCGACCACCCGCCGGGTGAGTCGCGCCGACCAGGAAGTGAAGATCGGCCCGACCGAATTCAAGCTTCTGCATTTCTTCATGACCCATCCGGAACGCGTGCACAGCCGCGCCCAGCTGCTGGACCGCGTGTGGGGCGACCACGTGTTCATCGAGGAGCGCACGGTGGACGTTCATGTCAAACGCTTGCGAGAGGCGCTGACGCCTGTGCAACGTGCCCAGCTGATCGAAACCGTGCGCGGTGCGGGCTATCGGTTGACCCAACAGGTGGCCGACGCGGCCTGACCTGCACAGACGACAATTCAACATGGCGGACTCCAGCAATTCGTGGCTGTTGCCACGGGTCGGCATGCGGCTGGCCATGGCTGCCCTGGGCGGCCTGGCGGGTTGGTCCCTGGGATGGCGCTTGGGATTTCCGCTCACTTTCGGTGTGGCCGGTGCGACCTTGGCGGTCCTGGGTGTGTCCATCCATGACACGCTCAAAGGCCATGCGGTACTGGATTGGTTGCGGGCACCGGAGGCCAATCTGCCCGACATGGATGGGCTCTGGGGCGAAGTGGGGCACCGCGTTCGGCGGGTGCTTCAGCAACGCGATGCGCTGGTGGCTGTCGAGCGCGCTCGGTTGCAGGAATTCCTGTCGGCCATCGAGGCCTCGCCCAATGGCGTGATGCTGCTGGACCGTTCGGAACACATCACCTGGATCAGCGCGGCCGCTGCCGATCACTTCGGGCTGAACCCGCAACGCGACCTCTTGCAACGTGTGACCAACCTGGTCCGGCAACCTGCCTTCGTACAGTACCTGCAGGCAGGGGATTACCGCGATGCCGTCAAATGTCCCTTGCATGGAGGGCAAGGCCATCTGCTGATTCAGGTGCGCGTCTACGGCGACGGGCTCAAGCTGGTGCTGTCGCAAGACATCACGGAGCGCGAGCGCTCCGACACCATGCGCCGCGATTTCGTGGCCAACGTGTCCCATGAGATCCGCACGCCGCTGACGGTGCTCAGCGGCTTCATCGAGACCTTGGGATCCTTACCGCTGACCGAGGTCGAGCGCAAACGTGTGATCACCTTGATGACGCAACAGGCCGATCGGATGCAGGGCCTGGTGTCCGACTTGCTCACCCTGGCGCAGATCGAGGGCAGCCCCAGGCCGCCATCGGACCGGTGGGTCAGCGTCGACAAGTTGCTCAAGCGGGTGGAAGGCGATGGCCTGGCCCTGTCTCGCGACCGACATCCCTTCACCGTGCGCAGGGATGGCCTGGCCGCCGAGGATGGGGCAGATGACATTGCAGGCATCGAAAGCGAATGGCTCAGCGCCATGGGCAACCTGGTGTCCAACGCGGTGCGCTACACGCCTGAGGGCAAGGGCATCGACATCAGCTGGACGACCTTGCCCGATGGCGGGGCAGAGTTCAGCGTGAAGGATGGTGGCATCGGCATCGCGCCCGAACACATTCCCCGCCTGACAGAGCGCTTCTATCGGATCGATGGCAGCCGCTCACGAGAGACCGGCGGGACGGGCCTGGGCCTGTCCATCGTGAAACATGTGGTGCAACGCCATGGCGGCGAGTTGCGCGTTCACAGCGAACTGGGCAAGGGGTCGATGTTCACGCTGACGGTGCCCGCGGCGCGTGTGCGTCACACGGCAACGGCCTAACCTCCTGGCCCTGGGCTCAAGAGATCAGTTGGGCCCATGCCGGCGGTACACCGCCACCTGCTCGGAATTGCGTGAACGCTGGTTGTACAGGGCGATGCGCGACCAACCGGGTACGGCAGGGGCATCCTGCCGCGCGGCCAGGCTCAGCACCAGGCTGTTGCAACGACCATTGAGGTCGGATGTGGCGAGCGGGCGCCCGTCCACCCGATAGCCGTCAAAGTATTCCAGCGCGGTCAGCAGGCCCACAGGCGCGTTCGGCGCGCACACCAGATCGCCACGGGGAATGTGCTGCTGCAGGCGCGACAGCAGGAGTCGGTAGCTGCGGGCCTGGTCGACCGGTGGCAGCCACAACGTCATGAACAGCAGCCAGCTCAAGGCCACGCCGCCAGCGGGCAGGACCAGGCTCTTCCACAAGGCATGCGCCTGGCGAGCGGTGCGCCACCGTACCAGGGCCAGCCAGGTGAGCGAAGCGGCCAGGGCCAGGCCCAGCGCCAGCCACGAGAAATGAACCTGGTAACCCGGGACGGTCTTGGCAATCCGCAGGGCCAGTTTGGCCGGCACGCCCAGGTGCATGGCCACGTAGCCCAGCCACAGCAAGGCCGCAAAGACGGTGAAAAAGAAGACCGAGAACCAGTCGAGCGCCGCACCCAGGCTGCGCTGCAGGATGGGCAGGGCAAAAGCCGCCAGCACCGCCAGCGGGGGCAGGGCGGCCAGCAAGGCGCGCTCGCTGCCGCCCATGGACACGGAGGCAGCGATGCCGACCGCTGCGGCCAGCATGGGCACAGCGATGTGGCGCCGCCAGACCTGACGGCGCCAGTGCCAGAGGGTCAGTGCGGCCAGGGGCAGGGTGGGCCAGGTGAACCAGGTGAGCGACTTGAACAGGTCTTGCGGGTGATCTGGCAAACCGAGCCGCCAGGCCCAGCCGGCCAGCCCGGCCTGGCGCAGAGCCGTGGCGAGCACGAAGGCCACCAGGGCCGCACCCAACACCCAGCGCAGGTGGATGCGCATGTCGTCCTGGGCCGAGCGCAGGCAGACGATGGACCCAACCACGGCCAGCAACATGGCCACGCTGGGGCTGCCGCTGAGCGCCATGACGGGCAGGCTGAACATCGTGGCCAGGCGGGCGACGCGGGGGTGGCGCTGGACGGCGGCCAACCCGAACAGGAACAGGCTGGAGCCGGTGAGTTGCAGCAGCTCTGGCGTGGTTTCATGGCCCAGTTGCAAGAGCCCCAATGTGGCGATCAGGGCCAGCAGGCCACCGTCGGCCATGGCGCGGGCGTAATCCTTGGGCTGGGCCTCACCGCCAAAGGCCAGCGGCAAGGGTTGGGCGGCGTCCGTCAGGGCCAGCTCGTAGGTGGTGGACCAGACCAGGGCAAGGATGGCACCGAGCAACGCGGCAAAGGGCAGGCGCGCCGCCATGGCGGGGTCGACCCAGCCGCTCAGCGCGCTGATGAAAGCGCCGCCCAGCCAATAGGGCAGGATGCCGCCCGAGTCGGCCACGACACCGCCCACGCTGGGCTGCCACCAAGAGGCCTGACCCTGAGCCAGGCTCCACATGTGCCCGAAGGACGCGATGTCCAGGGTCTTCCACGGATCACGACCGAA
>CANBUA010000115.1 GCA_947372535.1 Burkholderiales bacterium
TGGTCTTCGGGCAGGCTGGTGGCAAACAGCAGGGCGCGCAGGGCGGCCATGTTGGGCGGGCGCTTGTCGGGGTGCACGGTCAGGCCGGCGTCGATGGCGGCCAGGAAGGGCGCGCTGTAGCGGCCGGCGGCGGCCACCTGCGCGGGCACCAGGTCGTCCTTCATCATGCGGCCCACCGAAGGCGGTGGCGCCTTGCCGGTGATCACCGCATACAGCACGGCGCACAGGGCGTAGACGTCCGTCCAGGGGCCCTGCTTCATCGAGGGCACTTCGGCGTACTGCTCCAGCGGCGCATAGCCAGGCTTGAGGATGACGGTGAGCGCCTGCGTGGCGTCGCCGATCACGCGGCGGGCGGCGCCGAAGTCCAGCAGGAGCGGCCGTTGTGAGCCCTTGAGCAGGATGACGTTGTCGGGTGCGATGTCGCGGTGGAAACATTGCTCGGCGTGGATGACCTCCAGCGCCTCGGTGAGTGGGCCCAGCACGCCCATCAACCAACCCTCGTCGGGCGCCTGGCCCAGTGCCTTGAGCGTGTCCTTGAGCGTGACACCTTCGTAGAAGGGCATGATCATGTAGGCCGTGCCGTTGGCCTCCCAGAATCGGTAGACCTTCACCAGCGAGGCGTGGTCGAACTGGGCCAGCAGGCGCGCTTCGTTGACGAAGCTGGACAGGCCGGCCTGGAAGGTCTCGCGGTGGCGCTCAGACTTGACCGAGACGGTGTTGCCGTTGGAGCGTGAGGCCAGCGCCGAAGGCATGTATTCCTTGAGCGCCACGCGGCGCTCCAGCGAATGGTCCCAGGCCAGGTAGACGATGCCGAAACCGCCTTCGCCGATGACGCCCTGGACCTCGAACTCGCCCAGGTAGGTGCCCAAGGGCAAGGCATTGTGGTATTCATTGGCCGACGAGGCCAGCTCGCTCGGCGCCGCCGGGCGTGCCGTGGCCGAGGGGAAGCTGGTCACGCCCGAGCCCGGCATGGTGGTGACGGAAGGCGCGGGTGGCGGGTTGCCAACCCCAGCACCACTCGCGGAGGCGCCGGGACGGATGATGGTGCGGTCGTCGTCGTTTTCTTGGCTCATGCGCGATTCTACGAAGTCTCGTTCTGCAGATCGCGCCCGTCGTCCAGGCCGAACAGCGTGTCGAACAGGCGGTGCGTGGGCAGCCCACGCGACAGCATCACGCGGCTGTCGTCCGGCACATCGCACCACCAGATGCCCATGCCACGGCGCGCTTGCGCCACTTGCAGGGCCAGCACCCGGGCGATCTCGCCGCGGGGCGGGGCGGCCATCATCAGGCCAGGACCGCCGTTGACGCGGAGGTCATCGCAGGCATCGGACAAATCCATCATGCCCATGACGGAAGGCGCCGAGGCGGCCGTGCGGATGTCGAAGACCGTGTCCTCGGGATCGAAAGGCGTGGGCACGGGCGCGGCGCGGCTGGTCAGGACCTGCTCCAGCTGGTCGAGCGACCAGTCTTCCTGCAAGGCATCGGCGGCCACGTCGTCCAGGTCATGCAACCAGGCCAGCAAGGTGTCGGCGTCCTTTTGACGCTCGGGCACGGTGCCGATCTCATGCACGATGCTCAAGGGGAAGTAGCGCCCCACCTTGTCCACCGAGGGCATGAGCACACCGGCCCAAGCGGGCGAGGCGGGCGTCAGGGCACCGGGCATCAGCACGAAGCGCCAGACCGGCGTGGCCAGGTAGGCCTGCAGCCAGTGGTTGTCGTAGCGCACGCGCACGCGCGCCAGCTCGGCGCCCAGCCAGTCGTCCCAGACCTCGACGAACTCGGGCGGCAGACGCCGCTGCGCGAAGTCGCCCAGCGAGGGCAACTTGCCGAACCACCCCGCGTGCGGCGATGGCGCGCTCATCAGAGCGCTCCCGGGCAGCGGAATTGCTGGATCTCGCGCAGGCGGAAGGGGTTGAACACGCTGTTGGCGGTGACTTCCAGGCGGGCGCGACGCCCATCAAGGTTGAGCGTGACGATGAACTTCTCGGGCTGGCCGGCCACCGGCTGCACGTCGAAGCGATCGAACATGCGGAACAGCGCCCAGGGGCCATCGAACTGCAAAGGCGTGCTCGGGGTCGAACCACTCAGGCGCACCTGCGAGGACACCCGCGTGCCGGGCCAGCTCAGGCTGGCCGGCGCGCTGGTCGGGCCGGTGAGCTTGGTGACCTGGCCATCGACATCGAGCACGACCTCCTTGAGGCCGTCGGCCAGTTCGACCGCGCGCACGTCCAGGCGGAAGGATGGCGCCCGGCCACCACTGCGGAAGAAGACTTCGCGGATGCGGGCCGCGCGCTGGAAGTCGGCCAGGGCCGCGGGCGTGACCGGCTTGCTGCCATCGGCCAGCGGTTTGAAGGACCAGGGGTTGGTGCCCGTGTCCACCAACGCGAAGAGTTTGCGCTGGAAGAAGTCGTCCAACATGCCACCTTGGCCGAAGAGCTGGCCGAAGTCCTCGGGCATCACGTCGGCCTTGGAGCCGGGCGAGAAGGGGTAACGCCCCGCCACGGCCCGCGCGCAGAAGTCGGCGACGGGCTTGAGCTCGGTGGTCAGGCTGGCGCGCTCGGCCACGCGGCTTTGCGAGGCGCCGGCATCGGCAAGGTTCTCCAGCATGGAGCGGATGGGCTCGGGCTGCAAACCAGCCGCCGCCTTGACGTCACCACCACCCCCACCACCACCGCCGGGTGGCGGCGCAGTCTTGCTCTTTTGCGCGGCATCGACGGCTGACAGCTGCACATAGACCTGGTTGAACAGCTTCATGACATCGTCGATGGGCGCGGGCTGGCCTTCGACCAGACGGCGGATCGACAGGAAGTGGTCATCGACCATTTTCTCGACCGGAGGCGGGCCGCCGGGGGCGCCGGGCACGGGCTGGCCACCGCCGGTCAGCGCGGCCATTTCCTTGCGGGCGGCATCGGCCTTGGCATCGAGCTTGCCGGCCAGGGTGTCGGTCGCGGTCGGCGCCTGGACCAGCGTGGTCTCGCGCGCCACACCGCGCAGGTAAGCGGCCAGGGGCGAATCGACATTGGCCAGGATGCGCGCCACTTGCAGGCTGCGCTCCAGGCCACCCAAGTTGACCAGTTTCACATCGGCCAAGTACGTGTCCCAGGTCTTGATGTAGTCCTCGAAATAGAGGCGGCGCACGCGGTTGGTCAACTCAGAGCCCAGGGTCACGTCCTTCATGCGGGCCAGGTTAGCCGCGGTGTTGCCGGTGCCCATGACCCAGGATTCTTCAGAGGCCAACTGCAAGGTGGCCTTCTGCACGGCCGGGTCCAGTGCCTTGCGGAACCCATCCTTGGTGTACAGGCCGGGAATGCCCTTGGTGAGCGGCTCACCGCTGGTGCGGATGAAGACCTGCGGAGCCTGAGGCCCGCCGGCCGAGGCCACACTGAACTCAGGCAGACCGCTGGCCAGTTGCTGGCGCTTGAGGCGGCTGTAGATGCGGTATTCCAGCGGGTAGGCCGCCAGCATGTCGCGCACGCTGGCCACCAGGGCCTTGTCCATGGGCACGATGGGGCGCGGTGCACCGCGTGCCAGCATGTTGTCCAGGTGGCTGTTGAGGGCCTGGCGCTGCTCGCCGGTCAAGCTGCCTTGCAGGTTCACATCCCAATCGAGGGTGATCCAAAGCTTGAGGGCCTGGGCATCGTATTGATCGGGCGTGTAGAGGATGAGGTAGCCCTTGAGCGCCTCGTAGGCCAGCTCCAGGTTGTCCTTGTTGACGGCGCGCAGGCGCTCTTCCAGGCGCTTGGCCACGCGTGGCATGAAGGCGTGGTCCAGCAGCCGGTCATACGCAATCTGCGCCGAGGCATCCAGCTTGGTGCCCTGGTACAGGCCCAGCGAGTTGAGCGTGGGCGGATCGATCAGCGGGAAGGTCGCGGGCACGGCGGAGTTGCGCACCAGGCTCAAGACCTGGGGCAGCGGCGTCACGTCGCCATTGGTGGCCGAGGGGATGGCGGCCACGGCCTTCTTGAGTTCGGGCAGGCGGCCATCGACATCGGCGATGTAGGCCTTGTTGCGCGAGAAGCTCAGCACCCAGCCCACGCTCAAGGCCACCGTGAAGGTGGCGATGGTGGCCATGGCGGCGATGCGCAGGATGCGACGGCGGCGCTCTTCCTTGAGGTTGATGCCGACCAGGCCTTGTTCCGCGAACACCACCTCTTTGAGCAGGCGGCTGAGGAAGTAGCTGCGGCCCCGCCCGGCGATGCTGGCGGTCACGCGCCGGTCCACGCCGAAGGTGCGCGCCAGGGTGCCCAACACGCGGTCGATGGGCGTGCCCTCTTGTGTGCCGCTGGTGAAGTAGACGCCGCGCAGCAAGGCCGCTTCGTCCAGTTGGCCACCGCTGGTGAAGACCTGGTCGAGGAAAGCGCCCAACACCGTCTTGATGGACGAGAACTGCTGTGGGAAGGCGAAGATGGCGGCGCGCTTGAGCACGTCGTGCTCGGCTTCCATGCGATCGAGAATGCGCTCGCGCAGGCGTTTTTCGAGCGCTTCGTATTCACGCACGAAGGCCTTGAGCGGCTCGCCCACCGGCTGGCCGGGCTCGTGCTCGAAGCTGAAGCCCCAGACCTGCTCGCGCTCTTCCTGGCCCAGGGGCTCGAAGCATTCGTTGAAGCCGGCGATCAGGTCGGCCTTGGTGACCAGCACATAGACCGGCGGGCGCACGCCCAGCTTGGTGTGCAACTCCTGGATGCGGGCGCGCAGCTTGGCGGCGTGTTCGACGCGCTCCTGCGGGCTTTGCTGCAACAGGTCCTGCACGTTGACGGTCAGCATCACGCCGTTGATGGGGCGGCGCGGACGCGTCTTGCGCAGCAATGACAGGAAGCCGTCCCACGCGGCGGCATCGGTCGAGGCATCGGATTCTTGCGTGGTGTAGCGGCCGGCCGTGTCGATCAGCACAGCCTCGTCGGTGAACCACCAATCGCAATTGCGGGTGCCGCCCACGCCCTTGACGCCGCCTTGGCCCAGCTTGTCGGCCAGGGGGAAGGTCAGGCCGGCGTTGAGCAGGGCCGTGGTCTTGCCCGAGCCTGGCGCGCCGATGAAGATGTACCAGGGCAACTCATACAGCATCTGCCCGCCAGCGAACACGCCCTTGCGCCCGCCCGGTGCCTTTTGCAGCACCTCAGTGGCTTGCTTGAAGCGCTCTTGCAGCGTGGCCACTTCCTTGTCGGCCGCGCTCGGGCCGCCGGTCATGCCTTGCAGCAGGACCTCGTTGGTGCGCTTGCGCTTGTAGGCCAGGTAGCCCAGCCGTGCGGCCAGCCCCAGCCAGATCACCAGCAGGACGATCAGGCGCGCCCACCAAGTGCCCAGCGGCCGGGCCTCGGCAATGGCGATCAGCGGGCCGACCCACCAGACCAGCGCCGACAGCGCGAGCAAGCCGAGGACCACCCAGAACAGTCGGCTCTTGAAGATTTGAAGCAGTTTTTTCATGCGAGCAATTCGATCAAATCAAGCGTTCAACGGGCCGAAGCGGGCGCAGCGGCGGGCTGGGCGGCATCGGCCTGGATGAAGAGGGTGACCTCCACGCGGCGGTTGCGCGAGCGGCCGGCGGGCGTGTCGTTGGCGACCACGGGCTCGGCATCGGCACGGCCTTCAGCACGCAGACGATCAGCCGAGACAGCCGTGGCCAGAAAGGTTTTGACCGCGTTGGCGCGCTCCTGCGAGAGGTGCCAGTTGGACGGGAAACGCATCGAGCGGATGGGCTGGTTGTCCGTGTGGCCGGTGATCAGCACCTGGCCCTTGACGCTGTTGAGCGCGGCGGCGATGCGGGCCAGCAGAGGCTGCACGCGCGCGTCAATGTCGGCGCTGCCAGGCTCGAAGAAGCCATCACCCTTGATGGTCACGACCGAGCGGTCGGCCAAGTCCTGCACCAGCACCTGGCCGTTGTCGACCTCGGGCCGGAGGAAGGCCGCCAGGCGCGGGCTGGACGCCACCACGGGCGGCGGCGGCGCGGCATTGCTGCTCACGTCCAGCGACTGGATGACGCCGAAGACCGGATCAGACTGGTCGTTGACATTCAAGCGCAAGCCCGTGTAGACCAGGGCCAGCACCAGGGCGGCGACCATGGCCAACACCCACAGCGGCAGGCCATCGCGGATGCGCTGACCTTGCGCCGCCACACCGCGCCAGTTGGGCGACAAAGCCTTGTCGTAGGCACCACGCGCCTGGGCCAGCATCTGGGAGAGCCGTTGGCGCACGCTGTCGAGCTGCATGCGGCCGTTGTCCAGCACGCGGTAGCGGCCTTCGAAGCCCAGCGCCAGCACCACATACATCAGCTCGAGCAGGGCGCGGTTGCCGGCCACGTTCTCGGCCAGCTTGGACATGAGCTGGAAGACCTTCTCGCCGCCCCAGCCCTCGTTGTGGAACTGCACCAGGAGGCTGTGCGCCGACCAGGCGCCCGAGCCGCCCCAAGGCGTGCTGGCCGCCGATTCATCCAGGAAGGTGCACAGCACGTAGCGCGCCGCGATCACGTGCTCGTTGGGCACGCCCGCGTTGCGCGCCTGCTGCTCGAACTTGCGCAGGCCATCGGCCAGGGCGTCCTTGAGCGAAGCGGGGTTGGGGTGCGAGGCCATGGTGCGGATGCGCGGCGCCGTGCACAGCAGCGCGGACGCGGCCGAGACCAGCGGGTTGACGCTGGCGGCCATGAGCGCCTCCATGCCCAGGCCGACATCGGCCACGGGCGCGGCGGTGCCAGCCCACGCGGCAGGCGCGGCCGCTGGCGGCGCAGGCGGCTTCGGCCCCCGGCCCGCGCTGGGCTTGATGATGGTGCGGTCGCTCTCGAAAGAGGAAAACGGATCTTGGTCGGTCATGATGGATCGGCCCTGTCAAGGGTGCTGGCCGGGGGCCAGGGTCTGCTCTGCTTTGGCTGGATCAAAGAGGCTTGGCTCAAGCCCGAATGGCCCAGAACTCCAGCTCCAGGCCGGGGAAGTCGCCTGCGATGTGCATGGCCATGCCGCCGGAAGTCTCCAGCTGCTTCCACATCTCGTTGTTGCGCGTTTCCAGCTCGAAGTAATTGAAGCCGGCGTGGTACGGGATCTGACGTGGCGCCACGGGCAAGGGCCGCAAGATCACACCCGGCAATTGCAGGTTGACCAGATCGCGGATGCGCTCGACCGGGCCGATCTTGACCTGCGTCGGGAAGCGGCTGCGCAGCACCTCGCCAGGGATCTGCGCGTTGACGGCCAGCACGAAGTTGGCGTTGCGCTGCAATTCCACGTCCGAGATGATGGCCACGCGCACGCCGTACTGGCGCTCTTGCAAATCGATGGGGATGGCCGTTTGCTCCATGACCATGGACAGCGACTGGCGCAGGTCCTCAATCACCGGGCGGAAGGTCAGGGCCAGCTCGTCGTGGTTGTAGGGCTGGAAGAGCGGCGGGCGGCGGCGATCACGGAAGGTGGCCAGGTCACCGGCCAGGCTCAGGCAGGCCGAATAAAATCGCTCGGGGTGCAGCACGGACACGTTCTGCAAATGCGCGAACACCGGCTCGGTGCGGTTGACCGCTTCGAGCAGCAGGAAGTCGGAGATCTCACCGACGCCGGCGCGGCCCGGCTGGGCCAGGCGCGAGCCCAGGGCATCGCCACGCTGATGCAGCAGGCCGACCAGCTCACGCACATAGCCATCGAGGATCAGGTTGGCACGCGCATGCAGCATCGGCGGCACATACTGGTTGTCCAGCACCAGGCGGTTGTCGGCGCGACGCTCGATCACGCGCACCGTCCCCAAGCAGGCGTAACCCTCGCCCGCATCCTTGGCCAGCATCAGGCGGGCGTTCAGGCGGCCGATCATGACCTCGGCGGCGCGCTCGGCGGTGGCGTTGCTGTCGCTCACCTCCACACCGGCAGCGCGGAAACGCGGCGGCGTGCTGCCACCGGCTTCTTCGGCATCGGTCTCGACCACGCCGGGGCGCGGCAGGGCCACGGCCAACACCACCACCTCGTTGCGCACCTCGGTGCCGATGTCCAGTGCGGCGGGTACCGAATCCTCGATGGGCATCGAAAACGCCGTGCCATCGGGCAACACGCCACGGGCAGCGACCAGCGCCAGCTTGCCCATGGCCAGGGCCGCCTCGTCGATCTGTAAATCGGCGTAGCCCCAGTGGTAGGGCGACATGGATGCCACCTTGGCCTGCATCTGCTGCGCCAGGAAGCGATCGTGCTGCTGGAAATGCTGCGGTTGGAGGAACATGCCCTCCGTCCAGACGACTTTGTTGTGCCAACTCATGGGTGGTGTTTCTTGTGTCAGATGGGTTTGTTATTCATTTGCGCTTGTTGTCCAGCGCCACCGGTGGGGTGAAGCCCAACTCCTGAGCGCGGGCCTCGAACTGCGAGGCCATCAGGGGCTGGTCCTGGTTGCGGTAGTGAACCGCCAGTTCGTAGCAGGCGATGCCATTGCCCAGCGCCGAGGCGTACTGCATCCAGCCCTCGTAGCGGTTGAGGTCGGCCGCCACACCATCGGCGCCACGCAAGTAGCGGCGGGCGATCCGGGCCGACGCGTCCTTGTCGCCACGGGCCGCCTTGCGCGCGTCATCGCTGATGGGGGCAATCGCACCCAGTTGCGTGAACGCGCTGCGGTAGAGCTTCACGTCGTTGCGCTTGAGCACTTTCTCGGCCTCGCTGGCGCCTTCGCGCGCCACTTCGGCGCTGGTCACCAGGCGGCTCTTGGGGTAGCGCTCCAGGTAGCTGGTGGCCAGTTGCACCACCTCGCCGGGCAGCAGGCTCTGGTCGAGCTTGTTCCACAGCGCCTGCTCGTCGCCCGAATCGAAACGCGTCGCGGCGGGCGTGGTCGTCAAGGTGGGCGACAGCCGCAGGCGGATCGAGGTGTTTTCGGCAATGAAGGGGTTTTGCGCCACGAGGCGGATGGCCGCCAGCGGGTGGTTGTTCATGGTCTGCTGAACATCGCTCTTGACCTTGCGGAACATGTCCGAGAAGGTGATGTCGCCCGATGAGTTGTTGAGCGAGTTGACCAGCGCAGCCGTGTAGAAGGTGTTTTGCGTTTCAACAGCGGGCGAGATGGCTGGCTTGCCAGCGCCGGTCGAGAAAGCGATCAGGCAACCTTGTGGGGCCTCCACCTGATTGAGGCCGTCGGCCTTGTCGAACCCTGAGCGAATGGAGGTGCGGCAAGCGTCGATCACCAGCATGGTCATGCCCTGAGGCTTGGTGGGCAGGCTGCGGATCAGGTCACGCTGGAAGTGGGCGCTGCTGTCGAGCAGGATCTGCTCCTTGGCCTCGGGGTTGGCGCCGGCGCCCAACAGGAGATTCTCGGCATCGACCTGCATGCCATGGCCGGTGAAGTAGAAAAAGATGGAGGCATCAGCCGGCGCCACCGACACCTGCTTGAGGAATTCGGAAATGTCACGCTTGAGCGAGGCTGAATCCTGGTCCACCGCCGTGCTCACCACGAAGCCGCGCGATTCCAGCGCCGCCTTGAGGTCCTTGACGTTCTTATGAACGGGCGGCAGGTCATAAGGACGCGGGTAGATTCGGTTGCCCACCAACAGCGCCAGGCGAGTCGAAGTGCCGGAAGCCCCCAGCTTGCCACTCTCGGTATTGCCACCAGACAGACCTTGCGCTTCGGCCATGCACGCGGCCATCACCCCCAAGGCACCGGTGACCACCTTGAGGGCGTCGCGCCGATTCAAAGGCGCAGATCGCGTGTGTTCCGACTTCATGAGGGATCTGCTTGGCAATGAGGCGAAGAAGGTTGAGCGTAGTGGTCAAACACGGCGTTGCACACCCCCATCAGTAGGGGGGTATATCAGTACCCAGATATAACTGCCACAAGTTACCACGCGATACCTCTACCTGGCGTTGAACGCCCGCATTTTCGCTCACCACCCTTGCTTTACCCCCTAAAACCATGACCCCTGTGACCTTGATTCAAGCCCATCGTCCTGTGCTCGCCACGCTGGCGGTGCTCACCCTGACCGCCACGCCTTGCCTGGCGGGAGAGGCCTATCTCGGCGCCGGACTGCCCGGCGTCATGTTGGGCTACGCCCAGGCCGTCAGTGACCAGGTGACACTGAGGGCCGACTACGCCACCCTGGGCCGCTACCGCAAGGACGGCAACGAGGAGGGCATCAATTACATCGGCCGGGTCAAGGTGGGGCGGCTGGGGCTGTTCGCCGATTATTTCCCACTGGGCGGCGCAGGCCAGGGCTTTCGCCTGACCGGCGGCTTGACGCTCAACCGCATGAAAGGTGATCTGCTGTCCGATTTTCATGCAGGCGATGTCATCACCGTCGGCAACACTGTGGTGGTGGTGCCCACCAACAACCTGTATTTCAACGTGCACATCAAGGTGCCCGACACCACCCCTTATTTAGGCATTGGCTGGGGGCATCGGGATCAAACCAAGGGCTGGGGCTTGGTGGCCGACCTGGGCGCGTCCATTGGCAAGGCCAAGGTGACGGTCGACACCAATGTGACCACCGTGGGCGTCTCGCAGGCTGACGTCGATGACGAAATCCGGCAGATCCGCGACGGCGTGGGCAAGATTCGGGTGATCCCCCAGCTCAGCCTGGCCGTCAGCTACCGCTTTTGAGCCTGAACGGCGGCCGCCCCTCCCGCATTGCGGAATGCGGGCGGCCGCGTCGGGCCCGCCCCCTCATCCAGGGGTTTGCTGCGAGGCATTAGTGCGCGCAGCGCAGGGCAGGACACCACCCAGCATTCGAGGCATGGACAACACACTCGTGTCATCGTCTCAATGACTTCCAAGGGGTCTTGGTGCTCCGTTCGTCCCACACGCTCATCACCGCGCCTGACAGCCAGGCCGTGGGCAAACTGCGCCAATCCGGTCGGCCCCCGCTGCCCGAACGCCTGGGCATGGACGACCGACGCCAGCAGGTGGCCCATGCCCATCTGCGCCAAGCCTGGCCTGCCCATGTCCTTTGTGCCGTGCTGATGCTCTACGCCGTGGGGCTGCAAATGCTGCCGACTGCCGTGGCCTTCTGGCTGATCGGCGGCATGTTGCTGTCGCTGACCGGGCTGTGGCTGCTGGCCAGCCAAGCGCACTACACCCATCGCCATGATCCCGGGTTGCATGTGCCGCTGGCCGCCTTGTCACTGGCCTTGTTGGCAGGCATCGCGGTCTGGCGCGGACCCGCGCAGGTCGAGGTGCTGGCCGCGACCCTGCCCGCCCTGCTGCTCGCGGCCTGCCACCTCAAGCGGCTGCGCACTTGCTGGGCATTGGCCCTTCTGGCCGTGCTGGCCGGCATGACTTTGCTAGCGCTGCGCCGTGCGGGCTGGCACACCAATGAGGCTGCATGGGGCTTGATCGGCACCGTCAGCGCAGGTTTTCTGGCGCTCTACCTCAACCCCGCCCGCCCAATCAAACGGTTGCGCTGGCAGGCCCTGGACACCTGGGTGCGCTCCAAAGAGACCAACCAGCGCACCTTCATCCTGCGCTACATCGTCGGCGCCTTCAATTGCATGGTGGCCGTGGTCGCGCTCAACCTGGCGCTGTCGGCTGGCATCAGCCACGACACAGAAGCCGTGCGCTGGGTGACCTGGCTGTCGGCCGTCGTCGTCACAGTGTTCTACGTGGTCTTGCGCAGCGGCCTGAACAAGCGCCTGGCCGACCCGTCCATGACCGAGCAGGAGATCCAGGTCTCCATCACCTTCCTGGCCTTTGGCTATTACCTGGCGGGCGAGGGCGAAGGCATCGCCCTGGTGATGCTGATCATCATGCTGATGTTCGGCATGTTCTCGACCACCTCGCGCAAGATCGTACGCTCGGGCATCTACGGCCTGATCGTCTTTGGCATCGCCATGCTGGCGGTCTACCACGGCACGGCCGATCCGCATGCCCGGCGCCTGCAGTGGATGCACTTCGGCATGCTGGCCGTGATCCTGCCGACCGTGTTCATGCTGGCCGGGCAACTGGCCGGCTTGCGGGCCAGCCTGAGAAAACGCAAGGAGGCCTTGAGCGAGGCGCTGAGCCGCATCCAGGAGCTGGCCACGCGAGACGAGCTCACCGGACTGATCAACCGCCGCCACATGCTGGAGCAACTGGCCCTTCAGCAGCAACGCGCCTTGCGGTCCAACACCTGCTTTTGCCTGTGCTTGATCGACCTGGACCTGTTCAAGCAGGTCAACGATGTGCACGGGCATGGTGTGGGCGACGAGGTGCTCGTGGGCTTCTCCAAGATGGCCTCAGAGAGCCTGCGCGAGACCGACATGATCGCCCGCTGGGGCGGGGAAGAGTTCCTCCTGATGCTGCCCGATGCGGACTGCCAGGCCGCCGAGCAGGTGATCGAGCGCATGCGCCAGGCTGTCAGCGAGGCCAGGCTTTCCAGCAAGGTGCCCGACCTGGCCACGACCTTCTCGGCCGGGCTCGTGTGCAGCCCGCCGAACGAGCCCCTGACCCTGGCCATCGAGCGAGCCGACCGCCTGCTCTACCAGGCCAAGGCCGCCGGGCGGAACCGCACCTTGGTCGGCTGACCGGTGGATGAGCACATCTGACAACCTCGTCCCTCAGTCAGGGGGATGAGGCCGCCGTCACGACGATCCCAAAGCTGTTAACGTGAACGCCCAACGTCGCATGTTTGGCGACTCACCGTTTTCACGCTGATCGCTGCCCATGAGCTTTGCTTTGTCCGTCACCAACGCCGTTCTTCGCCACGTGGTCAAACGCGTGCAGATCGGCAAGCTGCGCCCCCTGCTGATCCGCCGCCTGCTGGATCGCCTGGCCGCTCAGGTGCCGCGCCCCAAGGACCTGGCCCACATGGCACTGCCCGCCAACCCGGCGCGCCAGCTTTGCCCAGCCGAATGGTTGAGCGTGCCGCGGCCTGAGCGCACGGTGTTGTACTTCCATGGCGGTGGGTATTTCTTCGGCAGCTTGGCCACCCACCGGCTGAGTTGCGGGGCCATCGCGCGCCATGCCAAGGCCCGCGTGCTGTCGGTGGATTACCGCCTGGCGCCCGAACACACCTGCCCCGCCGCCGTTGAAGACGCCGTGGCCTGGTGGAAAGAACTGCTGCGCCAGGGCACCGACCCATCCGAGGTGGTGTTTGCCGGTGATTCGGCCGGTGCGGGCCTGACCGTGGCCTGCCTGGTGGCCGCCAAGGCGCAGGGCCTGCCCATGCCAGCTGGCGCCGTGCTGTTCTCGCCCATGGCCGACATGAGCTGCTCGGGTGATTCCATGACCACCAACGCCAAGGCTGAGCTGATGTTCGCCGCGCCCATGGTGCGCCAGGCTGCCAAGCTGTACCTGGGCGGCCGCCCCGCCACCGATCCGCTGGCATCGCCCGTGTTCGCCGACCTGCGCGGCCTGCCCGAACTGTTCATTTTTGCCAGCGAATCGGAGATCCTGATGTCCGACTCGGTGCGCCTGCACGAGAACGCGCGCAAGGCCGGCGTGCCCTGCACCCTGACCACGCGCCCGGGCATGCCCCACGTCTGGCCGATCATGGTTCATTTGCCCGAGGCTCAGGCCGATCTGGCCATGACGGCCGAGTTCATGGCGCGCGTGACCTGCGAGCCCCAGGCGCAAGCGGCTTGAAA
>CANBUA010000116.1 GCA_947372535.1 Burkholderiales bacterium
CTCAAGTGATGCAGGTGTAATTGGTGGATACCTTCATCAAATCGTCACACTTCGAAGGATGCAATAGGCCATTCGGATCATGTTGGCCGTTTGAATGGCGAATCCGCCACATCGGGCGACAATTCGGGCATGCCTGACCTGTTTGCGCCCGAGCCCTCATCCTTGTCTCAGCCCCTGGCCGAACTGCTGCGGCCTCGGCGTCTGGACGACGTGATCGGCCAGAGCCACTTGCTGGGCGCCGGCCGCCCCTTGCGCCTGGCCTTTGATGCCGGGGCCTTGCATTCCATGATCCTGTGGGGCCCGCCTGGCGTGGGCAAGACCACCCTGGCCCGGCTCACCGCCAATGCCTTTGGCTGTGAGTTCATCGCCTTGTCGGCCGTGTTTTCCGGCGTGAAGGACATCCGCGCCGCCATGGAGCAGGCCGAGTTGCTGCGGGGGCAGGGCAAGCGCACCATCCTCTTCGTCGACGAGATCCACCGCTTCAACAAATCACAGCAGGACGCCTTGCTGCCCTTTGTCGAGTCCGGCCTGGTGACCTTCATCGGGGCCACCACCGAGAACCCGTCGTTCGAGGTCAACGCGGCCCTGCTGTCGCGGGCCCAGGTGCATGTGCTGCAGTCGCTGCAGCCGGCCGAGCTGCGCCAGCTGTTCGACCGCGCGTCGGCCGAAGCCTTGCAGGGCTTGCACTTCACTGAAGACGCCATCGCCGGCCTGATCGAACAGGCCGATGGCGATGCGCGTCGCTTTCTGAATGTGCTGGAGCAATGCCGCACCGCAGCCCTGGCTGCCGGTCGCTCGGAGGTGGATCCGGCCTTCCTGCAGCAGGCCGTGAGCCAGAGCCTGCGTCGCTTCGACAAAGGCGGCGACCAGTTCTACGACCAGATCTCGGCGCTGCACAAATCGGTGCGCGGCTCCAATCCCGATGCGGCCTTGTACTGGCTGTGCCGCATGCTGGATGGGGGCGCCGATGCCCACTACCTGGTGCGCCGCATCGTGCGCATGGCCTGGGAAGACATCGGCCTGGCCGACCCGCGCGCCATGCAGATCGCCAACGACGCCGCACAGACCCTGGACCGACTGGGCGCGCCTGAAGGCGAACTGGCGCTGGCCCAAGCGGTGATCTACATGGCGTTAGCCGCCAAGAGCAACGCCGGCTACAACGCCTACAACCAGGCCCGGGCCTTCGTGAAGAAGGAAGGCACCCGCCCTGTGCCCATGCACCTGCGCAATGCGCCCACCAGGCTCATGAAAGAACTGGGCCATGGCAAGGCCTACCGCTATGCCCACGACGAGCCGAACGCTTATGCAGCCGGCGAGAGCTACCTGCCTGAGGGCATGGCCGAGCCCGGCTGGTATCAGCCCGTCCACCGCGGCCTGGAAGCCAAGATCGCCGACAAGCTGGCCTTCCTGCGCCAGCTGGATGCCGACGCGGGCAAGGCCGAATGAGGGGCCTCAGCGCGACTCCCGACCGGCTCAGGGCAGGGTGATCGTGATGTTGGCCACCTGCGGGGCCATCTGCACCACGTGGTGGTATTGCCCCAGGGCTTCGCGGCTGCTGTGGCCGAGCTGCCAGCTCAGGCCCAGGTAGCCGCTCAAGGCCAACAAGCCGAACACCGCCCCCATGACCCAAAGCGGCACCTCGTGCTTGAGCTGGTGGGCGATGCGGTCCGGGGCCTGCCAGTGCGGCGCAAAGCCGGCGCTCGAGCCCTTCATGCGGGCCACCTCGTCGCCCAGGCGCGCGGTGAGGTAGCCCAGTTTCTCGCTGCCTTCGATCATGTACTTGCCCTGGAAGCCCAGCAGCAGGCACATGTGGAACACCTCCAGCACCTGCACACGGGGCGCACCTTCGCGGCGCAGGTCTTCGAGCTTGTCGAAGAAGCGTTCGCCGGCGAGTTGTTCGCCAAAGAACTGCAGCTGCAAGGGCAGACGTTGCCACGATTCCTTGGCCTTGAAAGACGACATCAAGACCGATTCATCGACGGTGGCACAGAAGGCGTACTTGCAGGCAAAGATGTCTTCGGCCGTGGCGCCCAGTTTGGTGGCGCCGCGTTCGAACTGCGTCAGGAAAGCCTTGATGCGCTCACGGAAGGTCTCGGCATCTGCCGGCGCATGTTTGGCCTTGAGCAGGAACAGCAGATAGAAGCCGTCGTACATCAGGTCGATGAGGTTGCGGGCCGTCTGTGGCGCGGTGCTCATCTCGTGCAGAGGCGTGGGCGCTGCTCGGCGGGGCGACGGCGCATCGTCGTCGAACAACTTGGGGGCGCGGGACATGGCGTTCATGGGGATGGCTCCGTGACTTCAGGGCGCATCAGGCATTGACCGCGATCAGCTCAAGACGCAAATCGGGGATGCCCTGGGGGGTGTAAATGGTCAGGGCCTGGGCCTGCAACATGCGTTCATACAGGTTGCCGCGCGGCTCGACGGTGAAGTAGTAGCAGCCCGGCCGTACCGGCACCGCAGCAGGCACCTGAGGCGCGTGGACCAGTTTCACGCCCGGCATGGCCGACAGCACCAGCTTGTCCACATCGTCCGGCGCGCCGATCTTGAAGCGGCTGGGCACGATGTCCACCAGCTCGGCCGGCGCCATGGTGGCCGACACGCCGAGGAAGAGCTGCGTGCTGCCGACCTGGATCTGTTCGGAATCCAGCCGGCCCTGATGGAAGGAGGGCACGCGCTCGTTCAGCGCCACCGCGAAGTAGCGCGTCGAGATCACGGTTTCCAGCAGCTCTCGCACGATCTGGTCCAGGCGGGTGAAGCCCGGGCCCGGGTGGATGTGGTCGTAGGTGGGCAGGTCGGCCAGGGTGAAGCTCTTGGAGAAGGTCAGCAGCGCGCCGGCCAGCTCCAGCAGCTTCTCGAACAGGCGCTCGGGGTGCAGCGCCGGATGGCGCGACAGGTGGCTCAAGCCCGCGAAGGCCGAGCTGGCCGTGTGCAGCAGCCAGAACGAGGCCACATCGCCCGAGCGGAATTCGATGATGTTCTTGCTGGGCTCACGGTGCAGGCCGTACAAGGCATCCACCTTGGCCTGCAGCACATCCAGCAGGCGGCGCAGCGACAGGAACAGGGCGGGCGAGGCCTGGATGTGCAGGCTGGGCGCGATGAATCGAGGATCCAGCTCAAAGCCACCAGTGGAGGTGCGCTTGAGGCGCAGCAGCGGCATGTTGATCAGGTGGGCGCGCGGGGCATCGTCGGGCAGCAGGCGCGCCGACTTGCGCAGCACCACCACTTCGGCTTGCACGGCATCGGTGAAGGTGTCGGCAGCCTGCTGAGGCTGGCGGTAGTAACGCACCGCCGTGTCGGCCCCGTCACGCGACGCGGCCATGTTGCTGCCTTGCTGACGCAGCGGGGCCATGGCCAGGTGGAAGACGGCATCGGTGATGGCGTTGCTGGCGCCCTTCGCGTCTGCGCCCAGGGCATGGAGGGCCACGGGCGGAGGCAACTCGTCCTCATTGGGTGCGTTGAACAGTTCGCCATCGGGCATCACCACCTGCAGCTCCAGCAAGCGCAGCATGCCGGTCTGCAAGGCGTCGGTGTCGACCTTCACATGGCGCACGCCCCAGGCATAGGGGTGCAGCAGGCGGGCCATCTGGGCCAGGCGCCCCTCGTGATAGGCGTCTTGCTGCTGGAAATGCTGAGGGCGCAGGAAGAGGCCTTCACCCCAGAGAACTTTCGGAGACTGGATCACAGCGTGGCCTTGTCAGAGTGGGGATGCACAGGAGACGCCCGACCATTTCGCCAGGGCCGCCTGTCCCTGGTTGCCCAGAGGCTTGCCCACCTGCACGCTCAGGGCGCAGGCGTGGGCGCCCAGGGTCAGGCCGGTGAACTCGGCCGTGCGCGAGTCGAACACCTGGCGCCATCGTCCTTCGGCGGGTTTGCGAAACAGTCCGACAATGCCCAGGAACTGGGCTTCGTGGCTGAACTTGTCCAGGGTTTCATAGTGCTGGCCAGGCTTGAGGATGAGCTCTCTGGACGACACCAGGGTGTCACCCAGGACTTCTTTTTCCTTGGCCGTGTCACCGAAGGTGGACAGCGGCGCGGACTGGAAAGCATCCATGCTGCGCAAGCGGTAGACGCGCACCACCAGGCTCAGCGGCTGGCCGTCATCGGCCACGTTGAGCGAGGTGCTGGCAAAGATCTTGAGCTTGACCCGGCGGTCGGGCAGGGCGCTGTCGGGGACATCCGGGGTTTCGGGTGTGGCGGGCAAAGTGGGCGGCTTCAGGCCCACGGTTTCCAGCGCCTTGTCCTTGTATCCCAAGGCCACCTTCACCAGGCCGTGGGGTTCTTCTGCCGGCCGTGTGGGCGGTTGTTCGGCGCACCCGGCCTGAATGAGCACAGCCCCGATCCACAGCACGGGCAGCATGGCGCGAGCCAGACGCTTCAACCCGCGCCCGCGCTCCATGTGGGCACGTGAAGCCACGCGCCGATTCCCTGATGTGTTGGTGTTCATGATCCGTGGGGCGGACCGATGGGCCACGCTCAACTGACTGCAGCGCGCAAGTGTAGGGACGATGAGCGCCTGGCTGAAGCGGCCCCCCTCCTCATGGTGGGGGTGCATTTGCAACCAGATGCAAGAGTCTGTAAACCACCCCCATTCGGGGGCAGAGGCCCGATTTGATTTGGGCTCTAATCCGCCCTGTTCGAGGCCACTCATAGGCTTTGGCGAATCATCAAATCAGGGAGTGAAAGTCGATGTCGGCTTCGGTGCGCCGTGGCGTGGGCCACGTGTTGTTGTTGGCGCTTGTGGTGGGTGTTGTGGGGCTTGCCGCCTGTTCTTCTGCCCCCACTGCGGAAGAAGCAGCCACTGAAAAATTGGCCCTTCAGGAGAAGGTCGACGGCAAGGTCAATGAGGCCGACGTGGCCTTGAAGGCCGGCAATGTCGATCAGGCCATGGGCTCGCTCGATGAAGCCATGAAGCTGGATCCATCGGCCAAGCAGCCCTGGCTCAAGAAGGCCCAGTACCACTTCGAGAAGCGCCAATACGGCGTGGCCATCACCGAAGCCCAGGAAGTGCTGCAGCGTGATGTGAACGACAACACCGCGCGCAGCATCCTGGCCGTCAGCGGCTTGCGTGTCAGTGCCGAAGCGTTGGAGCAACTCCGCAAAGCCAACGAGGTCACGGGGTCGGCCCGCAGCGAAGCCGAGAGCGTGGCCAGGATCATCCGCGAAGCCTTGGGCGAACCCATCCTGGTGGCGCCGGCCGCTGGTGCCGTAGCGGCCACAGACGCGCCTGTCAGCAAGCCTTCAACCCGCCCTGTTGCGGCCCGTCCCGCTCCGCGCCCTGCGGCGCCCGTAGCCGCCGCGCCACCGGCACAGCTTCCCGCGCCAGCAGCCCGTGTGGCGTCGCCCGCCGTGGCCACGGCCGCAGCCCCTGCAACGCAGTCGCTTGCCAAACCCCGTCCCGTCACCACGTCCGCTCCCGCAGCGGGCAACGGCCGAAGCAATCCCTTCGGCGCTCTGCAGTAAACGTCAAGGAAGGAAGCCCTCATGGCCAAGAAAGACAGTGTTCAAAAGCGTCTGGAACGCGTGCGCCCACCTCGTGTTCAGCTGACTTATGACGTCGAGATCGGCGATGGCGTCGAGCAGAAGGAATTGCCCTTCGTCATGGGTGTGCTGGGTGACTTCACGGGTCAGCCGGATCCCGACAAGCCCTTGCCCAAGCTGAAAGACCGCAAGTTCGTCAGCGTCGATCTGGACAACTTCGACGAAGTGCTGTCGGGCATGGCGCCGCGCGCGTCTTACCGTGTGAAGAACAAGCTGAGCCCTGAAGGCGGCGAGTTCGCGGTGAACCTCGAGTTCGACAAGATGGACGACTTCCGCCCCGAGTCGGTGGTGGATCAGGTCGAGCCGCTGCGCAAGCTGCTCGAAGCCCGCACCAAGCTCTCCGACCTGCGCAACAAGCTGGCCGGCAATGAAAAGCTCGAAGACGTGCTGGGCGAAGTCCTGAGCAACACCGAGAAGCTCCGGCAACTCGGCGCCGAAGCCCAACAGCCCGCACAGGAGTGAAGCCATGAGCGCCCAACTGCAAGCCCAGACCGGCACCGTCCTGGAAGGCGCCAGCCTGCTGGACGACATCGTCGCCAAGAGCAAGGTCGCCAAGACCGACACCGAACACGCCCGTGCCAAGGACATCATCAGCGAGCTGGTGAAGGAAGTGCTGGACGGCACCGTGGTCGTGTCCGACAACCTGTCGGCCAACATCGATGCCCGCATCGCCGAAATCGACCAGCTGATTTCTGATCAGCTCAGCGAAGTGATGCATGCGGCAGCGTTCCAGCAGCTCGAATCCACCTGGACGGGTCTTCAATACCTGTGCAAGCAGTCGTCGACCGGCGAACAGCTGAAGATCAAGGTGTTCAACACCACGAAGAAAGAGCTGGTCAAGGACTTCAAGACGGCCATTGATTTTGACCAGTCGGCCCTGTTCAAGAAGGTTTACGAAGAAGAGTTCGGCACCTTCGGGGGCGCGCCTTACGCCGCCTTGATCGGCGATTTCGATGTCGGCCGTGGGGCCGAAGACATGTATTTCATCGAGCAAATGTCGCATGTGGCGGCCGCCGCCCATGCGCCTTTCATCTCGGCCGCATCGCCTGAGTTGTTCGGTCTGGAAACCTTCACGGACATCGGCAAGCCGCGCGATCTGTCCAAGGTGTTCGACACGGTCGAGTACGCCAAGTGGAAGTCCTTCCGCGAATCCGAAGACGCCCGCTATGTGGGCCTGACGGTGCCGCGCTTCCTGGGCCGCATGCCCTATGACCCCAAGGAAGGCATCACCACCGAAGGCTTCAACTTCGTGGAACGTGTCGATGGCGCCGACCACAGCAAGTACCTGTGGGTCAACACGGCGTTCGCCTTTGCCGCCCGCCTGACGGATGCCGCCGAAACATACGGCTGGTGTGCAGCCATCCGTGGCGTCGAGGGTGGTGGCCTGGTCGAAGACCTGCCCACGCACACCTTCAAGACGGACGATGGCGAAGTGGCGCTCAAGTGCCCCACCGAAATCTCCATCACCGATCGCCGTGAGAAAGAGCTCAGCGATCTGGGCTTCATGCCCCTGGTGCATTGCAAGAATACCGATTACGCCGCCTTCTTTGGCGCCCAGTCGGTGCAGAAAGCCAAGAAGTTCGATTCGGATGCGGCCAACGCCAATGCACAGCTGTCGGCGCAACTGCAGTACATCTTTGCCGTCTCTCGCGTGGCCCATTACCTCAAGGCCATGATGCGCGACAAGATCGGCAGTTTCGCCTCGGCGGGCAATGTCGAAGAGTTCCTGAACCGCTGGATTTCCCAGTACGTGCTCTTGGACGATGGTGCCAGCCAGGAAGCCAAAGCGCAGTTCCCACTGCGCGAAGCCTCGGTCAAGGTGACCGAGGTGCCGGGTAAGGCAGGCGCATACCGTGCGGTTGCCTTCCTGCGGCCTCACTTCCAGCTCGACGAGCTGTCGGTGTCGCTGCGCTTGGTGGCTGAGCTGCCGTCGGCTGCGGGCTGATCGGCAACTGAGTCATGCTTCAAGCCGCCTTGAGCGGCAAACATAACTCACTGTGAGAGGAAAAACATGAAGGACATTTACGTTCAATTCAAGGGTCGCTACGCCATCGACGGAGAATCGCTCGACAAGGACCATTCCAAGTGGCTGGAAGTGGGCTCCTGGTCTCACGAAATCCGCCAACCCAAGTCGGCTACGGCGTCGACGGCAGGTGGTCACACCTCAGAGCGTTGCGAGCACGACGACATGGTCTTCACCAAGATCATGGACCTGACCAGCCCCAAGCTGTGGGAAGCCTGCTCTGCTGGTTACACCTTCGATGAAGTCACGATCGATTTCATGCGTGCCGACGGCGCATCCCGCGTCAAGTACCTGACCATCAAGCTCAAGCACGCCCTGATTTCGCGCGTGACGCCTTCGGTGAACGCCGAAGGCCTGCCCAATGAGTCCTTCGCTCTGAAATACGCCGCGGTGCAGTGGCAGTACCAGCAGCAAAAGGTCGAAGGTGGTGGCACCTCCGGCAGCAACCAGACCGCCTGGAGCCTGTCGAAGAACACCAACACCTACGGCATCTGATGCCTGCGGCTGTTTGTTGAGATCACAAGCCGCGGTTCGCCGCGGCTTTGTTTTGTGCCCCTGCGTTGTGAAGTTCGAACCCTTTTTGCTTGATCGCCTGTGCCAGCCCGCCGACACGATGTCGCGCGGCGATGCGGCGCGTCCGCGCTACAGCATCGAGCAGATCAAGGACAGCGTGGCCCGGGATCTCGAATCCTTGCTGAACACACGCAGTGCGCACTTGCCCGAGCACATGAAAGCCTGGCCGCATGCGGCCCGCTCGGTGATGACCTTCGGTCTGATGGACTTCGTGGGCCTCAGTCTCGACAACCCGGAACACCGTGATCTGATCTGCACCTCGATCGCCGACGCCATCCATTGCCATGAGCCGCGACTTCGACAGGTGATGGTGCGGCTGGAAGCAGCCAAGCAATTGGGCCTGGGTCTGCGCTTCGCGATCCACGCCAAGCTGGTGGTCAACCCTCTGGTCGAAGCCGTGAGTTTTGACGCCTTGCTGCAACCCACCACCCAACGCTACGCCGTCAAGTCGGCACGCAACACCCTGGAGCGCGTGGCCTGACCATGGACCAGCTCCTGCCCCATTACGAACGCGAGCTCTCGCTGCTGCGTGAGCGTTCGCAAGCCTTTGCCCAGCGCTATCCCAAGGTTGCCGGCGCCTTGCAGATGCGAGGCGACATCGCGCAAGACCCCCATGTCGAACGCATGATCGAGTCTTTCGCGCTGCTTGCCGCCCGCGTGCACAAGCGCCTGGACGACGATTTCCCGCTGTTCACCGAATCGCTGCTGGATGTGCTGTACCCGCACTACCTGCGGCCCTTTCCCTCCTGCTCCATCGCTCACCTGGATGTGGGCCCGCTGGCGGGCCAGATGACCAAGTCGGGCATGGTCGAGCGGGGCACCTTGTTCAACACCCGCCCTGTGCGCGGCGTGCCTTGCCGCTTCCGCACCACGCAGGACGTCCACCTGCTGCCAGTGAAGCTGGCCCATGCCGAATTCCGCAATGCCATCCAGGCGCCCAGTGGCACACGCTTGCCGGCCCAGGCAACGTCGGTGCTGTCGCTGACGCTGGAGCTGCAATCGCCACAGGCCTCGTGGGCGCTGCTGGCCGAGCGGCCTTTGCGCATCTACCTCGATGGCGAGCCTTCGCAGGTCAGTGTCCTGCGCGAAGCCTTGACCCGCCGGGTGGTGGGCACGATGGCCCAGGCCACGCCGCATCAGCCCTGGTGGCCCGCCGATCAGGGCGAACAGGGGCAGCGATTGAACCCCGAACTGGTGGGCTTTGACGACGATCAGGCGCTGCTGGACAGCGATGCGCGCGCCCATCCGGCCTACCGTTTGCTGACCGAGTATTTCGCTTTCCCTGACAAGTTCAACTTCGTGGATCTGCCCTTGCGCTGGCCGTCCGGGGTGAACTGGGGCCAGGCCCTGGGTGACGGTGCGAACGTGAGCCAGGCGGCCAGCCGCCACCTGACCGTGCACCTGCTGATGTCCGGCATCCGCTCGGATTCGGATGAGTCTCGCCTGCTCGAAACCGTCCATGCCCGCAACCTGGTGCTGGGTTGCACCCCGGTGGTCAACCTGTTTCAACAGCCGGCCGATCCGATCCGCGTGACCCACGCCAGCACGGCCTACCCGGTGATCGTGGACGGTCGCCGGGCCTTCGGATACGAGGTCTACAGCATCGACAAGGTGTTCCGCGTGCAGCAGACGCCTCAAGGCGAGACGGTGCAGGCCTTCAAGCCCTTCTTCTCGCTGCAGCACGATGAATTGCTGGGGCCGGATGATGGCGATGCGGACGGGGTGGGGCACTCTGCCCGCATGGGCGGTCGTTACTGGTCCACTCACCGTGATGAAGATGTCGCCCAGGCCAGTCCCGGCTACGAGCTGGAAATGTCCATCGTGGACATCGACTTCGACCCCGCATCGCCGCAGACCGACACCTTGTCGCTGACGGTCACCGCCACCAACCGCGATCTGCCTTCGTTGTTGCCCTTTGGCGCAGTGGGGGGCGATCTGTTCATGGACGGCGGCGGCCCGGCCAAGGAGATCCGCCTCCTGCGCAAACCCACGCACAGCCACCGCTTCGATCTGGGCAAGGGTGCGCTTTGGCGCTTGATCTCTCACCTGTCGCTCAACCACTTGTCGCTGTCTGATGGCGGACTGGATGCGCTCAAGGAAATGCTGCGCCTGTACGACCTGCCACGCAGCGCCACCAACCGCCGTCAGATCGACGGGCTGGTCGACATCCAGTTCGCGCCGACCACAGCCTGGCTGCCGGGCGAGCCGTATGCCACATTCGTGCGCGGTACCGGCGTGCGCCTGACGGTGGATGAAGACAGTTTCGTCGGCACGGGTCTGGGGCTGTTCGCCGCCATGCTCGACCGGTTCTTCGGTTTGTACGTGCACGCCAACAGCTTCGTCCAGTTGACGCTGGTGTCGGCGCGCACTCAGGAAGTGGTGCACACATGCCCGCCCCGCAACGGCGACCTGACCCTGTTGTGATCGCGGAGCTGCTGCGCGAGCCGCAGCGCTTCGGGTTCTTCCAGGCCATCGGCTTGCTGGACCGCTGGCTGTCGGCCGGCGCGCCGGGCGGGCAGGGGCTGAGCCGGGTGCAGTTCCGCAACTCGCTGGCGCTGTCCTTCCCGCCCAGCGAGATCGAACGCCTGCATCTGCATCGCGCGGCCACGGCCACGCAGGCGGCGGCTGGGGCTGGCTCGGGTGTGCCCCAGGGTGCTGCCGTGGGCGCTGCTGTGGCTGCCCAGGTCGCGGGCGGCGGCAGGCCCACCGATGCATCCTCCGGTCGCGAGGCGGTGGCCGAACTGCTGGGCCTGTCGGATGCCCTGTCGCAGGTGCTGGATGCCACGCCTCAGCCCACTGAACTTGATGATCGTTTGGCACCGCCCGTGAGCGAGGTCGAGCGCATCGAGCTCACCCCTGCCTTCATGGGCCTGCTGGGTGTGGCCGGCACCTTGCCCTTCCACTACACCGAGACCCTGGCCCATCGAGAGATGTACCAGAAGGACTTCGGCCCCCGGGCCTTCATGGACATCTTCAGCCACCGCTCGGTGATGCTGTTCTATGAAGCCTGGCGCAAGCATCGCCTGCCCCTGCAGTTCGAGGCCGATCGCCGCCAGCGTTACCTGCCGATGGTGTTGTCCCTGGCTGGCCTGGGCCAAAAGGGCCTGCGCGATCGCCTGGGCGGCCAGCGCGGGGCGGTGGCCGATGAGTCCTTGGCCTACTTCAGCGGCGCGCTGCAGCAACGCACCCGCTCGCCGCGTCAGTTGCAGCAGCTGTTGCAGCAGTACCTCGGCGTGCCGGTGCGGGTGGACCAGTTCGTCGGGCGCTGGTATGCCTTGCCGCCTGAGCATCTGCCCATGCTGGGCGGCGGCGGCGCGCCCGCCATCCTGGGCCGAACCACCACCCTGGGCGAGCGCGTGTGGCAACGCGACATGCGCATGCGCCTGGTGCTGGGCCCCTTGAGCCACCAGCGTTTTCAGCGCTTCCTGCCGGGGGGCGCAGGAGCGGCCGCGCTGCGCGAGTTGATCACGCTGTACAGCGGTGTCAGCCTGGAATACGAGATCAACCTGCGATTGCGCCAGGACGATGTGCAGGGTTGCCAGCTCGACAGCCAGCGGCCCGCCACGCTGGGTCGACTGGGCTGGGACACCTTCCTGCAGACTCGGCCGGCCAATGACGACCGCGCCGACGTGCGTTACGACATCCATGCGGCGGCCTGAACGCGCTGCCCATTCAACACACAACAACAGCAAGATACAGGGACGACCATGAGCCAGAACCTCAAGACGCTCATCACCAAGCTCAATGACCTGACCCGCCGCGCGGCCGAGCGTGCCGCCAGCCTGTGCATGGCCCGCGGCCACTACGAGGTCGATCTGGAGCACTTTGTGCTGGCCTTGCTGGAGCAGCCCGACAGCGACGTGGCCGCGCTGGCCCGCCGCTTCGGTATCGCCTTGCCGGATCTGCAGCGCGATCTGGAAGCCGAGTTGAGCCGATTCAAATCGGGCAACAGCCGCACGCCGGTGTTCTCGGCCCACCTGCCGGTGCTGTTCGAGCACGGCTGGCTGATTGCTTCCTTGGCTTCGCACACGGCGCGCATCCGCTCTGGTCACTTGCTCCTGGCCTTGCTGACCGAACCCACGCTGAGCCAATTGGCTCGCCGATCGTCGGCCCTGTTTGCACGATTCCCGGTGGACGAGCTCAAGCACAAGCTGATCGAGCTGACCCGCGAATCGGCCGAAGGCCAGCAGGCGGAGCGCGAAGCCGCCCTCAGCCGTGGCGCCGCCGCCGATGCAGACGATGGCTCAGAAGGCGAAGACGGCGCAGCAGGGCAGGGCGCCAAGGGTTCGCGCAAGACCCCCGCGCTCGACCAGTTCACCACCAACCTGACCCAGCGCGCCCGAGAAGGCAAGGTCGACCCGGTGATCGGCCGCGACATGGAGATCCGCCAGGCCATCGACATCCTGATGCGCCGCCGCCAGAACAACCCCATCCTGACCGGCGAGGCCGGCGTGGGCAAGACCGCGGTGGTGGAAGGCCTGGCCCTGCGCGTGGCCGAGGGCGATGTGCCCAACCCGCTTCAAGGTGTGGCCATCCATGTGCTGGACATGGGTCTGCTGCAGGCCGGCGCCTCGGTCAAGGGCGAGTTCGAGAACCGCCTCAAAGGCGTGATCGACGAGGTCAAGAAGAGCCCTCACCCCATCATCCTGTTCATCGACGAGGCCCACACCATGATCGGTGCGGGTGGCCAGGCCGGTCAGAACGACGCGGCCAACCTGCTCAAGCCGGCGCTGGCGCGCGGCGAGCTGCGCACCATCGCCGCGACCACCTGGGGCGAATACAAGAAGTACTTCGAGAAGGACGCGGCCCTGGCCCGGCGCTTCCAGGTCATCAAGGTGGAAGAGCCGTCGGAAGACCTGGCCTGCGCCATGTTGCGCGGCATGGCACCACTGATGGAAAGGCACTTCAACGTGCGCCTGTTCGACGAAGCGATTCAAGAGGCCGTGCGCCTGTCGGCCCGCTACATCAGTGGCCGCCAGTTGCCCGACAAGGCCATCAGCGTGCTCGACACCGCTTGCGCCAAGGTGGCGCTGGGCCAGAGCGCCACGCCGGCCCGCGTCGAAGACGCCCGCAAGCGGCTGGAGCGGCTGGACGCCGAAGCCGCAGCCCTGCGCCGCGAAGTGGCCGCAGGCGGCCAGCACACCATGCGCCTGAGTGAACTGGCGGGCGAACGCGCAGCCATCACCGCCGCGCTCAAGGCGGATGAAGAGCGCTGGGCCTTCGAGCAGCAACTGGTGAACGACATCCTGGCGTTGCGCACGAAGCTGGAGCAGCAGGCTGGTGGCTTGTCTGCGCAGGAGGGCAGTGCCGATTCCGCCCATGCAGCCGCCAACGAGGCCATGACCACCGC
>CANBUA010000117.1 GCA_947372535.1 Burkholderiales bacterium
CCCGCTTGAAAAACGGCCAAACCCGGGTTACAATCTAAGGCTTCCCAGCTGTTGCGTCTGGTGATGTCAATTTGATGTCACGAGGCGCAGCCCTTGCCGTCCGTGGGTTTGACGCTTCACGACGGCTTCCATCCTGCCATTTTTCAAACTTCTGGCAGGGAATCCACAAGGAGAACACATGCGTCATTATGAAATCGTGCTGCTGATCCATCCGGATCAAAGCGAACAAGTTCCAGCCATGCTGGAGCGCTACAAGGCTTCGATCACCGCCACCGGCGGCCAGATCCACCGCGTTGAAGATTGGGGCCGCCGCCAACTGGCTTACCTGATCACCAAGCTGGCCAAGGCCCACTACCTGTGCTTGAACATCGAGTGCAACAACGAAGCGCTGACCGAGCTCGAAACCGCTTTCCGCTTCAACGACGCCGTGCTGCGTCACCTGACCGTCGTCAAGGACAAGGCTGAAACCACGCCTTCCGTGATGATGAAGCAGGTCGAGCGTGAAGAGGCCCGCAAGGCTTCGCACGACACGTCGGCACAACAGCAAGCTGCGGCCTGATGCCTTGTGGCATCAGGGCGTGATGTCCTTCGCCTGACGCTTTGAACGATGCAGCACTGAGTCCCGAGCCCCCTCATCGCAATGAGGTGCTCCTGACGGTCAGCATCGCCGAGCGCAAGGCACTGCGTTACACCCCCGCCGGTCTACCCGCCCTGGATCTGGGCCTGCACCACGAATCGAACGTGGTCGAGGCCAAACAACCCCGCAAGGTGGTTGCCGATTTCAAGGCAGTGGCGATCGGCCCTGTGGCAGAGCAACTCAACCGCACCGACATCGGCGCGGTCATGCTGGTCAAAGGGTTCCTGGGGATGTCTCGCAACGGACGTGGCGTCGTGCTGCACATCATCGAGCTCACACCCAATCTTTAACGTATACGTTTACAGAGGTCACCATGGCACTTCCACGTGGCAAAGGCAAATTCTCCAAAGACCGCAAGGGCAAGCGCAACACGCAATCGCTGTTGTTCCGCCGCAAGCGTTTCTGCCGCTTCACCGTCGCCAACGTCGATCAGATCGACTACAAGGACGTTGACACCCTGCGCGATTTCATCGCAGAGAACGGCAAGATCATCCCCGCACGCCTGACCGGCACCCGCGCGATCTACCAACGTCAACTGACGACCGCCATCAAGCGCGCTCGTTTCCTGGCCATGCTGCCGTACAGCGATCAGCACAAGGCCTGAGGAGTCACCTAAATGCAAATCATCCTGCTTGAAAAAGTGACCAACCTGGGCAACCTGGGCGATGTGGTCAAGGTCAAAGATGGCTACGCACGCAACTTCCTGATCCCCACGGGTCAGGCTCGTCGCGCGACCGATGGCGCCATCAAGGAATTCGAAGCACGTCGTGCAGAGCTCGAAAAGGTCCAGGCTGAAAAGCTGGCCGCTTCGCAAGCCCTGGGCGAGCGCCTGAACGGCAAGACCATCAAGGTCACGCAAAAGGCTGGCGTCGATGGCCGTTTGTTCGGCTCCGTGACCAACGGCGACATCGCCGAAGGCCTCAAGGCCGCTGGTTTCGAAGTCGCCAAGCACCAAGTGCGCCTGCCAAATGGTCCTCTGAAGACCACGGGCGAGCACGCTGTGTCGGTGTCCCTGCACACCGACGTGCTGGTGGACATCACGGTGGCCGTTGCTGGCGAAACCGACTGATCTGACCGATCACGTTGGCGCAAGAAGCCGACCTCAGGGTCGGCTTTTTTTCGTCTTCAGCCGCCGCCTGCGCTCTGCTTGAAGGCCATGATGGCCTGCGCCCTGAGCGTGTGCAGCAACGAAAGCTCTTTCTGCGTGATATTCAGGCTGTCGGCCTCTTCGCGGTCGGCGTAGATCATGCCCAGCACCACCAGTTGCCCTTGGCGTTTCATCGTCATGGGCAGCAGCAGGAAGGTCGGGGCCTGCACCCGTTGTACAAACCAGCCTGGCAGGCGTGAGGCCACGCTGGCAGCACTGGCATCGGCGATCAAGGTGTCCACCCCTTTGACGCAAACGGCCGTGAACAAATCGACGGGCGCCCCCTCAACGGCCTTGATGGGGATCTGGAAGACGGACTTGAGCTGATCGGCGCCCTGCCCCAAGCCAATGCGCCCGATCAGCGAGGCGCTTTTGGTATCGCGCAAGCAGAACACCACACGACGGCAATCCAAGGCCCGGTAAACCGTCTCCAGGATCATGCCCAGCACGTGGTTCAGTTGGAAAGTGTCCACCAGGGTGTTGGTGACGTCCTGGATGCCACTGGTGAGGATGTCGACCGAGGCCAAGGAAGGCTCCGGCCGGCTCAGGGCCAGGGCCCCGTCTTCATCGACCTGGGCCATGCCAAGGCCCAAAGCTTCAGGCGACACAGCGTTGGTCGCGCCGGCGTTGGGCGCGTCCACATAGTAGGACTCGAGCAGGCGCTCGGCCTGGGAGTCGGCGGTCACCTTGAGGTTGAGCACTTGGGAGACTTCGGTCAGGCGCTTTTTGGCGCGGGCCGCGGCCTCCAGCACCATGGGCAGGGTCAGGTCCAATGGCACCTCGAAGCGCTTGGTCAGCGCGGCCAAAGTGTCGCCCAATTGTGCAGGCTCGCTGTCAATCATGGCATTGGCCACTTCGTTGGCCAAACTGGCCAGCCATGCTCGGCGCTCTGGGCGGGCGGCCAATGATTTGTTCAGCAAGGCCCCGGTGGGTGAGCTCATGTTGAGCAGCAAGGTGTCGGGCAGGCTCCAGGTCTTGCCCACGGCCACGCCCAGGCTCTCGTAGGGCATGCCCAGGATCTGGGTGGAGGCCTTGGCCTCGTTCAAAGGCAGTGCGCCATCCTTGCCCTGGACCAGATCGCGAATCTGCTGGGCATCTTCAGGCAGGTAAAAGCCCACCAGCAGGCGACCCAGGTTGCGGAACAGGGCCTCGATGTAGGCCTGCTCGGCGTCGGTGGCATTGGTGCACAGCTCGCTGGCCAGCACCCCGGCCATCACCGTGCGCAAGAACTCCTCCTTGAGTTGCTGGGCGTGGTGCTTGTCCTCCATGTGCTCGACCAGCATGAGCGACATCGCCAGGTTGCGGATGTTGCCCACGCCGACCAGTGCCACCGCACGGGAGACCGTGCTGATCGCGTCTGAGCCCGCGCGCCGGAAATGCGCTGTGTTGACCACGCGCAGCAGCTTCTGCGTGAGCGCCACGTCCTTGAGGATTTCGTCGCACAGGCGCGAAAGACTTTCGGTCTCCGCCTCGGACAGGGCCTGCACACGGGTCACCGATTCGGAGAGCGTGGGGAAATCGCTCTTGTGCCGCATGCGACGCAGCAAATACTCCAGCGTCACGCTGGATGCATCGCTGCCGGTGGGCCGGGTGACTGGGTCAGTCATGGTGGTGGACGTCTCTGTCTGGATGTTGACCACGGAACATGGGTCATCTTTCAATTGGACACCTGTGCAGGGCGCCCGAAAGTCCGAACTACAGGCATTGCGACCGCTTAATTGGTCGCTTGCACACCCTGGTGATCTCGCGCCCTGAGTTGTCCCTTGATTTACACCGGCTATCCCCAGAGTTGTCCACAGGCGGCTGGTTTGAAACGCCTCAAGCCCCCGTATCATTCCCGGCTATGGCCGTTGTCTTTCCTTCCCCTTTTTCTGGCGCTTCGGACATCCCGTCCAGCCCCCCCACTGGCAGCGAGGACATCGCCCGCCTGCGTGTGCCACCGCACTCGATTGAGGCCGAACAAAGCGTCCTGGGCGGCTTGCTGCTGGACAACTCGGCGTGGGACCGGGCCTCCGATCAACTGATCGAAACCGATTTCTACCGCTACGAGCACCAGCTGATCTTCAAAGCGATTTCACAGCTGGTCAACAACTCCAAGCCCGCCGACGTGATCACCGTCTTCGAGCAGTTGAAATCCAACGGCAAGGGTGGCGAAGTCGGCGGCCTGGCTTACCTCAATGCCCTGGCCCAGAGCGTGCCGAGTGCGGCCAACATGCGTGGTTATGCCGAGATCGTGCGCGAGCGTGCTGTGCTGCGCAAGCTCGTCAGCGTCACCGACGAGATTTCGACCAGCGTTTTTGACCAACAGGGCAAGAAAATCGGGGACATCCTCGACGAGGCCGAATCGAAGATCATGAAGATCGGCGAGGAAGGCAACCGCAACAAGCAAGGTTTCCACAGCATGGACAACCTGGTGGTCGAGCTGCTCGACCGCGTCCAGGAACTGGCCGACAACGGCGCCGAAGACGTGACCGGCGTGCGCACAGGTTTCTTCGACATGGACAAGATGACGGCCGGCCTGCAAAAGGGCGACCTGATCATCCTGGCGGCACGCCCCTCCATGGGCAAGACGGCGTTTGCGCTGAACATCGCAGAGAACGTGGCCGTCAACGAAGGTTTGCCTGTGGCCGTGTTCTCCATGGAAATGGGTGCTTCGCAACTGGCGCTGCGGATGGTCGGCTCCATTGGCCGCATCAACCAGCAGAACCTGCGCACGGGCCGCCTCAACGACGACGAATGGGGCCGCCTGAGCGAGACGGTCGAAAAGCTGCGCAGCGCCAAGGTGTTCATTGATGAGACACCTGCCCTGTCGCCCAACGAGCTGCGCTCACGCGCTCGTCGCCTGGCCCGCCAGTACGGCACCATTGGCCTGATCGTGATCGACTACCTGCAGCTCATGAGCGGCTCGGGCGGCAACGAGGAAAACCGCGCCACGGTGATCGGTGAAATCTCGCGGGGCCTGAAGGCCTTGGCCAAGGAACTGCAATGCCCGGTGATCGCGCTCTCGCAGCTCAACCGAAGCGTGGAAACCCGGCCCGACAAGCGCCCGATGATGTCCGACCTGCGTGAATCAGGCGCCATTGAGCAAGACGCCGACGTGATCATGTTCATCTACCGGGACGACTACTACAACAAGGAGTCGAAGTACCCCGGCACGGCTGAGATCATCATCGGCAAGCAGCGGAATGGGCCGGTCGGCAGCGTGCATTTGGCCTTCGTCAAGTCCAACACGCGCTTCGACAACCTGGCGCCAGGCAGCTACGGCGGCGGCGACGAGTATTGATCAAGGTGCGTGCCGTCAGACCGGCCGCACCCAGGTCAGCGGAACAGGCCCTTGAGCTTGTCTTTGAGTTTCTCGCGCACAGCATCTTTGGTGCTGAGTGCAGGCGCGCTGGCACCGGATGCCGCACCTGAAGCACCGCCCAGCAACTTGGCCTTGAGCTGATCCTCCAGCTTACCCTTCAAGGTGTTCTGCAAGGAACCGATGGCCACCCCGGACCAATTGATCTTCCAGTCCAAAGCATCGAAAGGGCCAGCCAATTTCACCGGCACAGTCAAGCCCTTGAGGGCATCGATCTCCGCGCCGTCCTGGCCCTTGATGGTGCCGGTCACCGTGGCGTTCACGGTGTAGTCGATCCGCCGCTTGGGCAGGTCGATGTCGCCCGCGCCACCAAGGCGCAGGAAAGGACTCTTGGCTGCCAAGTCCTTGTTGGTGGCCACGCCATGGGCGATCACGAAGCTGGCCGTCATTTCGGTGAAGTCGGTTTTCTCAACCTGTTGGGCTTTCTGGACCGCGTCACTGCCACCCCCCAACTTGGCCTTGGCCTCGCGCAAAGTCTTGGCCAGGTTGATGCCCCGCACCGCGCCATCGCGCAGCACCAAGGCCGCCGTGCCATTGAGGCCTGAGGTGAGCTGCGAAACCGAACGGCCCGACGTTGTCACCGCAAGCTTGACCTGGCCCGCGCCTTCGATCACTTCCTTGCCGGCCACGTCCTTGATCAACGCCAGGATGTTCACGCCTTCGGCATTGGCATTCAAACCCAGCGCGCCTGATGCTTGCGCATGCCCGTTGGCCTTGAAGCGGCCGCTCCAGGCATCGCCCGAGAGCTCCTGTAAGGTCAAACGCCCCTGGTCGATCTGCGCCAGCACCTTGGCCGATTTCAATCGGTACTGCCGGTAGGCCAACGCATCGGCCGAGATGTCGAAACGGCCGTTGATGGCATTGAGCGCCGTCAGGTCCACGGGCACATCGGCAGCTGGCGCACCCGTCGCAGCCACCGGTGCGCTGGCAGAAGCCGCCTGGGCCGGCAACCAGCGGTTGAGGTCCAGCGAGGCAAAGCGGGCCACCGCCTGCACCCAAGGTGTGCCTGTGCCCAGCTTGGCCTGGCCTGTGGTGTCGAAGGCATTGCCGTTGAGGTCCCCCTTGAGCACCCAGTCCACGGTACCAGGCTTGGCCGCCTTGACGTGCCCTTGCGCCTTGAGGGTCAAGGCTTGCAGCGACGGCTCCTGGATGCGCGCATCCACCATCAAGGCATCCAAGGCCAAATGACCCGCGCCGGGTTGAACGGACACTTGGCTGGACACCTTGCCAGCGATCTCACGCTGACCGCCCTGCCCGGCCATGGTCACCTTGAAATCGGCGCTCAAACCGGGCACCTTGAGGTCCGTGAACGAGCCGATGGGAGCCTGGCTGCTGAAGGTCGCGGCCACGGCCACGGGTCCGCCCATGTCCAGTTGGCCTTTCAGAGGCGAGCCCTTCAGGGAGGCGCCTTTGACCGTAAGGCTGGGCCATTGCGCCTTGATCGACAGAGGTTGGCCGGCCTTGCTGCCCTTGGCCTGCACATCCAGGTCAGCCAAGGTGATGGCTTGCGCGGCCGGGTCGTAGGCGAACTGTTTGAGCGTCAAACCGGCCGATTCGATGGACAAGGCCGTGACACCTTCACCCAGCGAGCCAGCACCGTCGACGACCAGGCCCGTGGCCTGCGCAGCCTGACGCACACCATCCCATTGCGCGGTCTCAGCACGGACCGTGCTTTTGATCGAGCCCAGGCCTTTGAGTTGCCCCGTCACGTCCAGGCTCAGTTTTTCGAAGACCGCCGAGGTCGTGTTCAAGTCCGGCGTCACGCTGAACTGGCTCGAGAGCTTGATTTGCGCCTCTTGGGGCGAGTGCAACAGCGCCTGGGCGGCCAGCTTCACATCGGTCTTGACGCCATTGGCCAACTGTCCGCTGCTGAACTCGTCAAGCACCACCTTGCCGCGCGTGCCGGTCATGGCATCGTCCACCGTGACCTCGACCTGCTTGAGGCGGACGCCTGCCACATCGAAGCTCAAGGGCTCCTTCGCGCGCTCTGGTGGCGTGTCCTGCGGCTTGGGTTTGATCAAATCATCGATGTTGCTCTTGCCCTGCGCATCACGCACGTAATGCATGGTCGCACCTGATGTGGTCACCTGTCCGACACGCAGACGGCCTTGCAGCAAGGGCATGACCTGCACCGCCAGGTCCAGCTCGTCAAAGCTCGCAAAAGCATCTGGCTTGCGGTATTCGCTCAAGCCGACCTTCTCAAGCCGCACATGCAGACGTGGCCACACGGCCAAAGTCATCGGGCCTTGAAGTGACAGCGTGCGCTCATGGTGGCTCTGCACATAGTCGGTCAACTCGGCCTTGTAGCGGTTGGGGTCGAAGGTCGCGACCAGGTAAGCGGCCGTTGCGCCGGCCAGAACCACCACGCCACCCAGGCCCAAGGCCATTTTCTTCATCACACCCACGCCATCCCCTTTGGTAGAACACCCGGACCAATGAAAAGGGGCTCCAAGGAGCCCCCACTGACCGACCGGTCGACTTCAAGCCTTCAGTCGCTGTCACCGCCCACCACGCCCAGTATGCTGAGCAGTGACTGGAACACGTTGTAGACATCCAGGTAGATGGCCAGCGTGGCGGTAACGTAGTTCGTCTCGCCACCATCAATGACACGCTTGAGGTCATAGAGGATGAAGGCCGAGAAGATCACCACGGCCAGGGCCGAGATGGTCAACATCAAGGCCGGCAGTTGCAGGAAGATGTTGGCCACAATGGCCACCATCAAGACCACAGCACCGATCATCAGCCACTTGCCCAGGCCGCCCAGATCCCGCTTCATGGTGCTGGCCAGGGTGGCCATGCCCACGAACACCGCGCCCGTGCCGCCAAAGGCCAGCGCGATCAGTTGAGCGCCGTTGTGCAGACCCAGCACCGCACCCAGCAGACGCGACAGCATCAAGCCCATGAAGAAGGTGAAACCCAGCAAGAGCAGCACGCCAGTGCTGGAGTTCTTGAACTTTTCGATGCCGTAAAAGAAGCCAAAAGCAATCGCCATGAAGGCCACGAAACCCATCATCGGGTTGCCGGCGAAAAGGCTGAAATGCGTGGCCACGCCCAACCAGGCGCCCAGCACCGTCGGAATCATGGACAAGCCCAGCAGGGCATAGGTGTTGCGCAGGACGCGCTGGCGGTCCGGAGCAAGGCTGCCACCGTAGACAACATCCAGAGGTTTGATCGAGCGATCCATGGCCATCTCCTGAAAAACCAGCCCCAGAACAAGGACTCTTGATGGATTGTAGTCCGCTGACAAGACCCTACACGCTTCGGCGCATCGACTCGTAAAAGCAGATGGATGCGGCCACCGCGACGTTGAGTGATTCCTCGCCGCCCGGCTGGGGAATCCCCACCGTCATGTCGCAGCGGCTCATGAGCGATTCGGACACGCCCTGCCCTTCATGGCCCAGCACCCAGGCGCAAGGTTGAGGCAGCGGCGCCAGGTGCAACTCGTGCTGCGCGTGCGAACTGGTGGCCACCAGCGGCACGGCCAGGCCATTCAAGTCATCCGGACCGGCCTGTTCCACCAGGTGCAATCCCCAATGCGAACCCATGCCCGCCCTGAGCACCTTGGGCGACCACAAGGCCGCCGTGCCTTTCATGGCGACGACCTGCTTGATGCCCAGGGCGCAGGCAGATCGCAGGATGGTGCCCACATTGCCAGCATCTTGAAGACGGTCCAGGACCACCGTGGGCACGCCGGCCATCGCGGATTGGCCAACAGGCGCGACATCAAGCAAGAACCCCAGTCTGGCGGGCGACTCCAGCGAGGTGAATTGCTTCCACAGCCCTTCCGGCACGATGACGACCTTGCGGGCGCGCATCGCCATGGCAGACAACTGGGCGGCCGCTGCATCGCCTGCGTCGGCCAAGCCTTCCAGCCCCACCCAGGCCGTGTCGGCGATCACCGCCATGGGCACATCGACGCCACGGGCCAAGCAAGCCGAACACAGGTGATCGCCCTCCACCCAGACCTCACCGAGCTTGCGGTAGGCCGCCGGGTCTTGCCCCAGCTTGCGCAGACGCTGAATCAGCGGGTTGTCACGCGAGGTGATTACCTGCGTGACCGGTTGAGAAGCGCTCATGCTTCTAGCCGCAGTGCCAGACGCACGGGCGCGAAACTGCGTCGATGTTCGCGGCACGCGCCATGCAGCGCCAGCGCCGCGAGGTGATCCGCAGTCGGATAACCTTTGTGCGTGGCAAAACCATAGTGCGGGTAGGTTTCATGCAAGGTCAGACACAAGCGATCGCGGTGCACCTTGGCCAGGATGGAGGCGGCGGCGATTGATGAGACCTTGGCGTCACCCTTGACGATGGCCTCGGCGGGCACCTTCAACACCGGCAAACGGTTGCCATCGACCAGCACGCGCGAAGGCTTGAGGCGCAGCCCTTCGACCGCCCGTCGCATGGCCAGCATGGTGGCCTGCAGGATGTTGAGCTCATCGATCTCCTCGACCGATGCCTGGGCGATGCAAAAGCACAGCGCCTTGGCGCGGATCTCGTCGAAGAGCTTGTCGCGCCTGGCGGCCGTCAATTTTTTCGAATCGTTGACGCCTTGGATCAGGTTCTGGTCGTCCAGCACCACGGCTGCGGCCACGACAGGCCCAGCCAATGGGCCGCGCCCAGCCTCGTCCACCCCGGCCACCAGGCCGACGGGGTGCCAGAGCAAATCGAGTTGCTGGACAACGCCCGCTTCAGGACGCTTCGAGGACTTGGGCAATGGCATGGGTGGCACAGCGCGCCGTGTCGCGCTTCAACAGGTGGTGTAGATCGGTGAATCGGCGGGCGACCACCTCGGCTTCAAGCGGGTGATCCAGCCACTCCAGCACGTCGCGGGTCAATTGTGCCGGGTTGGCCATCTCCTGGATGCGCTCGGGCACCACGAAATCGCGGCACAGGATGTTGGGCAGACCCACCCAAGGCTGGTAGCGCATGTTTTTCATGATCTGCCAGCTCAGCCAGTTCATGCGGTACGCGATCACCATGGGGCGCTTGAACAAGGCCGCCTCCAGGGTGGCCGTGCCGCTGGCAATCAAGGTCACGTCGCAGGCGGCCATGGCCTCGTGCGAGCGGCCCTTGAGGCATTGCACATCGACATCGGGGCAATGCGCCTTGAGCAGGGGCGTGATCAACGCTTCCAGCCCAGGCACCACGGGCAGCAGGAACTTCAGGCCAGGCCGCTGCTTGGCCAGGCGTGCCACGGTCTGCATGAACACCGGGGCGATGTATGCAATCTCCGAGCGCCGGCTGCCGGGCAAGACCGCCACGACCTGATCGGCCTCGCTCAGCCCCAAGGCCGTGCGGGCTGCTGCCCGAGGGGGATCGATGGGGATGACATCGGCCAGCGGATGACCGACGTAACTGGCCTTGATCCCGACCTTGGCATAGAGCTCCGGCTCGAAGGGGAACAGGCACAGCATGTGATCGACCGACTGATGGATGCGATGAATGCGTTGGCCGCGCCAGGCCCAGATCGACGGGCTGACGAAATGAACCGTCTTGATGCCCGCTGTTTTCAGGCGCGCTTCCAGCCCGAAATTGAAATCGGGCGCATCCACGCCGATGAACATCGACGGGCGCTCGGCCAACAGCCGTTTGGCCAACTGGTCACGGATGCCGGAGATCTCGCGATAGTGCCGCAGCACCTCCACATAACCGCGCACGGCCAGTTTTTCATGAGGCCACCAAGCCTCGAAACCGTGGGCCGCCATCCGGGGCCCGCCGATGCCATGGGCGGTCAAGGCAGGCCATTGCTGCTTGAGGCCGTTCAGCAGCAGACCGGCCAGCAAATCGCCCGAGGCCTCGCCCGCCACCATGCCGAAGCAAGGTGCGGCGTCAGATGAAACAGGACCAGCAGCAGTCATCTCGCGTCAGTCATCATCAACATGTCAACGGACGATGCCGCGCGTTGAGGCATTGAGGAAATCCATCATCATGCTCACATCACCTTGCGCATCGGGGTGACTCATAGACAGCGCCGCGATCTGGCTTTTGGACTCTTCGAAGGTCAAACCTTGACGGTACAAGGCTTTGTGCATCAACTTGACCGCCGCCAGGCGCTCGGCATTGAAGCCGCGGCGACGCAGGCCTTCGATGTTGAAGCCATTGACCTCGGCCGGATTGCCCTGCGCCAGGATGAACGGCGGCACATCCTGCGACAGCCGCGTCTGAAAGCCCGTCATCGCATGAGCACCCACGCGCACAAACTGATGCACGCCCGTCAGGCCGCCGATGAACACCCAGTCGTCCAGGTGCACGTGGCCCCCCAAGGTGGCGCCATTGGCCAGGATCAAATGATTGCCCAGGCGACAGTCATGGGCGATGTGCACATAGGCCATGATCCAGTTGTCGTGCCCGACCGTGGTCACGCCCGCATCCTGCACGGTGCCCGTGTTGAAGGTGCAGAACTCGCGGATGGTGTTGCGGTCACCGATCACCAGGCGGGTCGGTTCACCCGCATATTTCTTGTCTTGCGGGGCGGCGCCCAACGAAGAGAACTGAAAAATCTTGTTGTCGCGGCCAATGCTGGTGTGGCCCTCGATCACGCAATGCGGACCGACGGATGTACCTTCATCAATGCTGACATCGGGCCCAATGACCGTATACGGCCCGATGCTGACACCATCGGCCAGCTCGGCCTTGGCATCGACGACAGCCGTGGAATGAATGGTTGTTGCCATGGCGTGGTTCTCCTGAACGATGCCTCGGATCAGCTCACCTTGCGCATGGTGCACATCAGCTTGGCGTCCACGGCCACCTGTCCATCGACCAGACCTTGCGCCGCGAACTTGTAGATGCCGGCCTTGGAGCGCTCAATCGTCACATCCAGGATGAGTTGGTCGCCCGGCTCAACGGGCCGCTTGAAGCGCGCGTTGTCGATGCCCACGAAGTAGTACACCGACTTGTCATCGCTCTTGATGCCATGGCTCTCGAACGACAGCAGGGCGGCGGCCTGGGCCAGCGCCTCCAGCATCATCACGCCCGGCATCACGGGCCGGTGCGGGAAATGCCCGTTGAAATAGGGCTCGTTGATCGTGACGTTTTTGACCGCCTTGATGCGGTGACCCAACTCTATTTCCAGCACGCGATCGACCAGGAGGATCGGATAGCGATGCGGGAGCATTTCAAGGATCTTGTGGATGTCCATCTTCATGAGGAGCTGCTGTTCTTTTCAAGCGCACGCAATCGCTCGCGCAGCGCATGCAGGTTTTTGAGGGTGGCCGCATTCTTCTCCCAACCCGCGTTGTCGTCGAGCGGGAAGAAGCCGGTGTACAGGCCGCTTTGATGGATGGAGCGCGTCACCACCGACGCGGCAGAAATGTTCACGCCCTCGGCGAGGGTGAGGTGCCCCAGCACGATGGCGGCGCCGCCGAAGGTGCAGTGCGCACCAATGGTCGCGCTGCCTGCCACGCCGACGCAGCCGGCCATCGCCGAATGCGCGCCCACGCGGACGTTGTGACCGATCTGGACCAGATTGTCGAGCTTGACCCCATCTTCGAGGATGGTATCGCCCAGGGCACCACGGTCGATGCAGGTGTTGGCGCCGATCTCGACATCGTGCCCAATGAGGACCCGGCCCAATTGTTCGATCTTCTCCCAGCGCTTTTGGACGGGCGCGAAGCCGAAGCCATCGGCACCGATGACCACGCCACTGTGGACGATGCCCCGCTCGCCGATGACACAGTCAAACCCCAGCGTCACGCGGGTTGACAAGCGGGTGTTCGCGCCGACGCTCGAGCGTGCGCCCAGGAAACTCTGTGCGCCGATGACCGCGCCATCACCCACGACCACGCCCGCCTCAATGACCACCAGCGGGCCGACCGTGACGCCTTGCCCCAGTTGGGCGCTTGGGTCGATCACCGCGGATGGATGGATCTCCGCGGGTGCGGCAGGACGGACGCGGCGCGCCCACCATTGCGTGAGCCTAGCAAAGTATAGGTAAGGGTCATCGACCACGATGGCCGCCGTGCGTGCCACGGCCTCATCCTGCACCGTCGGCGAGACGATGACACAAGCGGCATCGGTGCTCGTCAGCTGCGACTTGTATTTGGGGTGGGCCAGAAACGAAATGCAGCCTGAATCGGCTGCATCGAGGGGCGAGATTCGCTTGATCAGACGATCCGGCGGCCCGAGCAGTGTGCCGCCGAGGTGAGCCACAAGCTCACCCAGGCTGACACCGGGCTCAAGGACCGAAACGCTCACTTG
>CANBUA010000118.1 GCA_947372535.1 Burkholderiales bacterium
CGTGATCGAGCATGATCCCCTTGCCAAGCCGCGCGGCTGGATGGATGTCCACCCCCAGCACGGCAGATGTTCTGTTGGACAGCCAGTGCGCCACCTCCGGCCTGCCGGCCTGCCACAAGCCGTGGGCAAAACGGTGCGCCGCCAAGGCCTGAAAGCCTTTCAGGTTGAGCACGACATGCAGAGAGTTGCCACACGCCGGATCGCGGGCCCTGACCGCCTCCAGGTCGGCGGCCCAGCCCGTGTCGAAGCAGGCGGTGTCAGCGATGCTCCCGGCCAGCAATGGCGACAGCCCTTCCATTGGAAGATCGTCGCAGGCCAGCCGGTTGGCCAGAATCCTGGCCATCATGTCCAGCGGCGAACAGGTATCGACGACACGTTGGAACAGGATGCGCTTGAGGACGGGCTCGCGCTCTGCCAGCTCCATGGCCTGAAGCCGGGCTTCACCCCAGAAGGTTCGCGGTCGCCAGTCGCCGGCAGGCCGTGGCTCGTTGGTGGGTGTCATGTCAGCCCGATGCGCATGGCACGGCCAGCTCGGGCACTGATGGCACGGGCAGCACCTCGGCGGAGATCATGCGCTGCGCGGCGCCGAGCATGATTGAGAAATGATCTTCGGCCAGGTACTTTACGGCCAGCAGGTCGCCGTCGCTGGTGAAAGGCGTGAGCGACGGGAAACTCTGCTCGAGCGCCGAGCGATAGTGAATGGTCGAGGCTGTGGTGCTGCCCGGACGGTGGGCGACCAGCGCCAGATAGTTCGCCTTGTACTCGTCGAACAACGCCTCGGGGAGGGCCGTGCCGCCTTGTTCGTCCCGCAGTTGGGAATTCAGGAGGCTGCCTCTGTTGCTGTCGTGCATGAAGCCCTGCCTGAGCAGCGCGTCGCTGGGCGCCGAGGTGGCTGCGGGATCGCCCGTCCAGGAGTCGACCATGATGAGGCGCTCCACCCGCACGCCCATGGCTTCCAGCTGACGGACCATCTCGTGGGCCACGACGCCGCCCATCGACCACCCCATGAGTTGGACGCTGCCGGCCTGGTCGATGTCGGTTTGGGCGGCTTCGATGTATTGCGTCGCCATCTCGGGCACGGTGCGGCTGGACCCGTCGGCGCGGGACTGAAGGCCGAGGACCTTCACGCCAGGCGGCAGCAGCTCCGCGAAAGAACGGTAGCACAGGACATTGCCGCCCACAGGATGCACCATCAGCAACAAGGCGGTGCCGCGCGATTGGATGACCACTTTCGGATCGCGCCGGCCTGTCGCGGCGACGGTGGTGTCCTGCCCCACCAGGACGGCTTGCTTGGCCACCGTGTCATGCTGGAACAGGGAGGCCAATGGCAGGTCGCGGTGGAAGCGGGCCTTGATGGCGTTCAGCAGGCGCACGGCGCCCAGGGACGTGCCGCCAAGCTCGAAGAAGTTGTGGTGAACGTTGGCCACGCGGCGGCCCAGCACCGACGACCACAGGTCCGCCAGCGCCAGCTCTTGATCGTTGCCTGGTGCCACGGCGTCGCTGGCGGGCGGCGCATCGCCCAGCAGCTCGCCCATCTGGGCCAGCGCCTGGCGGTCCACCTTGCCGTTGACGGTGGTCGGAATCCGCGCCACCCTGCAAGCGATGCTGGGCACCATGTAGTCGGGCAGATGGGCCTTAAGATGGGCCAGGACGGAGTCCGTGCAGGGCTGCTCATCCTTGGTGGCATAAAACGCGACCAAGGATGCCTCGGCGCCACTGATCTTGCGCACGATGAGCGCGCCGCTTTGCACGCCGGGGCATCGCTCCAGCTGAGTCTCGATCTCACCGAGCTCAATGCGGAACCCTCGGATCTTGACCTGGGAATCCTTGCGGCCCAGGAACTCGATGCAACCCTGAGCATCGTACCGGCCCATGTCGCCAGTGCGGTACAGGCGCTCGCCGGTGTCGGGATGGAACACGAAGCTGCTGCAGGTCCGTGCCGCGTCTTTGTAATAGCCCACGGCCAGCCCTCGGCCGCCGATGTAGATCTCGCCGATCACCGTGGGCGGGGAGTCCTGCATGCGGCTGTCCAGCACATGCAGGCTCTGGTTGGCCAGGGGCCACCCATATGGGATGCTGGTCCAGGAAGGGTCCACGTGGGTCACCTCGAAGTAGTTGGACCAGATGGACGCTTCGGTGGCGCCTCCCAGCGACACCAGCTTGGCCAGGGGAACGGCGCCCGCCAGTTTGGCGGGCAGGCTGACGGGTATCCAGTCGCCGCTGAGCATGACGAGCCGCAGCGATTTCAAGGTGGCTGCCGCGCCGGTCCCCAGGTACTCGAGCTGCATCTCCAGCAGCGCGGGCACAGAGTTCCAAAGGGTCACCGCGTGTTCTTGCACGCATCGAGCCCATTCATCGGGCGACGGCACGCCCGATGAATGGGGGATCACCAGCGTGGCGCCGGTTCCGAGGGTTCCGAAGATGTCATAGACCGACAAGTCAAAGTTGAAGGCCGACAGGGCAAGCACCCTGTCGTCGGGCGTCAGGCCGAATCGGCGGATCATGTCCTGGATCGTGTTGGCCGCCCCTCGGTGACTGATGGCCACCCCTTTGGGCTCGCCAGTCGATCCAGAGGTGAACAGCACATAGGCCAGGTCGGTGGCGCTGTGTGGGCCCGCCAGCGGCAGGCCGTGGTCCATGGCTGGCGGCTGGCTCAGTGCTTCGTCCAAGTCCAACATGGCTGCATCTGGCGGGATCACCGTGTTCTCCAGGCAGCCAAGCATCGCCAGCACGGCGCAAACGCCGGGTCGACCGATCAAATGAGCCTTGCGTGAAGGCGGCAGTTCCGGGGCGACAGGCAAGTAGGCGCCACCGGCCATGAGCACGGCCATGGCTGCGGTGACCTGTTGCCAGCCTTTGGGCGCGCAGATGGCCACCAGCCTGCCTGGCGCCACCCCGGCGCCACGCAGGTGCGATGCAACCTGGAACGCCAGCGCCTTGAGCTCCTGGTAGGTCAACCTCTTGTCCGGCGCGATGATCGCGGTGTGGTCGGGATGGCGAAGGCAGGCGTCCAGAAAGGATTCGTGAAGTAGCTTGTTGGGCAAGGGCCGGGCGGTCTGGTTGGCGTTCTCGCGGGCATGCAGAAGTCGGTTTGAAAGCCTTGGGAGAAGGGCCTGTCCGACATCGGATGAAGGCTCACCGATGCAGGCGAGATGACCTTGGTAGGTGCTGAACATGTGCTCCACCACCCCCGGCTGGAAAATGCCTTGGGCGGCATCCCAGCTCAGCACCATCTTGCCGCTGCGCATGTAGACCTGGAAATCCAGCCAGACCTGAGGCGTGTGCAGCGACTCGTCCGCGATGGTCCAATCGCAGCCCCGCTCGGCCTGGCCGTCTTCGATCAGGCCCAGGGTGCTGGCAAAAACCACCGGCATGAATGGTGGTTCGGAGATGGGCCGCTTCATGGCCCGTGTGATTTCGATGCCTGAGAATGCCATGTGCTCCATGTCCTTGTACATCTGCAATTGCAGCGCCTGCGCACGTGACATGAACCCCTCGGTGTTTTCGCGGATCTCGAGCGGGATCGTCGCGCTGAAGTTGCCGAGCACGCTCTCGAAGCCGGCGTTGCCAGAGGGGCGGTCCGTGACCAGCAGATTGATCGTGAACGACGCGGAGGCTGACCATTTCCTGAGCACATCGGCATAGGCTGTACATAGCACGGCCGTCAGCGAGACGCCGCAGTTTCGAGCAACGATAGTCAAGCGCTGTATTTCGGTCTTGTCGAGGATCGCTTCCATGCGCTCGAACTGCGCTTTCCTGACCTGGCGTTGGTCGGGGCACAGGGGCAATTGCGGCGCGGCGCATAGTGTGGGAATGCGCTGCATCCAGTAGTCCTGAGCCGCCCGGTGGTTTTTGCCGCCCCGCATTGAGTTTTTCGATGCGACATAGTCGCTGTATTGGGCGGTGGCGGCGTGACTCGTGGGCCGCCCCTGGTATTCATTCCACATCTCGGCAAAGAACAAGGCCAGCGACCGGCCATCCACGGCGATCAGGCGCATCGCGAAGTGGATCAGGTGGCCGTCCTCACAGCGCTCGACGATGCACAGCGCAGGGTGCCCGCTGTCCAGAGTCGGCAGTTGTGACGCCAGCCATGCCGATCGAGAGTCGGTCGTTTGCGGATCGACCACCCGCACCTCTGCGTGCTCCGATGGCGGCAGGGTTGTCTGGGTGCCATCCCGATGAAAGCAGGTTCTCAGAATCGCATGCTTGTTTCTCAGGTTGCGCATCGTCGCTGCCAGCCTGGGCATGTCGACGTCGGCCGCGCGGTATGTCCGGTGGAAAAACGCGGCGGTATGGAGATCGAGAATCTCCTGCTCACCGAACCAATAGGCTTGCTGGATGTCGGTCAGCTCGAAACTGTCCTTGGAAGTCACGGCGAGGGTGGTCATTTGTTAAATGTGGCAGGGGGTTTGGACGAGGGCAGGGCCGCCATGCAGGACTCGATGTGCGATGCCAGATGGCTGATCGTGGGTGTCTTGCTGGCCAGTTCATGGATCCGAAGCGTCAGGCCGAATGCCTGGCCCACCAGGCGGGCGAATTCGACCAACACGATGGAGTCGACCCCCAGATGAAAAAATGTTCGATGGCTGTCGAGTTCTGACGGCGTGCACTTGAGCAGCCTGGCCAGCATGGTCTTGAGTTGGTCCTCCACGGCGCCGGTGCCCTCTGCCGCTGATGAGGGCGCGCTGTCATCGGCCAAGGTGTACTCGGCCCTTGGCTCACGCAGCACTGTGTGCCGTGGCGTGCCTTCGGTGGCGCTGACCTCGCGCGACGTGAACCAGTGGTGCTCACCGGCAAAGGGATAGCCGGGCATGGGGCGACTACGCGCCCCGAGGCCTTCGAACGCGGTGTCCCAGGACAGCTCGCCACCTGCGGTGTGCACGTCTGCCAGGCATTGCAGCAAGGCGAACCAGTCTTCGCCATCATGGCGCAATGTGGCGGTCCAGCGTGGGCCCTTGTCGCCAAGATGGATGGCCGCGCTGCGGCTGATGACCGGTTTGGTGCCTACCTCGATGCAGATGAGGTTCTTTTCTTCGGCCAAGGTGTCCAGGCACCAGTCAAAACGTACCGCACCACGGAGGTGATCGACCAGGTAGTTCGCATGAGGCGCGCAGTCGCTTGGCCAGAACTTGCCGTCCAGGTTGGAGATGACGCGGGTATGAGGGACCAGGTAGTCCACCGTGTCAGCCACTTCCTTGAAAGGCGCACACGCTGGCTCGATCAACCTGGAGTGGTAGGCGCGCTGGACGGGCAACGGGATCCAGGTCACGTCATGCTGATCGAGTGTGCGTCGGCAGAACGCCTGTACATCATCTGGTGCTCCTGCCACCACGCATTGCGAGCGCCCGTTGACCACTGCCAGGTCCAGCAGGACGCCGGCCCGTTCAATCCACAGCGCGACATCCGTCGCGGCGGCCTGTATCGATACCATGGCGCCCTGCGGGCAGCGTTCCTGTGTGAGCTGGCCACGGGCGATCACCAGGCGCATCGCGTCTTCCAGGCCGATGGCGCCGGCGATGCACCACGCGGCGTATTCGCCCAGACTGTGTCCGGCCACGAGGTCTGGCTTGAGGCCAAAAGCCTGCAGGCTTTTGGCCAGCGCATACTGAAGTGCAAACTGCACGGGTTGGACCATGCCAGGCTCATGGGCCTCCAGCACAGGGTCATCGCCGCTCATCATCTCGATCAGGGAGCGCTTGAGGCGAGGCCTCAGGAGCGCATCGCATTGATCGATGGCGGCCCTGAAGGCTGGCAATCGGGCATGAAGCTCCCGACCGACGGGCACCAGCGGGATGCCTTGGCCGGAGAATACGAACGCGATGGTGGGTTTGTCCAGCGGAGGTTCGCTACGCATCGAGCCGCCGTGGGCGATGGCTTGCAGTCGCTCCATGCACATGCCTTCGCTCTCAGCCACGAATGCCACCCGCAGGCCCTTGTCCGATCGTTTGCAGCAGGCACCATGGGCGAAGTCCAGCCAAGCGTTGTCTTGTGCCGATCCCATCTTCGATAGGTATTGGGCCGCTGCGCGGGCGATGGCGGCTGGATTGCTGCCCGACAACACGAATGGCAGCGCACCGCTGACGCCTGCGCGTGACTGCGGCGTGCAGGCCATGGCCGGTTCGGCCAAGATCGCATTCGCATTCGTGCCAGAGAAGCCGAAAGCGCTGACGCTGGCATGCCGCCGCTTGCCGGACGTGCGCTTCCAGGGCATGGTCTGATCGGGAATCGACAAGCTGTTGCCCAGGTCGATCAGCGGATTGAGCTGGCTCAGGTTGACCTGCCTGGGAACAACCTGTTCCGAGATGCAAAGCAGCGTCTTGATGAGCCCGGCCATGCCCGCAGCGGCCTCCAGATGGCCGATGTTGCCTTTGACCGAGCCTAGCAGACAGGGCTGCGTCCGGTCGCCCAACACCCGGCGCAAGGAGTTGCACTCGATGGGGTCGCCCAGGGGGGTGCCGGTGCCATGGGCCTCGATGTAGCCCAGCTCATCGGCGGACACCCCGGCACGACGGAGTCCTTCGCGAAGCAAGCTTTCTTGCGCCTTGCCATTGGGCGCGGTCAGGCCGTTGCTCCTGCCGTCCTGATTGATGGCGGTGCTAAGGATGACGCCATAGACGTGGTCGCCATCTCTGACCGCATCCTGGTATCGCTTGAGCACGACCACACCACATCCCTCGCCGCGCACATAGCCATTGGCTTGGGCGTCGAAGGTTTTGCATTGGCCGTCGGGCGACAACATGCCCGCCATGCCGAGCGCCACATTCCACTCGTCGGCCAGCAGCGCATTGACGCCGCCCGACAGCGCCATGTCGCATTCGCCCAGTCGCAGGCTGTTGCACGCCAGGTGCAGCGAGGTCAATGATGAAGAGCAAGCCGTGTCGATGACGAAGCTAGGCCCCCTGAGGTCATAGAAGTACGACAGGCGATTGGCGATTACGCCCAGCACCGAGCCCTGTCCGGTGTAGGCGTCGAGCATGCCCTCGGACAGTTGCATGGCGCCATAGTCGAATGACGAGGCCCCGAAGAAGACACCCGTGTTCGTACCCGACAGCGAGGCCGGCAGGATGCTGGCGTTTTCCAGGGCTTCCCAGGACACTTCCAGCGCCAGCCGCTGTTGTGGATCGAGGGCATCGGCCTCGCGTTTGGAGATCGAAAAGAACCGGTGCTCGAAGCTGGCGATGTCCGGCAGGAAACCACCCGGGCGCCGCTCGCCGTTCCTGCCTTCCCGTTCGCTGATGGCCTGTCCCCCTTCGAGCAACAGGCGCCAGAATTCATCGGGGTTGTTGGCCTGGGGAAATCGGCATGCCATCCCGATCACCGCGATTTCATCGGCCCCACCGGGGCGATGCGCAGCCGTGCCCACAGGTTCTGTCGCGCTCATGCCATCGGCTAGGGCCCGAATGTTGGGGTGGTCGTAGAACAAGGTCGGTGACACGTCCATGCCCAGCTGGTTGGCGAGCTCGGCTGAAAGCTGCGTTGCCTCCAGCGATCCCAGCCCCAGGTCGGCGAAGGGGGCCCGGTCGTCGATGCTGGCCAACGGCACCCCCGTCAACGCGGCAATGCGTTCACGCAGAAACGCCTTGATCCGGTGATGTCCTTCGGGCCGCGCCAGCCCCGCTGGCGATGGCGCGGCTGGGGCGGCTTGCCGATGCCATTGGTCGAGCAAGGCCAACCGCTTTTCCAGATAGGCGGCTCGCACGGCCGAGCGCTGGATTTTCCCGCTGGACGTCTTGTCGATGGTCCCGGCCTCGATCAGGGAAATGCACTCGATCGGCAAGTCATGAGCACGAGCCACTGCCTGGCGGATGGCCGCATGAATCGTTTCCAAGTCCGATGCCGCCGTGCCTTTCTGAATTTCCTGCACAAGGGCGAGGCCTTCGGAATCCTCGGTGGTCACGCTGAACACTGCGCAGCATCCGCGGCGCAAGGCCGGGTGAGCGCCTTCAACGGTCTTCTCAATGTCATGAGGATAGTAGTTCTCGCCACGGATGATCACCAGATCCTTGATGCGGCCAGTGAGGAACAACTCGCCCTCATGCACGAAGCCCAGGTCGCCTGTGCGCAGATAGGGGCGCTGCGCCGGATCATCCGCCCGGATGCCGCCAAATGTCGACTGCGACTGCTCCGGCCGCCTCCAGTAGCCGGTGGCCACGCTTCCGCTTCGCACCCACACCTCGCCGACGCTCAGGGGTCCGCATGCCGTGAAATCTTTCGTGGCCACTATCTGCAGTTCAGTGTCCAGCGCCGGGTAGCCGCAGCCCACCACGTCGATGGACCGAACACCTGGCTCCGGCTCGACGAGCACCTGGTTCAGGCCAAGGGCATCCACCCCCAGCCTGAGCACGGTCATGGGGCTCTTGGCGTGGGCCGCTGTCACGCGACACGCGGCTTCCGCCAGGCCATAGCCGCCGGTGACCGTGCTTGGGCTCAGGCCGACGTGCTTGAAGCGCTCGTTGAAGCGGCGCCATGTCTCGCTTCGGACCGGCTCGGCCGCATTGAGCGACATCCGCCAGGAGCTCAGATCAAGGCCTGCCAGGTCTTTCTCGTCGATCCGGTGCGCGCACAACTCGTACATGAAGTTGGGCCCCATGCTGTGGGTGCCCCGAAACTCGCTGATGGCGCGCAGCCAGCGCACTGGCTTTTGCACGACGGCGGCGGGTGGCAGGAGGTAGGCTTCGATGCCTTTGTAGAGCGGGAACAAGAGTCCGTACAGCAGGCCAAGGTCGTGAAAGTGAGGGAGCCAATTGACAAGCCGGCTGTCCTGATCGTGGTTCCAGTATTCGTCGAAATGCGCGATGTTGTGCAGGACATTGCGGTGGGTGAGCATGACGCCCTTGGGCAAGGACGTGGAACCCGATGTGTACTGCAGCATGGCCAGGTCGCCAGGCTTGGGGCGCTCGTTCAGTGGCCCGGTGTTATGCCCCCAGTCGACCTTGCCATAATCTTGAATCGACGGGGCGGCCGTGCTTTCAAGGCACGAGGCCAGCGTCAATTGAAGCGGCTCCAGCGTGGCGGAGGTGCCCAGAATGAGCGCAGGCGCACAGTCCTCGATGATGGCCTGTGTCTTCGATGAGCGCTGATCGGTCCGTGCCCCCGCCATGGGTGCCACAGGGACAGCGACCGCACCTGCCATCAGGCAACCGAGGTAGGCCTCCACGAATTCGATGCCCGGCTCAAATACCAGCACCACCCTCTGGCCGGCCATCTGGCGAGATTGCAGCCAGTGGGCCACCCTGGACGCTTGATGGGTAAATTCCGAGAATGTTGAGCGGCGCGTCAAGCGTTCACCATTCTCCAGAAAATTGAAGACGTGACGGCTGCCGAGGTGTTCAATATGGTCAAGAAGAATATCGACGAGGGTTTTTTCAGGCAACATGAGGACCTCCCGGAGAATCGGGGAAATTTTGAAAACAGCGGCGCCACGCCAGCGAGACAGCGGGGCGGATTTATTCGGCGTTGGCGGGATTCAATTCGTGGTCATCTGAAGGATTGCGCGCCTTGCAAAGCTTTTGTGCCATGCGGCGGCCACTGCGGTTGCACCGCAGGTCGGATGATTGAATGGAAAACGGCCGTATCGGCTTGGCCTGCCCGACAGGGAGGCGTTAGTCGGCTTGGCTGAACCAGTACCCACTGCTGATCAGGCGCTCTCTCAGCATCGTTCGCGCCCGATGCAGTCGGCTTTTCACGGCGTCGACCGAGATGTTCAGCAAGGCGGCAACCTCAGGCGCGGTCATTTCTTCGATGTCCCGAAGGATCAGTACCTCACGGTAGATCTCGGGCAATGCCCCGATCCCTTTGCTCAGATCGTTTCGAAGATCATGCGGAATGCTGGCGGTGGGCAGGTCTGCCATCGTGGCGTCGTCGAGGGGCACCGTGTCGCGGTTCACCCTGAACAAGCGGCCGCATTCGCGTTCGACGATCCGAAAGAGCCAACTGGCGAATGCCTGGGCGACCCTCAGGGCGCCCACCTTCTGATGAAGCTGCCACAGCGCGACCTGGACGGCATCTTCTGCATCCTCGGCCGTGGCACACGAGCGCCTGGCGAAACGTTTCAAGTCCCTCTGTGACTTGTGCAACAACTCTCTGAGCGCCTGCTCATCCCCCAACATGGCTGCCTCGATGAGCTTGGTGTTGTCCTGTGTAAACGTAGCTGTCATTCCTACCACCCTGATTGGAAAAATTTATCACCCGGATGCCGCAGCAAAGGTGATCAGGGACCCCTGATCCTCTACAAATTCTTGCATCCACAGGCTAAGAGTGTGAAAGCGATTCAAAGGGTTCAAAAAAAAATGAGCCCCCCTGAAATAGGGGGCTCAAGACGGATGAATCTGGTTCATTTAACGTTTAGTTGAAGATTTCCATGACACATTTTTGAATGGAGAGCCCGAATGGTCAGCCAGAACACAATTTGCCTTTGATATGACCGTACTGTCCTGGAGGACGCGTGGTTTTATGCTGGCTTTTGTTCCAAGAAGCGTCCGAAGCACCATCGCCCACGAGCACACAGTCCCCACCAACCGTCCAAGCAGTCGAACATGAATCCACCATGCCCGTCTTGGAAAAATATTCTTTTTGATGGACGTGGCGGATCGATTCTGCTTGATGGCGCTGTTCGCTGAGGTGGTCTACCGACGGGATCTCGATGCCAAGTTCAAGGACGATGACTCCAAAGACGGCAAAGGCTGCAGGTACTTGAAGTCCCCTCCAAGCCCTGGACAAGGGCGTCATGCCTTGCTTCGATGAAGTGGGTCTCTCTTACGAGACGTACGTCTACGAAGAGGTCGGCGAGATCAAGGAGGCGGTGATCGCCGGCGAAGGGGCGGCGGAGCGCAAGAAGGATTGAAAGGTGAATCCCCCTGAACAGGGGCCGCACCCCCGGGAAAACTGCATGCTCATACAGGTGCCCTTTCGGGTTTCCCCCTTGTCGCCCAGTCTGGCTGCTGGTCACACTGTCCACTGACTCTGGATCCTAGTTGCTGTTGCCTGCCGTGCGTTTACGCTTACCGCCCTCCTTGCTAGACGCCATTGGCCAGCCCTGCGACCCGGTGACGCAGGCGCATGTGAGGCGCTCGTGCGAGCGCGCCACGCACGAGTTGTTGCTGGCCTCACTGGCCTTCGGCCTGGCTGGCTCCGTGGGCATCGTGTTCATCCTGCGAGACCGCGTGCCCTATTGGATGCTGGCCATCTGGCTGGGGAGCCGGGTCCTGATCAGCCTGATCCGAGGCGCGCACGCCAGCTACTACCTGCGTCATGCGGATGAGCAACCCGTGGGCGCCTCGCTCATGACCTACCGCATCCTCGCAGCCCTCGATGGCCTGGCCTGGGGCGCGATGGGTTGGGCACTCACGCCCATTTTCAACCTCGAGATCGCGGTGGTCACCATCAGCATGGGCATCGGGGTCGCCGCGATGGGCACCTTCATGCTGCACGTGGACCTGCCATCGGCCTCGGCCTTCATCGCCCCCATCTTGCTGCCCAATGCGCTCTATGCCCTGACCAGACAAGACGACCTGGGCCTGTTCTGTGCCGTCAGCATGAGCTTCCTGACGATCATCTTGCTGATGGAGGCGTTACGCGCGAACCGACGCGTCACCGAACTGCTGCGCCTGCGCTTCCAGAGCGATCAGGTGATGCGCACTCAGGCCGAGGCGCTCAAACAGGCCCAAGCATTGAGCGAGACCCGCAGCCGTTTCCTGGCCACCATGAGCCACGAGATGCGCACGCCTTTGCACGGCATCCTGGGCCTGGTGCGCCTGCTGCGCCAGGAAGAGCAGCGCCCCAAGGCCCTCCAGCAGCTCGACCTGATTCGTGGTTCAGGTGACCACCTGGTCAACGTCATTGGCGACATCCTGGATTTTTCGCGGATGGAGGCCGGCACCTTGCCGCTGCACCGCCAGGCCTTCAACCTCCAAGGCCTGATGCAGGAGGTGGCGGACACCTCCCGCGTGATCGCACAAGAAAAGGGCTTGACGCTGGAACTGTTACTCGACATCGACCATGCGGAAGAGGTCTGGGGCGACCCGGTGCGCATCCGCCAGATCCTGCACAACCTGCTTGGCAACGGCATCAAGTTCACGGCACAAGGCTTTGTGCGGCTGCACGCCCGGCGCGGCATCGTGTCGGGCGGCGACGTGGTGATCATCGATGTGCACGACTCAGGCATCGGCATCCCCGAGGCCGAGCTGCCCTTGGTGTTCGAGGCCTTCCATCAGGCCGAAGGGACCTACCAGCGCCGTTTCGGCGGCAGCGGCCTGGGGCTGACCATCTCGCGTGAACTCTGCCGCGCCATGGGTGGCGAACTCAGCTGCCGCAGCGAGGTCGGCCTCGGCTCGGTCTTCACCTTCACCTTGCCCTTGCCGCGCCACACCAGCCCTGCCGCCAGCGATCCCGTCACCGCGGCGCATGCCCAGGCCACGGGGGCCACGCCCGACCCGGACGCCGGCGAGCCCTTGACGCCAGCCGACGAGCAAGCGCCCCATGTGCTGCTGGTCGAGGACAACCCCGTCAATGCCCTGGTGGCCGAGGCCGAGCTTCACCACCTGGGCATCCAGGTGACGGTGATCCCCAATGGCCGGGATGCCCTTGAATGGTTGATGAATCACCACACCGACCTGGTACTGATGGATTGCGAGATGCCGGAGATGGATGGCTTCGAGGCCACCCGGTGCATCCGCGATCAGGAGCGCATGCGCAGCCGCACGCCTGTCTGCATCGTCGCGCTGACCGCCAATGGCTGCGAAGGCCAGACCGACCGCTACCGCGATGCCGGGATGAACGACTACCTGGCCAAGCCTTTCCGTCCGAACGAGTTGGCCAGCCTGTTGGCGCTGCACCTGCGCCATGACCGGCGACTGGTTCGCGCCCTGGCCTCTCAGGGTGTGGGCGCATCGCAGGCATGGGCCTCGATGACGGCGGCCTCACCCGATTCGGCGGCCACCACGTGAGCTGAGCGGCTCAGGCCTCGTCTTCGGTGGCTGCCTTGGACTTGAAGGCTTCCTGCACCCAGGCTTGGCGCTCGGCGCGGGTCGCCATGGCCTTGCTGCCTTTGTGCGTGGCTTTCATCCAATGGTTCAGGCCTGCCCAGGCATACATGTTGTGATCCAGTACGGACTCCACCTCGGCTGCAAAGCCGGTGCGCGCCCAACTGATGGCGGTATGGACGGCCATGGCGAGGAGCCCGGTGGCAGCCAGGTGAATGTCGATCTCCGGGCTCACTTCGGGATGAAAGCCCTGGGTCAGCACCTTGATCAGATCCACGTACGAAGCCATGTCGGACTGACCGTCACGCATTTTCATCTGATCCATCCACATGCCGTCGATCAGGACGATCT
>CANBUA010000119.1 GCA_947372535.1 Burkholderiales bacterium
CGACGATGGGCACATAGTCCATCGGATCGAAGACCACGGACATGTGTGGTGTGGGCAGCGGTGTGGGCGTCGGGGCGGGGCAAGGGACCATGCAGAGGTGGATGTCCACCCCCATCTGAGGGTCGCCGTGTTTGGCCGCTGGCATCATGGGCGGGTGATTCCTGACGTAGGTTGAAGACGGTGGTTCGCCGATCAAGGCGTGCCCATCCGAGGGTGGATGCGGCCGGCCCTATTTTGACCCAGTGCCAGCCCCAGGCAATCCCTTGTATCGATTCTGCGCCGACGCTCGGGAGCAGCACTGCTATCCTCGACCTCATGCTCGCTTCTGGGACTGGCCGGCCACCATGACGCCCCCGCTTGACGATGATGACCACGACCGCACGGTGATCCGCCCGGCTTCTGCCGCTGCAGCGGCCGGTGCGACCATGACCACGCGGACGACACCGGCTGCAGACAACGCCGACGATGACGACCATGCGTTGCCCGTGGGCACCCTGCTGGGCGAGTTCGAATTGACCGGCAAGCTGGGCGAGGGCGGTTTCAGCATCGTCTACCTGGCGCGCGACCAGTCGTTGGGTCGCATGGTGGCGCTCAAGGAGTACATGCCCTCGTCCATCGCCTCGCGCAAGGGGCAGACCCAGGTCAACCCGCGGTCCGAGCGGCACCGCGACACCTTCGAGGCCGGCCTGCGCAGCTTCATCAACGAGGCGCAGTTGCTGGCGCAGTACGACCACGCCTCGCTGGTCAAGGTGCACCGGTTCTGGGAGGCCAACGGCACCGCTTACATGATCATGCCCTTCTACGAGGGCGTGACGCTCAAGGACACGGTGCGGGCCATGGCCGAGCCGCCCGACGAGGCCTGGCTGCTGCGCATGTTGAACTCGCTGACCGAAGCACTGGTCGTCATCCATGCCGACCAGTGCTATCACCGCGACATCGCGCCCGACAACGTCATCCTGCTGGCGCGCACCAACAAACCCTTGCTGCTGGACTTTGGCGCGGCGCGGCGGGTGATCAGCGACATGACGCAGGCGCTCACCGTCATCCTCAAGCCGGGTTACGCCCCCGTGGAGCAGTACGCCGAAGTGCCGGGCATGAAACAAGGCCCCTGGACTGACGTCTATGCGCTGGCCGCCACGGTGTATTGGTGCATCGCCGGCAAGCCGCCACCGCCTGCGGTCGGCCGCATGTTGAGCGACACTCATCAGCCGCTGGCCGAGGTGGGCGCGGGTCTTTATTCACAGGCCTTCCTGGCGGCGGTGGACCGGGCCCTGGTGGTGTTGCCGGATCAGCGTACCCAGACCATCGAGGCCTTCCGCCAGGACCTTGGGCTCGATGACGAACAAGGTGAGCCCATCCCCTTGGCCGATGTGCCGCGCACCCAGGGGCCGCGCACAGTGGCCAAGACCTTGCCGCCTAAGGCGATGCCAGGTGCCACACCGTCGGCCATGCGACCCATGCCTGCCGTTGCGCCATCGTCGCCTGTGACCAATGGCGCCTTGGGTGGCAAGCGGGGCATGGCCATCGCGGCCGCGGTGGCTGTCTTGGCTTTGGGCGGCGGCACGGTGTGGTGGATGCAAAGGCCGGCGGCGGTGTCAAACCAGCCGGCGGCCAACGCGCCACCCGCTGCGGTGACGGCGCCTTCCTCCGTGGCAACACCTGCCGTGCAGCCCGCGCCAACGGCATCTCCCACGCCAACAGTGGATGCCGTGAAGTCTGTGCCACCACCGGCCTCATCCCCTGTGGCCACCGCGCCTGAACCGGTGGTGGTGTCCACGCCCGCACCGACCCCCGCACCCGTCACGGCGCCACCGCAAGCCGCTGTCTCCGCGCGACCCAAAGCGCCGCGTGAGCGGACCCAGACCGGCGATCAAGCCCCACCGAAGCGGGCGGCGGCCACCACGCGCGCCAGTGGCAATGAGGCTGAATGCGCCACCCTTTTGCAACGCATCTCCCTGGGCGAAGCATCACCCGAGTTGATCAGCCGGCTCAAGCAACTCCACTGCGGTTGATCAGGACGCAAGTCAAAACCAAGGCGTGTGACCATCCCTAGAACGTGGTCGGCCTCTGGTGCGTCAGAGGCGCCTGGGGTGCTAGCATGCCGAGACCCCTTGGACGGGGCACGCATGCCATGGGCCACGCAGTCGTCAGCGCCCTGACAATCAACTACCAGTGTTGGATCCTGAACCGGGAGTGTTGGGATGTCTCAGTTGTTGGCCGGTCGGTCCCTTCGTCGTCTGGCACCCTGGATCGGCGCCTGCTTGGCGCTGTCGTTGTTGAGCAGTTGCGGCGGGGGCGGTGGCTCCAAGCGCGACAGCGGCCCTGAAAAAACCAACCTGCGCGTCGAGGCGGTTGACCTGGATGGCGACACACTCAGTTACCAATGGCGTGTCACGGGCGGCACGGTCGAAAACCGCAATGCGCCCGAGACCGTGTGGACCATGCCCGATGGCCCCGGCCTGCACTTTGCCTACGTCACGATCAGCGATGGACGCGGTGGTTACGTCGAGCAGCAATACGCCGTCTCGTCCGATGCCTTGAACACCCAGGCGGCCCAGCCGGCGGCCTTGACCATGACGCCGCCGACCGTGGCTGGTAGTGACGAGTTCGATGGCGCCTCGGTGCGTCTGCGCGTCCGTGCTGGTGGCAACACGGCGTTCGCGCCAACGTCCGGCACGCCCGCACTGCGTTACGTCTACCTGCCCGATGTGCAGGTGCGCATCGTGCGCGCTGGCACCACGGACCAGGTCTTCGCCGGCACCACCGACCTGGCCGGTGAAGTGGTCGCGCCCCGCCTGCCCGCCGGTCAGAACTACGACGTGCTGTGCACCAGTGTGCAAGGCGCCGCCTTGCGCACCACCGGTTCTGCCGAAACGCCGCCAGTCACTTGCGGCAGCATCTCGGGCAACAGCGAAGGCCAGACCTTGACGCTGTCGGTCGTGCCACCGTCGGCCCGCAACCTGCGCCTGTTCGGGCACATCGGCCTGAGCGATGGCGGCGCCTGTGGCTGGCAGAGCGAGTTCTTCGGCATCCAGACCTCGGCCACCGTGCAGGTGCTGCTTGACGACAACACCGCAGCCACCACGCCGATCCGGGTCAACCGTTTTGGCGACTACGCCCTGGATGCCGCCGTGCCTTTGCAAGCCACACTCAAACTGCGCGTGCGCTGCGACGGCGCCAGCACTGACGTGGGCGTGACCCGGCCCGGCGGCGGCTACCTCGCCACTGCGCTGACCGAACAATCGCAGCTGCTGACGAACCAAAGGCCGCAGCTTCGCAAGATGGTGGCCTCTGGCCCCGATGGCAATGTGCGTGGCCAGATGGTCTTGCCGCTGGCCAATGCCTATTCGCAGCAACTGCCTGGCGCGCCGCAGTTCCTGACCTACAAGGGCCAGGACACGCGCTTGAGCGCCTGCCAGTACTACCGCGCCTTTGGGGCGGTGAGCGGCTGTGATCCCCAAGGCCGCATGATCGATCCCATCACGCTGGACGACTGGAAGCGCGAGCACAAGTTCAAGCCCTACGACGGCGGCCAGGTGCAGGTTGATGCCACCTACGTCAACGAGCGCGACCTCAACCTGGTGCGCCGCATGTCGGCCACCAAGAGCTCGGCCAACAAGGTGGCTTTCTATGTCTGCAACAGCCCCGGCCCGGAAGGCCACAGCCAGCGCGAAACCGACCGCGTGATCGACACCGGCCTGGCCGATGAGAAGCGCGTGGCTTGCGTGGCCATGGAGTATTCGCCCACGCCCGGTCGCAGCGGCGGTCAAGCCTTCACCAAGTTCCTGACCTTTGGGCCCGATGGCCGCCTGCTGCCCTCCATCAACCTCGATGGCCGCGGCGAGAAATACATGCCTGGTGCGTGCGTGGCCTGCCATGGCGGCGCGTCCTACCAGGGGCGCTTTCCTGAAACGGGCAACCCATCGCCCGACATGAAGTCCACCTTCCTGCCGTTCGACACGGGCAACTACCTGTTCTCGACCCGCGCCGAGTTGACCGAGGCCTTGCAGTCCGCGTCCATCCGCAAGCTCAATGACCTGGTGCTGGACACCCAGCCGACGCCCGCCACCCAGGCCCTGATCCAGGGCTGGTACCAAGCCGATCCGCTGCACCAGGACAAGCAGCATGTGCCGGCCGTCTGGGCTTCTTTCGACCCGACCACGCAAGGCATCAGTGCCACGGTGGCCGATTCCAGCCGCTTTTACCGCCAGGTGGTGGGCACCTCCTGCCGCACCTGCCACGTCGCCATGCGCGAGACCTACAACTGGGATTCGGGCAGTGGCTTTCCTCGCTTGATGAACTACCGCAACAGCGCCCACATCTGCGGCGGCGGGGCGGATGTGCACGTGAACGCCTCCATGCCCAATGCCTTGATTTCGCGCGATCTGCTCCAGGAACAAATCGGTCAGGACGCGTCGCTGGCCGCGCTGATGCAGGCCTTCCTGGGCTGCTCGGCGCCCACGACCGATCCTGTCTACCCCAAACGCTGAGACGACCAGGAGACCACCATGACCATGACTCGACACCTTCCACGCATCCCATGTTTTGTGGCGACCGTGATCGGCACGCTGGTGTTGGCCGCTTGCGGTCAGGCCCAGGCGCCCGTCAGTGCGGCCCCGTCCGGCCAGACCGTGGGCGCCGTCGCTGCCGCGCCGCGTGTCACCGCCGCTGCACCGGCACCCGCACCCCACGCCACCCGTCACATGGACCCGGCGGACATGGTCGCGCCCGATCCCGTCAACTTCGAAGACGCCGTCAAACGCGCGGGTGCGCAGTTGTTCGAATCGGCCCGTGCCGAGATCGGCGACGAGCCCCGCCCCGTCGTCATCGACCCCTTGATCGACGCCAACACCGGCGCGCAGACGGTCAGCACCGCCAAGATGGGCCAGCAGCTCGAAGGCATCCTCAAGCAACAGAAAAAAGCGGGCTGGTCGATCAAGCCGCTGACGCGCGAAACCCTGGCCGCCGGCCCCCTGCTGCTGATCGGCACGCTCACGCCCGTCACCGTCGAGCGCTCGGTGGACAAGCAGCCCGATGCCTTCCGCATCTGGCTCACGCTGATCGACCTGCGCACCAACCGGGTCGTGGCCAAGCAGCTGGACCGGGCCACCGTGGGTTCCGTCAATGCCGAGCCACTGCCCTTCTACCGAGACAGTCCGACCTGGCACAAGGACAAGACCGTGCTGGGCTACATCAACTCCTGCCAGAAGGACACGCGAATCGGCGATCCGGCCCAGGATGATTACCTGGCCCGTCTGCCCGCTGCTGCTGTCATCAACGAGGCGATGATGGCCTACAACCAAGGCAAGGTGCCGGCCGCCAACAAGCTCTACCGCGAGGCTCAGGGCATCGCCGATGCCGGTGATCTGCGTGTGCTCAATGGCCTGTACCTGACCAGCTGGCAACTGGGCCAACGCGACGAGGCCAAGGATGCTTTTGGCAAGCTCGTGGCCTCGGGCCTGGAAGCCAAGCGCCTGCCCATGAAGCTGCTGTTCAAGGCCGGCGGCACCTCTTTCAACGAAACCGGTGACCTGGCCACCCAGTACCAGCTCTGGCTGGCCACCATGGCCAGTGAAGCCGGCAAGGTGCCCGCCTGTGTGCGGGTCGTGGGCCACACCAGCCGCACGGGCAGCGCCAGCGTCAACGAGAAGCTTTCCAAGCGCCGGGCCGAGGCCGTGGCCCGCCTGTTGGAAGATCGAAACCGCAGCCTGTCCACGCGACTGAGCGTGGCGGGCGTGGGCTCGCGCGAGGCCCTGGTGGGCCTGGGCACGGACGATCAGCGTGATGCGCTGGACCGCCGCGTCGAGTTCCGCGTGGTCGATTGCATCTGAGTGGCAGCTGGTGATTGAACGGGAGCAGGCAATGGCGATGACATGGATGGGCTTGATCGGCCGTGGCACTGGCGGCGCCGCCGCACGCGGGCTGATCAGGGGCGCGGCCTGGCTGGGGCTGATGCTGTCGGCCAGTGCCGGCCAGGCCTTGACGGTGCCGGCTTATTGGTCCAACCCGTCCAACTGCACCTCCTGCCATGACGCGCCGTCGTCGTACAGCCCCTTCTTCGGTTCGGGACCATCGGCCGGGCTGCGCAGCAACCTGGGCAGCGATGCTTTGTTCAAGCAGTATGTGAATGGCTACACGAGCGGCGGCTCCTCGCCCACCTCGTTGATGCAGAACCTGAGCCTGGCCAACGCCACTGCGATCCGGCCCTACATGCTGCAACGCCTGTTCGGCGAGATCACCGGCCCCGGCCTGACTTCAGCCGTGCCCAGCCACGACTATGCCTTTGCCTCGACGCTGGTGGGCAGTGGCGCGCAGGTGGTGTTGACGATCCAGAACCACCGCACGAGCGCGGCCACCATCGCCTTCTCGGGCATCACCACCAACTCGTCCAACAACTTCTGGTACGCCGAGTCCTGTCCGTCGTCCATCGCGGCAGGCGGCACCTGCAACGTGACCGTGCATTTCGACCCGGTGTCCATGGGCGCCAAGACGGGTCAGCTTGTCGTCACGCTGGATGGCTTTGCGCAGACCGTGGACCTCAGTGGCCTGGGCCAGGCGCGGCAGTTCTCCGTATCGCCGGGCAGCTTCAATTTCAGTGCCATGGTGGGCACGACCAACACCCTGCTGCAATCGACCATCACCAACAGCGGCAACCTCTCGCTCACCTTGGGCACCCTGAGCTTGAGCGGTGCCGGCGCAGCCGACTACGCCATCGATGGCAGCAGCACCTGCACTTCCGGTGGCGCCGTGGCGGCCAGCGGCGCCTGCGTGGTGGCCGTTCGCTTCTCGCCCAGCATCGCTGGCGCGCGCAACGCGACCTTGAACATCCCGCACAACGCGCCAGGCAACCCGAGCTCGGTTGCGCTCAACGGCACGGCCAACCCCATCCCGGTGCCGACAATTTCGGCCGATGCCGCGTCCCTCAGCTTTGGCGACACGCAGCTGGGCGCCAACACCGTGCGCACGGTCAACGTGCAGAACGTGGGCACGGCCAACCTCAATTTCTCGGCCTTCAACCGCACCGGCACAGGCGCGGCGGACTACACCCTGGGCGGCACCTGCTCGACCACCACGCCCCTGGCGCCATCGTCCAGTTGTACCCTCATCGTGACCTTTGCGCCCTCGGCCCTGGGCAGCCGTCCCGGCGTGCTCACCATCGCCTCCGATGCCAGCAATGGCGCGTATGTGCTGTCGCTGACAGGGCAAGGCATCCCGGTGCCTGCACCATTGGTGTCCTTGTCCACCTTGCTGCTCGATTTTGGCAACCAGACCATCGATGGCCTCTACCAGCCGCGCAACGTGACGCTGACCAACACGGGCACGGCCAACCTGTCGGGCATCGTGTTGGGGCTGACGGGCACGGGCCTGTCGCTGGTCGATGCCAATGTGTGCGGCGGTACGCTGGCGCCGAGCGCCTCCTGCGTGATCCAGGTGCGCTTCGTGCCCACGGCGCAGGCCAACTACACCGGCACCTTGTCCGTGAGCAGCAATGCCGCGGGCTCGCCGCACCAGGTCGCGGTGCAGGGTCGTGGCGTGGCCTCGGCGGCACCCGTGCTGGCCTGGACGCCTGCGGTGACGACCTTGAGCTTTGGTGCCCAGGCGGTCGGAGGGGCCAGTGCGGTGCAGACCGCCACGCTCACCAACCAGGGCCCAGGTGGTGCCACGATCACCCTGGTCAATGCCATCGGCTCGGATGCGGCCAACTTTTCGGTGACGCTGAGCGGCTGCGCGGTCGGCGGTGTGCTCTACGAGGGTGACACCTGTGACGTGCAGGTGCAGTTCGTGCCGAGTGGCGCGGGCGCCAAGACGGCCACCGTTCAGTTCGCTTCCACGGGCAGCCCGCCCACGACAGTCAGTCTCACGGGCACTGGCTCTGGCGGCCCCTTGGCCGATGTGTCACTCTCCCAAAGCGTGTTGGCCTTCGGCACGGTGCGCCAGGGTGCGCGCTCGGAGCCTCAGGCCGTCGTGTTGAGCAGCAGCGGATCGAGCAGCCTGCACGTGACGGCGGCCTCGGTCACTGGCCCCTATGCGCTGGATGCCCAAGGCTGCCCAGCCATGCCTTTCGACTTGCCGGTGGGGGCTTCCTGCACCTTGATGGTGAGCTTCGAGCCCACGGCTACCGGCAGCAGCGCTGGGAACCTCACGATCACCAGCAATGCCGTCGCGTCCAGCGTCGACATCGTGCTGGGCGGTCAGGGCGAGCCTGCGCCCAAGGCCTCCAGCGGTGGCTGCAGCATCTCATCCGGCGAGTCAGCCTTTGACCCGACGCTGTGGGCGTTGGTGCTGGGCGCGGTGGGTGTGCTCGTGTACCGTCGGCGTCAAGCACGACTTGAAGCACGGCAATCCGGGCGGCAATCCTCATGAGCGCGGTCTGGCCACGGTTTGATCGGCGGGTGCCTGAGGCATCGAGGGGGCTGTCGTCGCTCTGGCCTGCTTTGCTTGTGCTGGCCCTGTTTGGCGCGGCCTTGGTCGCGGCCCCATCGGCCTTCGCGCCCGCGTCAGGCGCTCACTGGGTGTTGCTGATCATCCTGGCGCCGTGGGCGGAAGAGCTGATCTTCCGCCTCGGTCTTCAGGAGGGGATGCTGCGCCGCTGGCCCACGCATGGGCTGGCCGCCAATGTTGCCACGGCGCTCGTCTTTGGCCTGGTGCATGCTTGGGTCAGGCAGGACATGGCCGGCCTGGTGGTGGCCGCGCCCGCGCTGCTGATGGGCCAGCTCTATGGCCGATGGCGGCTGGTCTGGCCATGCGTGGCCTTGCACGCCGCGGTGAATGCCCTGTGGCTGCTGGGCCTGCGCGACCTCCTGCCCCACTGGATGGGCGCCTGACAGCACCTCACCGACAAGGAAGAACAGACACATGAACGCAAACAGGCTCCGTCGCTGCTTTCAAGCGGGCTGTGCGGCACTGGGGCTGCTGCTGGCCAGCGGCGCGGCGCAGGCTCAATTCGAAGCCTCCTACAACGGCGTGCTCGATTTCTCTTACGGCCGTTTCGAGCCCAGCGGCCTCTACCGTGACTACCGCGTCAGCAGCAACTCACTGACGGCCAGCTTCGTGGGCGGCACGGTCAAGTACGGCCTGGACAATGGCTGGACGCCCGGCATCACGCTGGAGACCTTCTTGCGCTTTGCCGACCTCAAGACCGGCCGCAACGACAACGACCCGTTGCTCTCGCGTAACGCCTTTGTCTTCCTCAACAGCAACTACGGCCTGGTGCGCGTGGGACGCCTGCAAACCTTCTTGTTCGACACCACCAACCGCTTCAACGCGATGGGCAATTCGGTGCCTTTCTCGCCGGCCATCCGCCACATTTTCGCCAGCGGCAACCTCGAAGGCGTGCAGGGCGATTTCTACTGGAATCAGGCGATTGCCTACAGCTCACCCAACCTCGAAGGCGTGACCTTCAACGTCATGGCCGGGCGCGGCAAGCGCGACAACGAAGGCGATCTCTCGGCCGCCAACGTGGTGTGGTCGCGAGGCCTGTTCGCCCTGGCCTTGTCCGTGCAGAACGTGCACATCAACGACGGCATCGAGGATCCGACGGACGAGCGCACCTGGCAACTGGGCACCAGCTACAACTTTGGCTTGGTGCGCGTGTTCGGGCTGCACACGCAAACGCGTGACCGTGGTCTGGCGGTGCGCAGCAAGATCACCTCGGCCGGGCTTTCTTTCCCGCTGGGGCCGGGCACCGTGCTGGCGCAGGCCGGCTACACCACGGCCACAGGCTTGGCCGTCGATCGACGGCACACGTCCATGAGCGCCGGCTACACCTACGCCTATGACAGCGAGACTGACCTGTATGTGCTGGGCATGGACGACCGCGTGCGTGGGCAGACCAAGGGCGGCTCGTTGGCGGCTGGGGTCCGGCTGCGGTTTTAGCCTTGCATCCAGGCCGCTGTCGGCTGGAAGGTGGACCGTCCGGTCCGGTCGTTCTTCCAGACACCGCCCTGGTCAAGCAGCGCCAGCGCGCCCTGGGTGTAGCCCATGTTTTTGTAGGCGCTTGACCCGCCCGTGGTCTGGTTGGTGCCGGTCACGCCGAATTTGACCTCCGACTTGATCTGGCGTTTGAGCCAGGACAGCGCCGAGGTGGCGGCTGCCGACGTGGCCCGCCCGGTGTCGAACTGACTCAGCAACAAGGTGGGCGGATCAGGGATCAAACCGCCGATTTTGATGTCGACGGTGATCGTGCTGGCCTGTGTTTCCACAAAGGCATCGAACTCTAACGTAGGCGCCGCAGGCGCGCCTTCCGTGAAGAAGATTCGGAGTTGAAGGCCTTCGACGACCTCTTCTTTCGTGATCCGTTTGAAGCCGCTGCCCAGGAGGAAGGAAAAAATCGCGGGTTGGCGTTCCAGCTTGTCGGCCACGCGGCAGGCCAGGTCCAGGCCTTCGAGGGTGGTGCAGAAGATGGCGATTGGCGCAGTGCTCATGCTGATCAGTTGTAAGGCGTGAAGGCCGGCTTGACGCCAGTTTCATTGTGGATGTCTTCGATCGCTTTCTGCTCGCGCGTGATGGGCCCGCTTGCCGCGTTCTTCTTGCCGACGTTCTCGTAATACTTGTCGCCAGTTTTGGTGTTGGTGAACGTGATGTCGGGCCTTCGCGCGCCTTTGTGACCGCCAGGGGTGGGGATGTAGTCTTCCTTCAGACTGCCGCCGCCCGTGTGCTGCCAGTCGGGGCTCAAGGATTTTTTCAGCTCATTGACGCGTCGATCGATCGTGTGATTGTGAGGGCCGGTGCCTTTTGGCTTGGGCCCGCGTTTGGCACCCTTCTTGGCGGCCGATGTCTTGACTTTGGGTGTGCACTTGACCAGGCCCAGCGGGTCCACGTAGTTGAGGACGGACTCCGCGTACTCATAAGGGTTGTTGCCGGCCTCTAGCCCGACGGGATCGGAGGACACGAAGCTGCCGATGAAGGCATCGTAGTAACGGTTCCGGTTGTAATGAAGGCCGGTTTCGGTGTCGCTGTACTGACCTTGCAGGCGCAGGGGGTTGTCGACCAGGGCCACATGGAGCCGATCGATGGCGCCCCATGCGGTATGGCTGGCCGCCCACTGGCGATGGCCCTGACCATCGATCAGGCGTGTCGGGCAACCGTTGGGATCGTTGACATAGAAAAGCGCTTGCTGAGCCAGCAGCATGGCCAATGGCACGTAGCTGTCCGGCCTGTAGACAAACTCCCTGGCCTGCCCGCCGATGACGTCCAGCGCCAGGGCATCGTCGTCCCAGCCGAACCAGGTGCGCTCGCCCGCCGTGTCCTTGTGCAATCGGCGTCCCAAGGGGTCATAGGCGTAGGTGGTGGTGGTGAGGATGCCATCGGCCGAGATCTTGCGTGACGCGACCAGCCGTTGGTTGGCATCCCAGCTCAACTCGAGCTTGTGGTCGCTGTTTTGCTTGAGCCAGAGGTTGCCGGCGCGGTCGTAGCAATAGCGTGTGCCCTGGTGCTGGCCCTCGCGGCGCCAGCTGTCGTTCTGCCCACCCTTGACCGAGGTCGAGCCCTGGCCCTTGACGTGGGTGATCAGGCGGTCGCCTGCCGGGTCGTTGAAGAACTTGTGCAGGATGCCTTGAGGGTCGGTGTGCTCCAGCACGCGGCCCATGGGGTCGTAAAGGTAGCGGTCCTTGCCGAAATGGCTGTCCTGGCGTTGCGTGAGGTTGCCGGCACGGTCGTAGTCGTAGCGCGTGGCGAACAGGGCTTGTCCGCCCAGGGACAGGGCCTGCTCGGTCATCAGGCCATCTTCGTTGTAGCGCAAGGCACGTTGAAGACCGGGTGCGAGCTCCTCGCGGGTGAGCTGGCCCAAGGCATCGCGTTGCAGTCGCATGGGCTCGCCGCCATCGATGCGCACCCCGATGACCTGGTCGAGCAAGTCGAACGCGTACTCGGTCACATGGATCGAGCCCGTGCTGCCGCTGGTCTCCCGCTTGATCCGATTGCTTTGCGCGTCGTAGGTGTTGGTCAACGCAAAGCTGTGTCCGTCGGTGTGCTGCTGCGCTTCGGTGAGCAGGCGGCCTTCGGCATCGAAAGTCCTGGCGATCTGCACGTGCGCATTGACGGCGGTGACCAGGTGGCCAGTGTCGTCGTAGACAAAGGTTTCGGCGGGGCGCTCCTCCGGCGGCATGCCGGGCAAGGCGGGCAGCAGTTTGCGCGTGATGCGGCCCAGCGGGTCGCAGCTGTAGTCGATGCGCCGGCCAAGCGGATCCAGGGTGGCCGTGAGGTAGTCGCTGCCATCGAAGGCATAGCGCCGGCTCTGGCCCCAGTAGTCGACCTCTTCGACGACCCGGCCCAGGGCATCTCGTCTGAACTGGTAAAGCTCGCCGCGCTGGTTACGCACACCGATGAGGCGCTCTTCGGTGTCGTAGAGGTACTCGACCGTGTGGCCGTCCGGCTGGATGCGTTTGGCGATTTCGCCTTGGCCGAAGTACGTCAGGCGGGTCTGGGCGCCGTTCTCGTCGATGTAGTCGATGAGGTTGTCTTCGGCATCGTAGCCACACTGGATGGTGGAGCCAGAAGGCAGCTTGACAGCCAGCAGGCGGCCTTTGGCATCGTACTTGTAGTGGCTGCGCCGGTCCAGCGCGTCGCCCTTGGCGATGACATTGCCCAGCACATCGTGGGCGAACAAGGTGCGGTTGTTCAGGGCATCCTGCAACTCGGTGAGGTTGCCCAGCACGTCAAAACGCAGCTGTGTCTTGGCCCCTCTCGGGTTGATGAAGGCGGTGAGTTGGCCCCAGCCGTCATACTCGTATCGGCTGATGTGGCCCAGCGGGCTGACCTGCTCGATCAGCAGGCCGCGTTCATCGAAGTGCTGCCGCCAGGTGGCGCCGCCCGCATCGGTGATGGCGATGGGCTTTTGTCCATCGTCGAATGTTGTCAGCAGCGCGCTGCCATCAGGGCGAACCTGCTGCGTGAGGTTGCCCAGGTCGTCGAAGTGGTACTCGGTGCGGCGCCCGCCGGGATCGACGACAGCCGTCGTTCGGCCCGCATCGTCGTACTCGTAGACGGTCATGCCGCCGAGCGGGTCGATCTCTGCGATCGGCAGGCCGGCTTCATTGAGCTTGACCAGGCTGACGTGGCCCAGCGAGTCCGTGATGCGGCGCTCGTTGAGCGCGTCGAGGTACTCGAAGGTGTAGTCGTAGAGGCCGCCATCGCCCCAGGCATGCACCACGCGCGGATCGCCGTCGGGGCTGATCTGATAGGCGTAGTGAAAACTCAGGCCGTTGCGGTCGGTGTGGCGCACCATGTGGTGTTGAGTGGGGCCACTGCCGTAGTCGAATCGGTAGGGCGCGCCCAACG
>CANBUA010000120.1 GCA_947372535.1 Burkholderiales bacterium
TGCGCATCAACGCCATCGCCCCGCTGCTCAAGAAGCAGATCGGCGAGGCTGATCCGCGCACCGGCGAAGGCGTCATCGAGCCGGGCGATTTCACCGCTGACGAGAAAACCCGCCAGATCTCCCTGACCGACGACGGCCATGAGAACGCCGAGCGCATGATGGCCGAAGCCGGCCTGCTGCCCGAGGGCGCCAGCCTGTACGACGCGGCCAACATCACGCTGATCCACCACCTGTACGCCGCTTTGCGCGCGCACCACCTGTTCCACAAGGACCAGCATTACGTGGTGCAGCAGGGCGAGGTCATCATCGTGGACGAGTTCACGGGCCGCCTGATGTCGGGCCGCCGCTGGTCCGATGGCCTGCACCAGGCCGTCGAAGCCAAGGAAGGCGCCCAGATCCAGCCCGAGAACCAGACCCTGGCCTCGATCACCTTCCAGAACTACTTCCGCATGTACGGCAAGCTGTCGGGCATGACCGGCACGGCCGACACCGAGGCCTACGAGTTCCAGGAAATCTACGCGCTCGAGACCATCGTGATCCCGCCCAATCGGATCATGCTGCGCAAGGACCAGCTGGACCTGGTCTACAAGACCAACAAGGAAAAGTACGACGCCATCGCGGCCGACATCAAGGAGTGCTACGAGCGCGGCCAGCCCACGCTGGTGGGCACGACCAGCATCGAGAACTCCGAGCTGGTGTCCGCCTTGCTGACCAAGCTGGGCCTGCCGCACCAGGTGCTCAACGCCAAGCAGCATGCCCGTGAGGCCGACATCGTCGCCCAAGCCGGCCGGCCGGCCATGATCACGATCGCCACCAACATGGCGGGTCGCGGCACCGACATCGTGCTGGGTGGCAACATCGAGCCCGAGATCAAGCTCATCGAGGCCGATGACACGCTGGACCCCTTCGCCAAGGAAGCCAAGATCGAGGCGCTCAAGGCCGAGCAAGGCACGCTGAACGCCAAGGTCAAGGAGTTGGGCGGCCTGCGCATCATCGCCACCGAACGTCACGAATCACGCCGCATCGACAACCAGTTGCGCGGCCGTGCCGGTCGCCAGGGCGACCCAGGCTCCTCGCGCTTCTACCTCTCGCTGGACGATCCGCTGATGCGCATCTTCGCGGGCGATCGCGTGCGGGCCATCATGGACCGCCTCAAGATGCCCGAGGGCGAAGCCATCGAAGCCGGCATCGTCAGCCGCAGCATCGAAAGCGCGCAGCGCAAGGTCGAAGGCCACAACTTCGACATGCGCAAGCAATTGCTGGAGTACGACGACGTCTCCAACGACCAGCGCAAGGTGATCTACCAGCAGCGCAACGAGATCCTGGAGACGCAGAACGTCTCCGAGGCCATCGGCAACCTGCGTGGCGGTGCCATCGGCGATGTGGTGCGCGCCTACGTGCCCACTGGCAGCCTGGAAGAGCAATGGGACCTGCCCGGCCTGAGCAAATTGCTGCAGGACGAATGGCATGTGTCGGTGGACCTGCCGGCCTGGCTGGCAGCGGCCGCCGAGGCCGATGACGAAGCCGTGCTGGAGAAGGTGCGCGGCGTGGCCGATGCGGCCTACACCGCCAAGTCCGAATCCGTGGGCATCGAGCAGTTCGGCTCTTTCGAGCGCATGGTCCTGCTGCAATCGATCGACACCCATTGGCGTGAGCACCTGGCTGCGCTGGACTACCTGCGCCAAGGCATCCACTTGCGCGGTTACGCCCAGAAGAATCCCAAGCAGGAATACAAGCGCGAGGCTTTCGAGCTGTTCGGCCAGTTGCTGGACACGGTCAAGATGGATGTGACCCGCATGCTGATGACGGTGCAGATCCAGTCGCGCGAAGAAGCCGAGCGGGCCGCCCAGGCCATCGAGCAGCAAGGGGAGAGCTTCTCCAACATCACCTACACCCACCCCAATGAGGATGGCAGTGTGGCGACGCAGACCGACCCGGCCACGGTGGCCGAGGAAGTGCCTCGCGTGGGCCGCAACGAGCCTTGCCCTTGCGGCAGTGGTGAGAAGTACAAGAACTGCCACGGCAAACTGGCCTGATTCAGGGTTAGTCATTAAGGGCAAACCATTGGTTGCAAGCACGCCCTTCGCGGCATGTCAAGAACAGGGTCTTCATGACCCTGTTTTTTTGCGCGCCGCAGCATTTTTTCGCGCCGTCTATTTGCCATTTGGCGCCGCGCCATGGCCATCCATCGCACCCTTCTGGCAATTTGCCCAGCACGCCCCTACATTGCGCCGGCCGATCAAGCTGTCTTTGATCGGCACCATCAGTTGACAGCGCTCGCAGCGCTGCGAACCAGGAGACCTTCATGAGTCATGCCCCGAGCGACGACGCCGGCTGGAAGTTTTTGAACCGCACGGCCACCGAGTGGTTTGTCAGTCTGCCCACCATCGTGATGCTGTTGCTGGTGCTGGTCATCAGCACGGGCGAGTTGGTGCACGGGCGCTTGCTGGCCACAGGTGAGGCCATGTTTGGCGACAAGTCCCAGGGCATCCAGTACTACGCCTTGCGGGCCGATCCGGTACGCCCCGACTGCAATCCCAACATGGACATCGAGGCCGAGTTGGCGCGCATCACGGCGGCCAAGCCCAAGAGCAACGATGCGGTCGATAACCTCTTCGAAGAAGAAGCGGTCGACCCCGCGAAGGTTCGCAACTCCCTGACCACCAGCCTGGCCGAGTGCAAGGAAAAGCACGCCTGGTTTGAAAAATCCAAGGCCTTTGTCACGCCGGGCGTGAAGGCTTTCCGCACCGTGGAAACCAGTTTCTTCGGCCTGTTCCGCTTCGGCACCGAACACCGCTCGATGATCCTGTTGATCCTGATGGGCGTGGTGATTCTGGCCACGACGGTCGAGTACGAACACATCGGCCTGGTGCCCGTGCGCTACAAGCGCGACTACATCGTGCAGTCGCTGACCACCTTGGGTGCTGGCGCCGTCATGCTGTATTCCAGCGTGAGCTACTACATGATCTCGGGCAGTGCCGGCGTGGAGATGGAGCGGCCGGAACATCAGATCGCCTGGACGGTGATGTTCGCGGCCATGACGCTGGTGAGCCTGTGGCAGTTGTTCAAACAGCCCAAGCATGGTCCTGAAGTCGAGCAAGGCTCCTGGGTGCATGCGCTGGAATCGGCGCCCATCGGCGGCACGCTGGCCATCTGGGCGGGTGTGTACTTCTTGCTCCACGGACACCCCTCGGGCCTGGCCATTTACATCAACACCTTGATGGAAGTGCCCACGATCCCGCTGCAGCTGGCCTTGTTCATCTGGGGCGGCATGCTGTTCAAGCAAAGCCGCATGACCGACTTGTTCATGAACCTGCTGCGTCCGTGGAAGTTCTCGCCCGAGTTGTTGACCTTCCTGATCCTGCTGGGGGCGGCGATCCCGACGGCCTACACCGGTGGCTCGGGCGCCTTCGTGATGGCCGCTGGTGCCATCATCTACCACGAGGTCCGAGCAGTGGGCGGCAGCAGCCAGTTCGCCCTGGGTGCCACGGCCATGGCCGGCTCCCTCGGCGTGGTGCTGCGCCCCAGCCTGCTGGTGGTGGCCATCGTCGCGGTCAACAAGCAAGTCACCAGCTCGGAGCTGTTCCACTGGGGCCTGTGGGTCTTTGCCCTGACGTCCACCTTGTTCTTCATCGCCTCGCAAATGCGCCGCGAAAAGCACACCGTGAACATCGCCTCGCCCATGGTGGCCTTCCCTCAGATGCTGCGTCAACTGCCGCCGCTGGTGCCCCACGTGGCCGTGGTGATCGCCGTGGTGCTGTTCTATCAATATGGCCTGCAAGCCTCGTTGAACGAGAACACCGCGCCCACCATCATGCCGGTGATCATGCTGCTGATCGTGGCCGCTGACAAGCTGATGCAGGCACGTGGCATCGGCCAGCCCAACATGCTCACGCCGTTCACGATGGCGCGTGAAGACAAGGTCGAATCGGCCATCCGCGTGGCGACCAACGAGACCGTCGGTCACTTGGGCGGCTACATGTTCCTGATCCTGCTGTCGCAAGCCATGGGCGGCGTGATCGAGCGCTCCGGCATCGTGAGCATGGTGCCCGAGCAATTCTCCAGCCCCGAGATGTGCATGGCCTTCCTGGCCACGGCGCTGGTGATCCTGGGCATGTTCATGGAACCCCTGGGCGCGATCTTCCTGGTCTCGGGCACCATGGCGCCTCTGGCTTATCACAATGGCATCGATCCGGTTCACTTCTGGGTGATGGTGCTGATGTCCTTCGAGGTGGGTTACCTGATGCCGCCTGTGGCCTTGAACCAGCTGCTGGCACGCCAGGTGGTGGGCGATGCGCTGATCGAAAAAGCCGACAAGGAAGTGGCGCACCTCTCGTTCTACCGCCGCTATGAACGCTGGGTGCTGCCCAACGCGGTGATGAGCGTGGGCCTGATCATCGTGGCCTTCGCGCCGCTGGTCACGCGCCACTACCCTGAACTGCACCATTGGCTCAATGGCTGGATGGGCTTCGTGGCCAAGTGAGGCTTCACTGAGCCGACCGCTTCATGACAAAGGCCCTTTGGGGCCTTTGTTCTTGGGCCACACCGACACATGATCACGACGAAGGCGCACTTTCTGCAACGGCGAGGGTGGTGGCGACGAAGCACACATGAGTGGTTCGTGGCCCTGCCCACCTTCGTGCTGCTGATGGCGGTGCTGATGATCAGCATGGGTGAGTTGGTCCACAGCCAGATGCTGCAGATCGGCGAGAGCATGTTCGGCGACCGCATCAAGCAGGTGCAGTACTTTGCGCTGCGGGCCGATCCCACGCCGCCCAGTTGCCAACCCGACATCGACGTCGAGCGCGAAGTGGCCAGGCTGATCAATGCGCGCAGCGCCACACCGGCCAAGGATGAGTTCGATGCCTTGATCAAGGTCGCGCCGCTGGACGAGGCGCAGCTCAGGCAGTCACTGGCATCGGCCAAGGCCTTGTGCCAGGCGCAGTTTCAGATCCATCGGGAGTTGATCGCCCACCTGACGCCGGAGGTGCGGGCCTATCGCGCAGTCGAGCAGGCTTTCTTCGACCTGTTCCATTTCGGCACGGCCAGCCGCACCACCATCCTGCTGGCGCTGCTGGGTGTGGCGATGCTGGCCACGGCGGTGCGGCACGAACACATCGTCCTGACAGCGCCGCGCTATCAGCGGGATTTCTGGATGCAATCGGTGACCACGGCCATTGGCGCGGCCTTCCTGCTCTGGTCGGCCTGTGTCTACTATCGCCTGTCTGTCTCGGGTGGTGGCGTGCTGGAGCGAGAGGAGCTGCACATCGCCTGGATCGTGCTGTTCGCCGCCATGCTGGCCGTCAGCGTCTGGCGGTGCTGGCAGCCTTGCTCACGCGCCTTGCAGGCCGAGCTGGGTACTTGGCGCCATGCCTTCAAGACGATCCCCCTGGGCTCGATCATGGCGGTGGTGGCCGGGCTGTATTACGCCTTGCAAGGTCACCCGGCTGGGCTGGCCATCCATGTGCATTCGCTGATGGAAGTGCCATCGCTGTCGCTGCACCTGGCGCTGTTCATCTGGTGCGGCATGCTGTTCAAGCAAAGCCGCGTGGTCGATTTGTTCATGAACCTGCTGCGGCCATGGCGGCTCTCGCCCGAGGTGCTGAGCTGGGTGATCCTGCTGGCCTCGGCAGTGCCGACGGCCTACACGGGCGGCTCTGGGGTGTTCGTTGTGGCAGCGGGCGCGCTCATTTACCACGAGGTGCGTGATGCTGGCGGCAGCCACCAGTACGCCCTGGCGGCCACCGCCATGTCGGGTTCGCTGGGCATGGTGCTGCGGCCCAGCCTGCTGGTCGTGGCCATCGTGGCCATGAACCGCAACGTCACCAGCCAAGAGCTGTTCTATTGGGGCTGGTGGGTGCTGGCGCTGACCACCACGCTGTTTCTGGTCACGTCGCTGATGCGGCGGCAACGCACGTCGCTGTCGGACTTGCCAGGCCCCAAGTTGCGCCAAGCCTTCCCGGCCATGCTGACACAAGTGCCGCCCCTGATGCCCCACGTGGCCGTGGCCATGGCCGTGATCGGCTTTTTCTCGGTGGTGCTGGACACGCGGCTCAACGAGACTTCTGCGCCTTTGATCATGCCCATGATCGTGGTGCTGGTGCTGCTCTTTGACAAGCTGATGCTGGCCCAGGGCATCGGGCCGCTCTCGCCGCGCCTGGCACATGCGATGAAGCGAGAGCGCAGTTTCGAAGGCTCGGTGCGCGTGGCCACGTCAGAGACGGCGAGCCACCTGGGTGGCTACATTTACCTGATCATCCTGTCGCAGGCGCTGGGTGGCGTGGTGGAACGAGCGGGCCTGGGCCGGCTGTCGCCCGATGTCTTTGCCACGCCCTGGTCCGCCATGGCTTTCCTGGCCATGGCCCTGGTGATCCTGGGCATGTTCATGGAGCCGCTGGGCGCGGTGTTCCTCGTGTCCACGGCGCTGTCGCCGATTGCAGCCAGCCATGGCATCGACCCCATCCATTTCTGGATCGTGGTGCTGGTCGCCTTCGAGCTGGGCTACCTGATGCCGCCCGTGGCCCTGAACCAATTGCTGGCCCGCCAGGTCATCGGTCAGGCTGCGCTGGTCAAGGCCGATGCGCAAGAACGAAGCATTCCTTCCTTTTATCGCCGCCACGAACAGTGGATACTGCCGTGCGGGGTGATGAGCGTGGCGCTGGTCGTCGTCGCTTTCCTGCCCCTGTTCACGCACGGCATGCCAAGCTGGCTGCTGTGGATGAGGTGAAACCAACCAGGCCATGAGTCAACACACCGCCAGTGATGAGGACGCGATCGGCGGGCTGCTGCCAGCCCCGCCGGACTACCCGCGCGAGCTCACCATGTATGGCTCCATCCCGCGTACCGGGCGGGTGAACTTGCTGTGGAGCGTGGCGGTGGCCGTGTTCCTGTGCGCGCTGGAGTGGGCCGAGCCCAACACCCTGCACCGCTATGGGCTCATGGTGAACCTGAGCTACACCTTGTGCTTGGGCTACTGGTGCTGGACCATCATCGGCATCATCTGGCTGGGCGAGGCGCGGCGGCGCTGGACACGCCTGCCCGATGCGCGCCAGCGCTTTGACCGCAGCGGCGTCTACGGCCTGCTGGGCTGGCAGGCCATCACGTTTGTGGCGGTACTGGGCGTGCCCACGGCCTGCGTGCTGGGTGTGCTGACGGCCCGCACCGCGCTGGACCTGCCCTGGCCCATGCCCGTCTCCAGCGAACGCCTGCCCTTCAGCGTGGCCCTGGTGCTCAGCTACAGCCTGGCCCTGGTCACCTTCACGGTCGACTACCTGCGCGTGCACTTGGCCGCCAACCAGCTCCGGGCCGAGGCCGCGCAGCGCCAGGCCGTGGAGGCGCAATTGCAGTTGCTGCAAGCCCAGCTTGAGCCGCACATGCTCTTCAACACCCTGGCGAACCTGCATGCCCTGATCGATGCGGACCCCGCGCGTGCGCAGGACATGCTGGCCCGGCTGATCGCCTTCTTGCGCGCCACCTTGAGCGCCAGCCGGCGCACCACCCATGCCTTGTCGGAAGAGTTCGCTCGCGCGGGCGATTACCTGGCGTTGATGCAGGTGCGCATGGGCTCGCGCCTGAAGGTGACCATGAACCTGCCCCATGAGCTGGCCGATCAGCAGGTGCCACCGCTGCTGTTGCAGCCCTTGCTCGAGAACGCCATCCAGCACGGCCTGGAGCCCAGCAGGCACGGTGGCAGTTTGACGGTGACCGCGGCCCAGCAGGGCCGGGAGCTGATCCTGACCGTGCTCGACACCGGCCGGGGCCTGCACGCGGCACAGATCCCGCGCCGTGGCCCTGCTGGCTTCGGGCTCAGCTGCGTGCGCGATCGCCTGGCCTCGCTCTACGGCCAGCGCGCCAGCTTGATCCTGGCATCCCCCGAAGAAGGCCCTGGCACACTGGCCACCCTTCACCTGCCGATGCCCTCGACCCACCACGCACCCGTGACCTTGCACGAATGAACGCCACCGCGCTGATCGCTGAAGACGAACCCATCCTGGCCCAGGCCTTGTCCACCATGCTGCTGCGGCTTTGGCCCGAGCTGCAGATCCTGCCACTGGCCCAGGATGGCGGCCAAGCGGTCGAGATGGCCTTGAGCAGCCTGCCCGATGTGCTGTTCCTGGACATCCAGATGCCCGACCGCGATGGCCTGGACGCCTCGCAAGCCATCGTCGAAGCCTGGCCCACGACCAAGCCCTTGCCGCTGCTGGTGTTCGTGACGGCCTACGATGAACATGCCGTGACCGCCTTCGAGCGCGCCGCCGTGGACTACGTGCTCAAGCCTGTGCAGACCGCCCGCCTGGCCGTCACCTGCGAACGCCTGATCCAGTTGCTCAAACAGCGCTCGCCCCAACAAGACGACAGCACGCTCGATGGTCTGCGCACGCTCTACGGCGCCGTGGCCGCCCAGCGTGACGATGACACCGCGCCCGCCATTTCCTCCGACACCAGCCTGCCGGCCTTGGCCACCACCACCCCGCTGAAGGTGCTCCAGGCCGCCGTGGGCAATGGCCTGCAGATCGTGCAGATCGAGGACGTGCTGTATTTCGAGGCGGCCGATAAATACGTGCGCATCGTCACCAACGGCAAGGACATGCTGGCGGCTGCAGATCTGCTGATCCGCACGCCCTTGCGCGAGCTGGTCCCGCGCCTGGATGCCGACTTGTTCTGGCAAATCCACCGCAGCATCGTCGTCAACGTCAAGGCCATCGAGCGTGTCTCGCGGGTGTACGGCCGCCTGCGGGTGCATGTCCGTGGCCGCCCCGAGACACTGGAGGTCTCGCGCATGTACGCCCACCTGTTCAAGGCGATGTAGGGTTTCTGCGGACTGCGGCACAATCACTGCCTTCGCTGGAGTGAGCCACAACATGCCCGTCAACCTGTCTGCCCCCGATCCCAAAGACCTTCACCCCGTGCCTGGCGTCAAGCTGGGCATCACCATGGCCGGCGTGCGCAAGGCCAATCGCCGCGACCTGACCGTGATCACCCTGGACGAAGGCAGTGCCGTGGCGGGCGTGTTCACCAAGAACCGCTTCTGCGCCGCGCCCGTGCAGATCTGCCGCAAGCACCTGGCCGCCAACTCCGACATCCGTGCTTTGGTGATCAACACGGGCAACGCCAACGCCGGCACGGGCGAAGACGGCCTGGTCCGCGCTCAGACCACCTGCATTGCCTTGGCCCGCCACCTGGACATCGCCCCCGAGCAGGTCTTGCCGTTCTCCACCGGCGTGATCATGGAGACCCTGCCCGTGGACCGCATCCAGGCCGGCCTGCCCGCTGCGCTCGATGCCCTCAAGGCCGACAACTGGGCCGAGGCCGCCGCCGGCATCATGACCACCGACACCCTGCCCAAGGCCTTCTCGCGCCAGATCACCATTGGCGGAGCCACCGTGACGCTGACCGGCATCAGCAAGGGCGCCGGCATGATCAAGCCCAACATGGCGACCAAGCTGGGCTACCTGGCCACCGATGCCAAGGTCAAGCCCGAGCTGCTGCAAGCCCTGGTGACCGAAGCGGCCGATGCGTCGTTTAACCGCATCACCATCGATGGCGACACCTCCACCAACGACTCCTTCATCCTGATCGCCACGCGCCAGGCGGACCACGCCGAGATCACCGACCTGAACAGCGCTGAAGGCCAGGCCTTGCGCGCGGCCGTGATCGCCGTCTCACAGCAACTGGCCCAGGCCATCGTGCGCGACGGTGAAGGCGCGACCAAGTTCATCACGATCACCATCGAAGGCGGCCGCGACGAGGCCGAGTGCAAGCTGGCCGCGTACGCGATCGCGCATTCGCCGCTGGTCAAAACGGCCTTCTTCGCCAGCGACCCCAACCTGGGCCGCATCCTGGCCGCCGTGGGCTACGCCGGCATTGATGACCTGGACCAGAGCCTGATCGAGCTGCACCTGGACGATGTGCACGTGGTGACCAAGGGCGGCCGCCGCCCCGAATACCGGGAGGAAGACGGCCAGCGCGTGATGAAGCAAAGCGAGATCACCATTCGCGTGGGATTGGCCCGTGGCCAGGCCAGTGCCACCGTCTGGACCTGTGACCTTTCTCACGATTACGTCACCATCAACGCCGACTACCGCAGTTGAGGCCGGCCGGGGGACCGAAATTCCCCCACAGTGGCCGACACAGGCATATCATCTTTTTGGCGCCCCGATGGACGTCGAAAAGGAGTCTGCGATGGGTGAAGTCATGCAAGACGGTGGTTTCAAGACCGCCAATCCTCACGCCCTGGCCACCATCTTGGAAGCCAGCGAAACCCGGTCGATCATCGCCTCCAGCGACATCTTCGACATCAGCGGGATCAAGCTGTGGGCGCGGGATCAGCCCGTCTCCAAAGACTTGCAGCGCAAGCTGATGGACCGCTCTCTGAGCAAGCCGCTGGAAACCTGCCTGATGGCCGAAGATGGCGTCACGCCCGGCAGCCTCATGCGCGCGCTCCAGGCCCTCATCGAACGGGAAGGGCCCCTGACGCCCTTCCTCAAACCCCATGCGACCGCGCTGCGGCGAGGTGCCGGTGCCGTGAGGCTGCACGCGGTGGTGCAGCTGCTGCTCAGCGCCGCCGAGACCGCACGCCCCGCGTCCTTCGAGCATGCCATCGAAGCCATGGCCGTGGCCGGCGCACTGGTGCTGGCGCGTGGCGGTCACGAGCCGCTGGTGGCGCTGGCCATGACGGCAGGGTTACTGCACGACGTGGGCGACATGTACATCGCGCCGGAGTTTGGTGAGTTGGACTCGGGCGCTTTGCTTGATGTGGACAGCTACCGTCAACTGGTGGTGCACCCGCACATCGGCCAATTGTTGATCGCCCAGTTGACCGACTACCCCAAGGACATCGTGCGCGCCGTGGCCGAGCACCACGAGCGCCTGGACGGCTCTGGCTACCCGCACCGATTGACTGCCGAGCGCATTTCGCCACTGGGGCGTGTGGTGGCGGCCACCGAAGAGGCACTGGCGGCCTTGCGCGCCACTGGCGCCACTGGCGCCACCTTGCACCACGCCAGCGTGGCTTTGCGGGTGGTGCCCGGCGAATTCGACGAACACCTGGCCGGGCCCCTGGCGGCGGCGGCGCGCACCGTGCCGCCCATGACGGCCAAGGCTTCGCGCCCCGAGTTGCTGGCCCAACTGGCCCAGCTGGACGTGGTGCTGCAATCGACCATGAACCACGTGGACACCTTGCTGCCCGCCGACCCCAGCGACAACCTGCAGCGGGCGGCCGACCTGACCCTGTACATGCTGCACAAGCTGCGCCAGGGCTGGAACGAAAGCGGCCTGTGGGGTTCGGGCGCGATCGGCGAGGAGCAGGCGGCCGAAGCCGAGGCCGTGCAAGACGCCCTGAAAGCCCGGCTGCGCGCCATTGAGCGGGCGGCCAGAATGAGCGCGGGCACCTCCTTGTCCGCCGACGACGAGGAATTGCTCAGGCAGATGTGCGCCCATTTGGTCGAAGAGCCGGGCGCGTGATGACCTGGGCTGGCCAAGCGGCGGGCACGCTTTGCCAATCCGTCCTACAATGAGGCTTCTTCCTGGGGCCGACCTGGTTTCGACGTGGGTACGGATTCGGGTTAGTGCATGTCGAGGGCCAGTCACCTCGTAAATCCATCTGGAAACAAACTAACTGCAAACGATCAAACGTTCGCTCTCGCCGCTTAATACCGGTGAGCCTCGCAACAGTTGGCCCATGGGCTGGGTCTGAGTCGTAAGACAAAGACTGCGCGGTAATCTACATAGGCTGGACTTGAGCTGGGTCACTCAGCACAAGTCGAGATCAAGTGACTGGTGGGCTCTGTAGCGTGCTGCTGCGCGACAGGGGACATGAGATCCAAATCAGACAGCTAAACATGTAGATCTGCTCGTTGATGGCTTACGGACGGGGGTTCAATTCCCCCCGGCTCCACCAAATACGCTTCCGGCAACGTCCGCAAGCATCCAGAAAGCCCTAGAGAATCAACGCTCTAGGGCTTTTTCTTTGTCCGCAGTAGTGCGGGTAAGTGTGTTGACATCCGACCTCATGTGCGGGTAACTTCGTGGGTAACCGACTTACCCGCAAACCTGTTACCCACAACTGGGTTACCCGCATGGTCACCAAGAACACCACCAACAAGCTGACAGATACGGCCATCCGCAGCGCCAAGCCACAAGACAAACCGTTCAACCTGCCAGACGGCGGCGGCCTTGGTTTGGAGGTCCAGCCAAGCGGCGCCAAATGGTGGCGCCTGCGCTATCGGGTAGATGGCAAAGAAAAAATGCTCTCCCTGGGTGTGCACCCCGACGTAGGCCTGAAAGACGCCCGCGAGAAGCGTGACCAAGCGCGCAGAGACTTGGCCGCTGGAATTGACCCTGGAGCCAAGCGGCAAGCCGAAAAGGAAACCCGGGCGAGCGTGGCCGCCAACACCTTTGAGGCCGTGGCCCGCGAATGGCACAAGACCGTGCACACGGCAGCGGTGACGGATGGCCACGCGGCTCGCACCCTGATCCGTCTGGAGCAGGACGCCTTTCCATGGATCGGGGCTTTACCCATTGCCGAGGTGGCCGCGCCCAAGCTGTTGGACACGTTGCGCAAGGTCGAGGCACGCGGTGCCATCGAGACCGCCCACCGCATCCGCCAGGCATGCGGGCAAGTCTTCCGGTACGGCATTGCCACCGGTCGATGCGAGCGTGATCCAGCGGCAGACCTTCGGGATGCCCTGCAGCCTGTGATCGTTAAACACCATGCAGCCATCACCGACCCCAAGCAAGTCGGCGGCTTGCTGCGCGCCTTCGATGACTACCAAGGCCAAGCCACCACGCGGGCGGCTCTCCAACTGGCGCCGCTGGTCTTCCTTCGTCCCGGTGAACTGCGGCAAGCCGAGTGGGCAGAATTCGACCTGGACGCCGCCCTGTGGACGATCCCGGCCCATCGCATGAAACGCACCAAGCAGCAGAAGTTGTCAGGAGTGCCACATGTGGTCCCTCTGTCGCGCCAAGCGGTGACTGTGCTTCAAGGGGTGCATCCTCTGACTGGCCATGGCCGCTATGTGTTCCCCAGTCCCCGAGGGGGCGCACGGCCCATGAGCGAGAACGGCGTTTTGTCTGCACTGCGGCGCATGGGTTTTGCCAAAGACGAAATGACTGGCCACGGCTTTCGGGCCATGGCCAGAACGCTGATGGCCGAACGCCTTGGCGTGCCTGAGTCGGTGGTAGAGGCTCAATTGGCCCACGCTGTGCGTGATAGCTTGGGCCGCGCCTACAACCGCACCGAGTTCA
>CANBUA010000121.1 GCA_947372535.1 Burkholderiales bacterium
GCGCTGGCGCCGCTGACTGGATAGGCGTTGGGCCACTGCGGCAAGGTCGTGTATTGAGCGTCGGTCATGAGTGGTCTGGCGGCACCAGCTGCAGATGGGGACAGGCTGTCTGGCCCGCCAGGGGTAGTCCAGGCGGTGATTCTCCCCTACCTACCCAGTCCTCTTTTCAGCTCCGATTGGAGCAAGCTTGGCAAACTCGTACGCAGGCAATGGCTTTGCGAACAAAAAGCCTTGAGCGAAGAAGCACTGGCGATCGACCAGAAAATCCACCTGCTCCCAGGTTTCCACCCCCTCGGCTATGACCTCCAGATTCAGATTGTGCGCCATGGCGATGATGGCCATGGTGAGCGCCTTGTCGCTTTGATTGGACGGCAAATCTTGGATGAAGCTGCGGTCAATCTTGAGGGTATTGACTGGGAAGCGCTTCAGGTAAGTCAGCGACGAATAGCCGGTACCGAAGTCATCGATCGATAGCTTTACCCCGATCTTGCGCAAGGCTGCCAATGTCTTGCAGACCTCGTCCATGTCGCGCATCAGGCTGCTCTCAGTGACTTCGAACTCCAGAATTGATGCGGGCAACCTGTGTTGTGCAAGCGCTTGCTCAACAGCCGTGACCAGGTCTCGGCTGCGCAAACTCGAAGCGTCGAGATTGATCGATACCGGAACAACTCGCCGACCCTCTGCGCGCCAGACTGCCAACTGGCGACAGACCTCCTCGATGACCCACAGCGTGATCGGCTCAATCAGGCCCGTCTCCTCTGCGATCGGAATGAACGCCAGCGGTGCCGTCAGTCCGCGGACCGGATGCATCCAGCGAAGCAGTGCCTCAGCGCCGACCACTCCCAAACTGCGCAGATCCACCTTTGCCTGGTAGTAGACCTGAAGCTCGCCTTGATGGATCGCGCGACGCAACTCGTTCTCAATCATGACCTTGTGATTGATCGCAGCACTCATCGCATTGTCGTAGAAGCGAATTCGATGCTGCGCGTCTTGCTTGGCTGCGTGCATCGCGGTGCTGGCGTTCCTGAGCAGCGTGTCCGTGTCGTTGCCGTCATGGGGCGAGATGCTGATGCCGACGCTCGCGCCCACGGTCAGTTCGTGATCACCGATGACCATTGGATAACTGAGCGCACGCGAAATGCGTTGGGCGACCTGATTGGCTTGATTTGGGTCGCTGAGATCGCCAAGCAACACCGTGAATTCGTCCCCCCCCAGCCTGGCAATGGTTGCCTCGGCCGGCTGCTCGAAGGTCTCTCCCTCCAGATAAGACGACCTGAGGCATTCGCGCAATCGATGTGCGAAGGACTTGAGGACCTCATCGCCGATCTGCGGGCCGATGGTCTCGTTGATCAGCTTGAAGCGATCAATGTCCACGATCAGCACTGCGCAGCGCGCTCCCTGCGATGCGCCTTGCGTCAACCTGCGATGGATTTCGCTACGAAAAAGCGACCGATTGGCCAGACCCGTGAGCGGATCGAAGTGGGCCAGGGACCGGATGCGTTCGCTGGCTTCGGTCTGCTCGGTGATATCGCGCCGAATCCCGTGGACCGCACGTACCGTGTTGTCTGCAAGCCGCTCGATGTGGGTCTGTTCAAGCAGCCGACACACGGTACCGTCCCGTCGAACGACACGGAATTCGATGCTGTATGCCAGCCCGTGATCCATCGCGTCGACAAGCGAGCGTTCGACAAAACTCCGATCGTCGACGTGGACATGCGCCAACAGCAGGGTGCGAGCCGCAGCATCACGCGGCCCCAGTGCCGTTCCGAGGATGCAATCCATTTGAGCGGACCAGGCCAAGGTGTCGTCGTCGCGGCACCATTCCCAGCTTCCCATGTTGGCCAGAGATTGCGTTCGGCTCAGCAGGCCACGACTGCGCGATGTTTCCAGGAACGCTTCGCTCGCACGCAAAGCGTAGCGCACTCGGTAGGGCAGCAAGTCCCAGACAATTGGCTTGGTGATGAAGTCGGTTGCCCCCGAGTCATATGCATTCGCGATAGATTGCCGATCGTCAAGCGCGGTCATCACCATGATCGGGACATTTTGTCCTGCGGCATGTTTGCGCAGGCGGGCGCACGCCTCAAACCCGTTCATGCCCGGCAGGATCACATCCAACAGGATGAGGTCTGCGCCGCTGCGGTCGAATTCCTCCCATCCCGTCTCTGCATCGCACGCTTGCAGGACGGTGTAACCAGCGTCGCTCAAAGCCTCTCCAGCCATCAGACGGACGATGGGGTCGTCATCGATGACCAGCACAGTCTGGCTTGGGTTTGTCAGATTCATGTCTTGACGACATCCGTGGCTTGCTGCAGCAGCAGTTCGCCGCGCAATGCTTCCAGCTGCGCGATGGCGGCATCGAATTGACGGTGGATCTCGCCGATCACCTGCTTGACGGCCTCCAGAGCCCCTTTCCTGGCTTGCTCCTCCGCCACTCTGGCCAGCTCTGAGAGTGCGAATGCACCGACGGAGTTGGCCGAGGACCTGATGGTGTGCACGATGCGTTCAACCGCGCGTTGATCTCCGCGTTCAAGCCCGAGATCCAGCTCGTTGAGCATGGGCGGCGTGTCTGTCAGGAACAGTTCAATGACCTTTGCCACCAAGGCCGGGCGCACGCGCCCCCCGACCTGCAGCCGCTTGAGCAGGGACTCGCGATCGATGCTGACCGCGGACAAGGTTGCCGATCCGGTCTCAGCCGAGGGCGCGGCGTCTTGCACCGTTCGCTCTCCCGCCCATTGCGCCATGGTCGCGCGCAGCTGGGAACGGCGAAACGGCTTGGCAACGTGATCGTCAAATCCCGCGTCAAGGCAGCGCTCCCGGTCCCCACTGAGCGAGTTCGCCGTCAGCGCAATGATGGGTGTACGCCTTTCAACGGCGCCAGCGCCCGAAGTGGCCTGTTCGGCTTCGAGCTGACGAATCAGGCGGGTTGCCTCGAAGCCGTCCATGCGTGGCATCTGGCAATCCATGAGGATCAGATCAAAGCGGTTCGCTTGGAAGCACTTCACGGCCTCTTCGCCGTTGACGGCTCGGATGACTGTGCAGTTCAGGTCATGCAAGAGCGTGGTGGCGATCTCGGCATTGACCGAGCTGTCCTCAGCCAACAGCACGTGCCGGTTCAGTGCCGGAAGTTGCCCGAAGCCAGAGTCCAGCGTGCGGGCTTTCAAAGTCACTTCGTCGCTGAACGCCTCCGCCAGCGCTTCGTACAGCCCGAATTCGGTCACCGCCTTCGGCAGCCACGCATGCACGCCCGAAACCGCATGGATGTCCAATTCGGCCAATGTGCTCATGGGGACCAGCTTGATCAGGCGCGGACAACCATCGGTTGACCACTCGCTCACGCGCTGAGCGAACGCCGACTCGCGGCCCGCGCAATCGGGCTCTGCATAGATGACGACGTCGAATGGAGATTCGCTACCGGCCCGGCTGAGCTGCTCCAACGCAGCAGCGGTGCCCAGGGCCACTTCCGTGACAGCGTCAACGCGGTTGAGCAAATCCACCATGATGGACCGGGCGCCCGCGTGCTGCTCGACCACCAGAACGTGCAGGCCACGAGGCACGCTCGGCAGCTCCGTGTCTTCAGGCCTTGTTGCAACAACGACCTCCAAGGGAATGGACAGCCACATCAGCGTGCCAACATTGACCGTGCTTTCCAAGCCAACGCGTCCGCCCATCAACTCGGCAAGTTGTCGCGTGATGGTCAAGCCCAGGCCGCTGCCACCGTACTTTCGCGTGGTGGACGTGTCCGCCTGGGAGAAGGCTGCGAACAATCGGTGTTTGACGTCCTCCGCAATGCCCACACCGGTGTCGCGCACGCTGAACCGCAAACAGGTTTCGCCATCCGCCACGCCCGACGCGAGCGACAGGCAGATTTCAATCTCCCCCGCCGACGTGAACTTCACCGCGTTGTTGACCAGGTTGTCCATGCACTGGCGCAGGCGATGAGGGTCACCCCAAGCCAAGGGCGGAATGTCCACTGCAAGATTGCAGGTGATTTCAAGGCCTTTGGCCTGCGCCGACTCGGACCAGTGAGCTGCGGTTGCTGCTGCCAACTTTGCAGGACTGAAGGGGAGCCGCTCGATCCCCATGCGCCCCGCCTCGATCTTCGAGAAGTCCAGGATGTCATTGAGCAGGCGCATCATGGCTTCTGCGGACGAGTACAGCGATCGCGCAAAGTGCCGCTGGCGCGGTGCCAGAGAGGTCGACATCAGCAGCTCGGCCATGCCGATGACGCCGTTCATGGGCGTTCGAATCTCATGGCTCATGTTGGCCAGGAACTCGGACTTGCTGCGGTTTGCAGCCTCCGCCGTAGCACGAGCCTCGGACATCTCCTGCCGTCCCTGCTCAAGGTGCGCCATCGCCTCGCGCAGCTCCCGCTTTTGTCGCTTCCAGTCAGCACGCAGCCGGCTCATGTGGCCGGCGAGCACGCCCATCGTCAACAGCACGGCGGAGACGAAGGTGAAGTGGTGCATTTCCACCAAGGGCGGGAAGACCTCGGGGTGCCATAAGGTCGCCGTGCCCATCGACACCCCAAAGACCGCCACAGCGAACACACCCAGCCAGCGGCAGGTCCTGGGGCTGAGATCAAAGGCACCAAACATGAGCACCAGGCACACCAGCATCGGCAGCACGCCCCGGACGAGCGGGTTGATCTGATACGCGACCGCGATCACCACGATCCCGAACAGCATCTGTGGCAACACCAATGCCGGGTCGCTCAACCGTTGCGTCACGCCGGATCGGACAATCCCATAGAAGCCAAAGGCGCCAACCAGGATCAAGACCGTCAGCCATCGTGGCGAGTCCTGATCGACCCACCCTAAACTGACTGCATTCCATTGGGCCAGCAGGCTGAGCATGTAAACAGCCATGGCGGTAGAGATCAGTGAAAGCTGCTTGCGCAGCCGCCAGTCTCGACCTAGCCACAAGACATCAATGGTCGCGAGCCAAGCGTGCCGCCTGAAGCGTGACGGCTCTTGCGCCGCACTGGCCGGCTCATACGGAGGGGCAGATCGCTCGTTCGTCATGGCTCAGAATTGATCTCCGCCGGGCCAATGGGCTCTCGCTTGCTGCGGCTGCGCCCTCGATGGATCGGGGCTGCCACCTCGTCTTCGGCATTCGACGAAAGAACTTGAACCACGCCCTGACTGGCTGTCGGCCCGGCCTGTTTGATCCGGGCCTGCGTTCCTGTGCAGGCTAACGGGTACCCACTGCTGGCCAAGGGCTCCGCTTGCAAGTCCCCAGAGGCAACCCGATTGCGACCCGACTTCTTGGCGCGATACAGGGCATCGTCGGCCATGGTCAACAACACACGCGGGCTCGCGTCTGCTTCTGGCCATGTGCTGGCGACGCCGGCGCTGACGGTCACCGTCAACTGGTCCGCAACTTTTGTGTAGCGGTGTTCAATGCCCGCGTGCCGCACTGCCTTGCAAATGCGCTCGCCCATTTGTATGGCCTGCTCCATATTGAAGTCAGGTAGCAAGATGCCGAACTCTTCACCGCCTAGCCGTGCTGCGAGGCCCTTGCTCGCTTGAGCCGTCTGGCTGATGGCGGCAGCCACCTGCTTGAGGCAACGGTCTCCAGCCGGATGGCCGTAGCCATCGTTGAAGAGCTTGAAAAAATCCACGTCGATGATCACCACGGCAAGTGAACGTCGGCCTCGCAGGCTATCGGCCCAAATCCGCTGAAAGTCATCTTCAAACTGCCGGCGATTGTTGATCCCTGTCAGCGGATCCAGCACCGACAGCTCATGCAGGTACCGCGTCACCACCTGCAAGGCCTCGCGTTGCAGACGCTCAATCTGGGAGAGCAGCCAGTCTTTGCGGGCACCGTACTCCAGCGTGTAGGCCAGGATCAGGGTATAGACCGTGCTGTTGACGATGACGAAAAGGTCATCCACGTACACCAGAGTCTGCACCTCACCAACCGGCTTGAACAGCCAACAGAATGCCAGCGGTGTGATCACGGCAGGGCCGCAGGTAAACCAAAATGGCTGGCGTGCGGCCACGCCGGAAAACATCGGGATCAAGACGAGACACAGCGCACAGCTGAATGCCGATAGCTGCTGACTTTGTGACAGAACCCAGGTGGACACGACGGCCATCAATGCGGTACCAAAGCTGAAAGTCGCTTCCCGCCATCCGTACGACAGCTTCAAGTTGTAGCTACCGATCGCCAGTACCAACATGATCGCACTCAAGCCGAATTGCGCCATCAGTACGCCCGACTGAACGTCTGGAAACATCGCACGACTGCTGTAAACAAAGAGGTTGTAGATGACCAGCCCGACAACGACCATTGCAGCAAGAAATTTGCGGCGGTAATCGAAATCCTGTTGACGGTAGCGCGCCTCCATATCGTCGGGAAAGCTCAGCCAGCGAAACTTGCCCCGCAGGGTTTGGGCATAGGCCTCATCGGGCGCCTGGAGCGCCTGATGCATGGCAGCCACGTCTGACGCTGGGCCTCCCTCTTGCGTTCGAAGCGGCTGCGTCGCGGCGCCTTGTGTCATGTCTGCCGCACAAGCCCGGTCACGCCCGCCTTCTTTGGCCCGATATAGACCACGATCGGCAGCGTCTATGAGGCACTGAGGGCTGCCCCCCTGTGCGGGCCAGGCCTGGGCCATGCCCACGCTGGCGGTGACGAAGGTCGAGACGTCGGACGCTCCATGGGGGATGCAGGCGCCTCGCACACCTTCACACAAGGCAGCTGCGGCCATGTGGGCTTGGTCCAGCGTGAGGCCGGGTAGGAGAACGCCAAACTCCTCACCTCCGAGGCGGGCGGCGATGCCTCCGAACCCTTGGGCCACTTTGAGGATTTCCTGGCTCACGGTGATGAGGCAGGTGTCGCCCGCCTGATGACCATAGGTGTCGTTGTAGCGCTTGAAGAAGTCCACATCCAGCACCAGGATTGCCAAGGGTTGCCGAGTCGTCGTGGCCTTGGACCAAGCCAATGCGATGTCCGCATCAAACTTGCGTCTGTTGAACAAGCCAGTGAGCCCATCCTCAACAGACAGTCTCCGCAACCGCTCAGAGGCTTCATGAAGCGCACCGCGCTGATATTCCTGCTGTTTGCGCATCAGCCAGGTCTTGCGCTCGTTGTGCTCGAAGGCATAGTTGGCCATCAGAGCAAACGTGTAGGTAAGCGCCATCAGCTTGACATTGCCAGACATCACAAGCGCCTGCATGGGTGTGTGGCCTGAGACAAAAGTCACACACCCCACGAAGGACAACACGGCCAAGCCGAGCGACCAAACAAAGCGCTGACGCGCGGCGATGCAGGCATAGGTCACGACGCTGGCAATCGTGGCCAGGTGCGTGAAGGTTGTATCGACACGACTGGCCGTACCCATCCAGATGAGCAGCACAATGACGCTGAACGCATTTCCGGCAGTCAGCACCTCTACATGCCAGGGACGACGCCATTTCTTGGGGGCGAGCCACGACAGGATCAAGCACAGCAAGATGCTCAAAACGATCCCAATCAGGATAGGTTTGACCTGCTCGACAATGTCTGGTGACAACTTGCTCAAGTTGGCCGAGCCCACGACAATGCCGGCCGCGCCAAGCAGGCCGCAAGCAGTCAACAGCTTGCGGCGTGGCTCTAGCGTCTCTTGTTGAAACAGGATCTCAAGTTCGGCTGGAAAGCGTAACCGCGCGAGTCCTTGTGCCAGGGCAGCGTCCACCGATTCAGGGGCAGGCTGAGGCGTGCTCGCGTTCATCCAGTCCTCAAGTTGCGCAATGGGTGAAGGTGCCAGGCAGACGAGCAGAGTCACTGTGGGGTGCCACACAGGGAGTCACACCGGTTTATCGGCATCGCAACGTGAAAGTGAATACCTCGCCAACTGAGGCGCTCACCAACACCCACCAGAGAGGCCAGAGTGGCCAAATTTGTCACCAGCGCCGTGCATCAGCGCTTTCGCTTGGGTTTGCTCTGCGCCGGAGACGCTCTGAGTGCTGCAGACCAAAGCTTGACATTCTCTTTCGCGGCCTCGGCCACCGCTGCGTTCACCGCCCGCTTTGCCTGTGGCGTAACCTGGCTGCGCAGCGAACCGACCATGCGGTTCGCCGCGCTCAGCCACATGCTCATGAACGGGTTTTTCTTCAGCCAGGGATTGGACATGTCACTCCTTCGGGTTCGTTGCGCGGCGTTGCGTCAGATTTCAAAGTGCATGCCCGCAAGTTCGTTCAAGGGGTGCAACTCCTCCTCGACTTGGGCCACGGCGAAGCAGACCCAAGTCGCAAGGCCAGCTGCAGGCAAGGACGACGAAGATTGCAATGACCGGGGCGGATTGCCTTGTGCGGCGCTGCGGTCTTGAGAAGACCTTGGGGATGTTGAGGTGTGTCGTCAATGCACGAACAGCGCAATCAAAATGACGATGGGGATAGGAATGCCGAGAAAAAGCAAAAGCAGTGAGCGCATGGTTGCCTCCAAATTTGCAGTGAGCTGAGGTGAATCGAAGTGTGCGGACCAGATTGACCTCAGGCGTCTCGTTGCCGCCCACCCACGGTGGCAGCCAGGCTGGCAACAAACGCACCGCTCAGCAAGGAAATGAAGAGCCACAACGCGGCGTAGGCCGATGCCTTGCGCGCGGCATCAGCAGCTTGAACCATGGCGGTCTGTGCAGCATGCAAACTGGCTTGTGCGCCGGCATACGTATCGGTCACGCGCTTTTCGGCTTCTTGCTGCGACAGCCCGGTGCGTTGCGCAACCAACTGACCCACATAGCGAACATCCTGCGCGGACAACGCCTCCATATGAATGGCGGTCATGAAGATGCGACCGACTTCAGCCAGAGGCGCTGGCGTTACTGCGCCACCTTGCATCTCGCTGCTACCCGCGGGAGCAGCGGTTGCGGCAATCGTGGTGTCCCTTCGGAACAATGAATCGATGAAGTAGTCCATGGCCCTGGTACTGCCATCTGACTTCACCGCTTCAGAGCCTGCCATGGCAGCAGCGCCAGTCGTGGCCGCCGCAGCGGTGCTTGCGATGCCGCCCCCAACAGCAGCCCCAGCTTGCACACCGCTGTTGGTGATCGACCCAATCACCGAAGTCAGCAATGCAGCTGTCACCAGAGAGGACACCGCCCAAGCCAGAAAGCCGTGGACCGTGTCGCGGAAGTAGATTTCGTCGCGATGAACTTCCACCCACTTTGTTCTGAGCCTGCCGGCCAGGTAGCCGCCCATGCCCGAGGCCATCAACTGTGTGAACGTGACCCACAGGATGGCCGATAGGCCAAAGGCGGTCTTGCTGATGCCATCGTGTGCCCATGGAGAGACGGAGGAGAGCCCCAATCCCGTACCCAGCATCAACAGGATCAAAGACAGTGCGGCGGCCCCAGCGGCCCCAGCAAAAATGGCTGCCCACGATACGGGGCTGGATGACGCCGACGCGGTTTCCGCATCGGCATCGGGCTGCGGACGTTCGCGCCTTGGGTTACCGATGGTGGCTGTGGTCGGAAGGGCCATGATGAATCCTGAAGTGACATCGCAAAATCATGGCCTGATGAGGCTTGTCGCACGGTGCGTTGGCGCACAGAGCGCTGGCATCGCCCTTATGCTCGTGCCATGAATACCTTCACACCCATGCGCCACGGTGACCGCCCCACGCCTGCCCAATGGCGTGCCTTCGCGGCGAGCCTGCTGCAGGCCGCGGGCCTGGGCTCTCTGGGGGCAGGCGTCATTTTCTTTGTCGCGGCAAATTGGCAGGCCTGGGGTCTCGCCGGACGCTTTGGCTTGTTGGAGGCAGGCATCGCACTCTGCGTGGGGGTGGCGCTGCAACGGCCGCCACCATCGCGCGCGGGTCAGGCCGCGCTGCTCCTGGCCACGCTCTTGACGGGCGCTCTGCTCGCTTTGTTCGGCCAAACCTACCAGACTGGCGCGGACACCCACGAACTCTTCTTCACCTGGGCACTCCTCACGCTGCCCTTCGCCATCGCAGCACTGTCGGGTGCCGTCTGGGCGGTGTGGTGGGTCGTGCTCAATGTCGGGCTCGCGCTGCTGTGCGGTGTCTTGGGGCTCGATCACTTCTTCTGGCGCTTTGTGGACGGCTGGAGCCGTGACCGGGGTGCGCTGCTGATGCTCCCGTGTCTTGTGAACCTGCTTGGGGCCGGCCTCTTCCATTTGCTCCGGCGCTCGCGCTTTGCCCAGTCAGCGCCAGGGTGGTTGCCCCAGCTGCTGCTTGGCATTGGCCTTGGCTACGGCGCCGCCGCATCGATGCCGGAGGTGAGCGCGCACAGTGCAACGGTCATCGGCTTGTACGCCTTGATCTCAATGGGCATTGCTGGCGCGACGCTGGCGCATCGCCGTGACGTGTTCCCGCTCACCGTGCTCGCTACCTGTTGGATCGCCATCTCCACCGTCTGGCTGGCGCATTCGATGCCGCGGGTGGACATTGAACAACTCTTCGTCATCGTGGCCTGGCTGATCAGCAGCTCTTCAGTGGCCGGCAAGCTGTTGATGCACCTGTTGCACGAGTGGCGAGATGCGGCCAAGGGTGAGGCTGCGCCATGAACCATCCTGTGACGACGCGGGCCGCACTCCGCAGGCCACTGGCGATCAGCTTGCTGCTGGGCATCTGCGGCTGGGCCGCAGGCGGCCTCACCCTGCTGCTGGTCTACATGCTCTTCCACCCGGAAACGCCCAGCCAGGCCGCCTTCTCTGGTGCGCTGTTGTTGGCGGCAGCCTGGGGCCTGTTCAAGACTGATCAGGATGATGGGCATGCCTTTGTGGCGCAACTCGCGCTGACGCTGTCGATGGCCGGTCAATGCCTGGTGCTGTTCGCCATGGCCAAAAACGCGCACGGCTTCGCTTCGTTCTCAGGTGCCGCGCTGCTGCTGCAGGCCGTGATGACCCTTGTGATGCCGAACCGCCTGCACCGCACACTGTCCACGTTCTTCGCCTTGATCGCTTGGGCGCTGACCGTGCGCTTCGCCTTGTTCGACGAGCCTGGCGGCGGGTATCAGGCTGCCACACCGCACAGCGCATCGCTGCCTGCAGCGCTCACAGCTTGGGTTCTGGCCTGGGGGCCTGTGGCTGCCGTCCTTTGGTTGGCAATCCGCAGAGAGGCCTTGTGGGCGGGGCGCAGTTGGGCCCACGCCGTGCCCTCGGTCATCACTGGCCTGATTGGCGGCCTTGCCTTCGCCACACTGGCTTCACACCCGTTCGAGTCGTTCAGCTGGTTCGGCGGGCCGGCTGAGGTTGTGGACTACCTTGCGCTGTGGCCCCTGCTCTCTGCGCTGGGTGCACTCGGCGCCCTGACTGCGGCCTTCGCCCTGCGCCAACGCGGGCTGATGGCCCTGTGCGTGGTCGCTGCGCTGCTTCACATCAGCAACTTCTACTACGCGCTGGGCACCAGCCTGCTGACCAAGTCGCTGTTGATGTTGACGTTGGGCTGCGTTTGCCTTGTCGCCGCACATGTCCTGCGCACGAAGGAGCCTTCATGAAATCAGTGGTGTTGCGTGGGCTCATCGTGTTGGGCGCCTTGCTCGTGCTCGGCGCCACGAATGTCGCCATCCTGGGCAAGGAGCGCATCAAGCGTGACGGCGATGTGGCCTACCTGCCACTGGCGCCGGTCGATCCGCGTTCACTGATGCAAGGCGACTACATGGCGCTGCGCTTCGCCATGGCGGATGACATCGCGCGCCGCAACGCGGTTGGCCAGCGCCACTTGCGCAATGGTGAAGAGGCCCTCGCTGCGATCAAGCTCGATGACAGGCACATCGCCACCTTGGCCGACACCCCCTCCGCGGGGTCGATCAAGATTCGCTACCGCATCCGCAACGGCCACGTCTGGCTCGGCACCAACGCTTTCTTCTTCCAAGAAGGAACGGGAGACCGCTTTCGGGCGGCACGCTACGGTGAATTTCGCGTGGACCGCCAATCGGGTGAGGCCGTGCTGACCGGCTTGCGGAGCGACACGCTCGCGGCGCTTTAGAGCATCGGCGGCTGGCCGCCGGCGCTAACGGCCGAGTGAGCGATGTTGAACAGATGTGGCATGTCGCTGCACAGCAACCGCTCAAGCTCATTGAGATCGACCATCTCCTTGAGCTTGTTGAGCATCACGGGCGATGGCAGGCTCAAGGCGCAATCTGGATTCATGCCCTACATCACGGCCCGCACTGAGCGATTGGTCTTGGGCGCGTCAGACCATGCAAGGCGACCCAGCAATTGCACCCTGCCCTTCATGCCCTTGGGTGTCTTGAACACCCAGATGGTGCCGGGGTACCCAAACAGTTCAAGCGAGTGGATCACGGCGCCCTTCGCGAGGCAACGAGAGCGGCCGCAAGAGATGGTCGATCGGCCAGCGACGTCGCCCGGGAAATGGATGTTGGCCTTTGCAAGTCACACGCACCACGCGCCACTGATTGACCCTTACCGGATGTAGCAGTACACACCCGGGTGGATCCGGTCGCGCATGCGCAGGCTGATGACCCCGCGGGGTAGCGCCCCCAGCAGATGTCCATCGGCCTTACTTGATGACGGTTGCTGGGAACAGCGGCACCAGTGGCTGGTGCGCAGGGCAGCTCACGTTGATCGACTTGATCGGCTGATTGGGCGCATCGAACAAGTCGATGACTGCATCTGCATGACCAAGATAAACGTGAAGCAGGCCAACCTTGCCCGCCTGAAACTTGATGGGAGACACCGCGCCACCGTTATCAGGGAACACGGGGTTCACAGGCTGACCCACATGGATTGGCTCGATGGTGCTGATGTAAGGATCGACGGCTGCATTCTGGGTCGCAGGCAAAGCGTTGTCAGCCAGCATTTCCAGGTTGGTCACGCGTGTGCGAAAGCCTGTCGCATCGGGTGTCTGGGCCAGTATGTCATTCACCGCCTGTGGCGGCACATGGAAGATGCCACGGCCATAGTCGAACTCGAAAGGTGCACCTGTCTTGTAGACCAGGCCAACGCCTGATGCCGACATGGACACGGGGATGTCGTAGCTGCCCACGCCATCAACATCGCAGTGATAGCCCACGGACGTGGCCGCTGTGATGGCATTGACAGGCAGGCCCTGCGCGGCGTCGATGTGTGTGTTGGCATGCAGTGGCGCCAGATCGGACGGACCGCCGAACACCGTGTCGAAGTGGGGGCTGAGTAAGAGACAATCGCGGCATGAGTGAAGCCGAGTCCGAACGTCCTGCCTATGCCCGCGTCACCCGATCGCACAAAGGCGTGGATGCGGACGCGCGTCGCAAGGAGCGGCGTCAGCGCCTGGTCGAGGCCGGGCTG